>NZ_CP034570.1:1235768-1544710 GCF_003970695.1 Maribacter sp. MJ134
TTACTCGCCTACAATGCTCTTAATATTCTTGACAGAAACTCTGTTATCTCTTTGACAACGGCATTTTCAAGAAAATCTACTATTCAATTTATAGTGGACAAGGATACACTTTTTGATTATTTAAAAAAGAATACGTCCATCTCAGAAATTATAAGAACCATTTTAAGGACCTATGGAGGTATTTTTGAGCACGAAATAAGTGTAAATACAATATTACTATCAAAAAAACTACAGGTCAGCGAGCAGAAAGTATTACGTGTTCTAGAAAGAATTTCAGAAGACGGACTCATCTCATATAAGGGAAAACACAATGACCTGGAGATTTCTTTTTTAGTGCCACGAGAAGATGACCTAACTATAAATAAATTTGCGGGAAGTTTAAAAGAACAGAATGCCCTTAAAACCTATCATGTACACCAGATGTTGACTTACATTGACAATAGAAGGACTTGTAGAAGTATACAGTTACTACAATACTTTGGGGAAAAAACAACGCATCCCTGCGGACTATGCGATGTTTGTTTAGGAGATGAAAACGGACAGGATTTATCAAAGCGCGTGCAAAAGGACATTCTAACTATCTTGAACTCGAACCCCGCATCATCTAGGACTATGCAAACATCATTAAATGTAGAGTCAGAAATTATCTTAGCTGTACTAAAAGAATTACTGGAAGATGGAAAAATTAAACTGAATTCAAAAAATCAATATACGGTTTAAAAGTTTGTAAATCCTTCATGGGAACAATACTCTAGGCAAATCGGATACTTAAAAAATAATATGAAAGAATTAAGAATAATTTTTATGGGAACACCGGATTTCGCTGTCGGTGTACTTGATTCCCTAGTTAGGCAACAATGTAATATCGTTGGGGTTATAACCGCGCCTGATCGCCCGGCTGGAAGAGGAAGAAAGTTAAATGAGTCTGCCGTTAAAAAGTATGCGATAGAAAAAGGATTAACCATTTTACAGCCCACCAATCTTAAAGATGATACCTTTTTAAGGAACTTGGAAGATTTAAAGGCTAACCTTCAAATTGTAGTAGCCTTTAGAATGTTACCAAAGAAAGTATGGGCAATGCCCGAATATGGGACCTTTAATTTACATGCTTCTCTTTTACCGCAATATAGAGGTGCTGCACCTATAAATTGGGCTATAATGAATGGAGAGACAAAAACTGGGGTCACTACATTCTTTATTGATGAAAAAATAGATACGGGAGCGATTATTCTTCAGGAAGAAGCGCCTATCTATATAGAAGATAACGCAGAAGCCTTACATGATAGACTTATGACCTTAGGTGCACAACTAGTATTAAAAACTGTTGAAAGAATTAAAGCAGGTAATTTTAAGACCACCATACAGAAAGATATGCCAGACCTAAAACTGGCGCACAAATTACAAAGAGAAACTTGTGAAGTAGATTGGGAGCGCCCTGCCAAGAAAGTGTATGATTTCATTAGAGGTCTTAGCCCATACCCTAGTGCTTGGAGCACTCTGTACAATGAAAAGGAAGAAATACTTACTAAAATTTTTAAGACTGAACTACAATTAGAGCAACATAATCTAAAACCTGGAACCATACTTTCCAGTAAAAAGGAGATGAAAGTAGCGGTTAAGGATGGTTATATTAACCTATTAGAAATACAATTGCAGGGTAAAAAAAGAATGGCAGTACAGGATGTTCTCAATGGACTACAAATTGCCCAAAATGCGCATTTCGGCTGAAGCCCCGTGTTCATTGGGCTGCGAGAAACGTAAAAAACGCCCTACTTTATCAACAAACGGCCTGAGTTATCAACAAAACAAGGGATTTCCCTGTGTTTTACTTGTGTTCGTCGTAAATCCATATAAATTTGTCTAAGGTTTAAAATTATTTTTAACAACAATTAATTTAATCACATTATGAACAAAACAGAATTGATCGATGCAATGGCAGCTGACGCTGGCATCACAAAAGCAGCGGCTAAAAAGTCATTAGAGTCTTTCTTAGGAAATGTTGAAGGTTCTTTGAAAAAAGGAAACAGAGTTTCTTTGGTAGGTTTCGGATCTTGGTCCGTATCTAGAAGAAATGCAAGAGAAGGTAGAAACCCATCTACTGGTAAAACTATCCAAATTGCAGCTAAAAATGTTGTTAAGTTTAAAGCAGGAGCTGATTTAGGCAACGCTGTAAACTAGTCTATAAGTATATCTTATTTAATTAAAAGCGCTTTTTTAAAGCGCTTTTTTTATGGTCGTATTTTTAATTTGATAGGAATTATCTTATTTTAGATTAAGCGACAGGAATACTATGGTCTACTTAAAACCAAAAAAAGGAAAACTTTTAATTGCAGAACCCTCGTTGACGGGAGACGTTTCTTTCAATAGATCAGTTGTGCTTTTGGCGGAACATAATGAGGAAGGTTCGGTAGGATTTATCCTAAATAAGCCACTAGAGTATCAGATCAGTGACCTGGTAACCGAGATATTGATTCCTTTTCAAGTATACAACGGTGGTCCGGTAGAACAAGACAATCTTTACTTTATACACAAAGTACCCCACCTTATCGATAATAGTGTTGAAATTGCTGACGGGATTTATTGGGGCGGAGATTTTGAAAAGACCGTAACGCTTATTAACGAAAAAGTCATTTCTGAAGATGATATTCGGTTCTTTTTGGGCTATTCCGGATGGTCCTCCCTACAACTGGACGAAGAGCTTTCCTCAAAATCATGGATTGTTGTTCAAAATGAACATGAAAGCCAAATCATTAAAAAGTCGTCTAACGCTTTCTGGAAAGAGAAAATGCTAGAACTTGGCGGTGACTACGTTATCTGGTCTAATGCGCCTGAAAATCCGAGTTTAAACTAAATTACACTTGCAAACGAACTGCGGCATTTAGCTTTCCAAGTAACTCCAAACTTGTTTTAGTACTGTACAATTTTTTTCTGTATTTCTTAATAGGAACTATCCCCATAATGCTATTGGTGATAAACAATTCGTCCGCCTTTTGAAGCTCAAAAGGAGAAATACTCTCTTCAACTATTTGAAAAGCATCCAATTTAGATAGTATAGCAATGAGCTTTTTACGTAATACCCCGTTCAAACAACCATCATTTAAGGGTGGAGTTTTGATTTTGGTGCCAGAAACAAGAAATAGGTTGCCGTTTAATGCCTCTACCACTTGTTTCTGATTGTTTAATAACAGGCAATTATCATATCCGTTTTCTTTGGCGAATACACTACCCACAACATGTAAGACCTTATTATTGGTCTTTAGATTCGATAACATATCCTTGTTTATGAAGAAGTCCTTAAAAAGTTCAACTTCATACGTTTTATCGGTTATCGTAAAGAAAACATCCTGGAGTTCTTTCGTCTCTATACAATAGGAAATTTCATTGTTATCAGGTAAATAAAGTCCCCCCTCTTTTCTAAAAACAGTTACCCTTATCCGCTGTGCAGCGACCGAAGGATTAGCCGCTATGGTTTTTAAAATTTCAGCTTCCAAGAATTCCATGGTGAAATTCATGGGTATTTCCATACGCAATATGCGCATAGAGGCCATTAACCTCAAATAATGCTCTTCTAAAAAATAGATATGATCATTTACAACCCGAATAGATTCAAACAAGGAGTCCCCGTATCGCAGTCCTCTGTTCTCGTGGTTAAGATAATTACTATCCTTGGCAACCAAAGAACCATTAAAATTTACCATTAAAAAAGCCTTAAATAAATTAAGGCCCAAAGATACTGTAATTGCTATGAAATTATTTTGAACCTAGCACTTGTTTTAGGTCGGAAATCTGATTTCCCCATAACATCTTAGATTCTTCTACCTCGTCCTCTTCGGCGAAGTCCGTTATAAAGAGAGAGACATCCTTAGTTATCTCATCCACTATAATTTTCATTTCAAAATAGGAGTCATCATCATTTTCATCCCAGGAAAAACGAACAAATTCGTCAGTTTTTCTTTTCAGTAATTTCGCTTCCTCTTCTGCACCGTCCCATATAAATATAAACTTCTCTCCTCTTGAATTCACATTATCTGCAAACCATTCGGACAAACCAGATGGCGTAGCCAAATATTGATATAGCAGTTGTGGAGAGGACTGTATAACGTATTCTATCTCAAATTTTATTTTATCGTTCATTCCAACATCTTTATAGTGCCAATATATATATTTCTAAATGATAAAAAAATAAAAGGAGCTTATAATTTTTAAGTAGCTAATGTTGAAGAACACGAAATTTAACTATATATTTGCAGCCGTTTTAAAATACTGTATAGACCCAAATTAGAGTTAGGCATTACAGTTTTAAACGAATTGAATTATGGCGAGGTAGCTCAGCTGGTTAGAGCGTCGGATTCATAACCCGGAGGCCGAGGGTTCAAGTCCCTCTCTCGCTACAACTAATCCGTTGAAATTGAATGATTTACATTCAGTATCAACGGATTTTTTTTTGAAGCTCACGGTATACGGTAGCGTATGCGGTTACTAATTAAATCATATAAAATACTGTTATTCTGTACTTTAAAAATCTAAAACCGTCGGGTTTATAATATTTAAGCTAAATCTAAATTTACTATTATTTACTATTCTGTAAATGAGGAAGGGGTTAAGCGTCTTTTTAGTACCAAATAGTCACCCAAACGTAAACACTTTATGTGATATTAGTGATATCAAATGGGTTCCTTAAACACAAAAAGGCAATGATTCCAAAAAAATCCAACCCTTTAATGATTGGATTTTCTCGGTCGGGGTGGCAGAATTGCAACTTTTCATTATAATTAATTATATATCAATCATTTATACAGAATCCTAATTTTATCTGCTTCTTTAGGTTGTGTATAAGCGAATGCTACAATCAACAACAATAGCAGACTTAAACACCTTTTTTTATAGTTCATTATCATACTAGATTTGATTTTTAATAGGCTTAGTAATTTCATTAACAACCTCTCCTGTATGCAATGTTGATTTATTTTCAATAAGCATTATATGGCATTCGTTTTTAGAACTTACCTTATGACTGATTCCCTTTTTCACAATAAACAAGTCTCCCTTTTTCATGGTAAACGGTTCTTGATTTTCTATTTCAAACAGAAGCGCTCCTTTGATAATAAGAAATAATTCATCTTCATTTTTATGATGATGCCAAGGAACTTTATTACCCTGTATTTTCACCAGTTTTATAAAAACATCATTTACTTCACCAATTATTTTTGGAGCATAGTAGTCATTAATGGTGTTTAGTTGTTCGGTTATATTCATCTCAAAATTTGATTATAATAATAGTACTCTATTCTTTGATTATCATGAATATCCACAAGCTCAATATCAGATAGTAAAATCCCGAAATAAATAGGGTGCCAATAATTTTACTTATGTCTACTATAATGAAATATTGTTCTATTGCATTTTATAGTAAGCCCGCAAATTAAATAGATTGTATCTCAAAGTTTTATGGCGTTTTTAATTGCAATCAGCATTTAGCTCTTGATAATCTGATTTAGAAATCTGTGGTATACTTTGTCCATCAAGAACTTTAATGCATGACAGATTTGGATTTCTATCTACTTTTAAATCAATAAGGTTTTGATTAAAACTCACGTTTAACCTATCCAGTGAATTACTGGTGATATAAAGATGCGTTAAATCATTATTTTCTAAGAGATTAATAGTTTGCAGCTCATTATCAGAAACCAGTAATGTTTCTAACTTTTTATTTGAAATCACCTCTAAACTTTGCAATTTATTTGATGTTAAAAGTAGGTTTTTTAGATTTGGATCTGAACTAATGTCGAGTGAATACAAATCATTATTACTCATATGTAAAACCTCTAACGACTCGCTAGAAATACTAAAAGTTTCAAAATAATTCCAAGACAAATCCAAGTCTTTTAATTCACCTAATTCTGATAATCCAACTACTGAATTCATTTCATTAGCAGTCAAATCAAGTAAAACTAGTTTACTGTTGTTGCTAATATCAATACTTAACAATTTATTACCCGCAAGATTTAACGTATCCAAATTTAAATTATCACTTAAATCAATTTGTGCTATATCATGCTGGGTGGCAATTAATTTCCTTAAACTAGTGAAGCCTTCTATTCCTGTTAAATCAGTAATAGCTCCATAATCTAGATTGCTTAAATCAAGGGTAGCTATTCCTTCAGCATCACTGCTTAGCATTTGCTGATTTATAATACCATCAGAATCTACACCTGTTTTTATAAGTATCGCTTCAAAACTTGAATCGGGTATGCTTACATAAGCACGATTAAAACCTGCAATATTATCACCATTTGAGCATGAAACTGTACTACCCATCAATACTATTATGCAAAAATATGTTAGTGAAATTTGGTTGGCTTTTTTCATTTTATTGACTGATTTCTCGATTATTTAAATTTTCGATTATTTTTAATGCTACATCTTTAGATGATAAATAATTTTGACCTGTAATTACATTTCCTTGTACCTCTACATGTACCGAGTTTCTAGGAGAATATTTAAATATTCCACCTCTTTCTTCTATGGTCTTTTGAATTAAAAAAGGGAATTGCTTAAAATATTCGGCACCCTCTTTTTCATAAGCTTCTGGGTATCCACTAATTATTTTATTATTTACCAAGTACTTCCCATCTTTTGTTTTTAAATCAACAATACCAGCCGTTCCATGACATACTGAAGAGACAATACCATTATATTCTTCAAAAATGGTCATTGTTATTTTTTGAATTTCTTTATTCTTAGGCACATCATACATTGCACTTCCACCTCCGATATAATGAACCGCTTTATAATCTTTTGCAATAATTTCTTTAGGCTTTTTGGTGTGTTTTAAAGCATACATAAAGTATTCACTGTAAAGCAGTTTTTTTTGGAGTGCGTCAGATGTATTAATATAAGCTAGTGGAATACTACCTCCATATGGACTAACGAAGTCCACAGTAAACCCTTCCTTTTTAAACGTATCATAAGCATTAACAATTTCAGAGAAGCTATTACCCGTTGGAAGTTTAGATGTTCCATGGAATGAGGCATTGGATACTATAAATAATATTTTATCACCATTTTGGTTACTTTTTTCACTGCTAGCAGTTTTGCTAATAATTTTCCACTCGTTTTCAATTTTTTTTAAAAGAAACAAATCAATGTATCTTAAACCACTCTTAGGGATAATAATTTCTGCTTTTGCAGTAGCAACACCTTCAAAGTTGTCAATCGATAAAATGTTACCTATTCTTCCCGTAAATTCTCCTTCTTTTTTATTTTTATATCAACTTGCATATTCTTTGACAGGAACGGTCCAAAGTGTTTTGTTACTTTTTTCTAAATACAGGTTTGCATTGGTATAAAATGCTTTTTCAATAAGTGCAGATTTATTGTAAGAAGTACCATTTATATAATTTAAAAGCGTGTTTTCTATTTTAGATACTTCCGTTTGTGCAAAAACTGAAGCGTTTAACATTAGGAATCCGATGAATAAAAGAAAATGTTTCATACGTATTTTTAGTATTGTTAATTAAATGGATTCAAAAATTAAGGCTTGTCTATAGTCTCAAACAAATTCTGCTCCTTCTCTATAAAATACCATTCTTGTTTCCATTTCTTTTTTAACCATTAAATTTTGCCAACCATTTTAAAATCGATTCATTTGTTTCATGTGGTAACTCTTGTTGAATGTGATGGCCACACTCTAGACAAATCACATCCAGATTCGGAACAAAATCCTGTAGCCTTTCAAATTTTGGAATCATATCTAGATTACCATAGATCATAAGTGTAGGCTGTTTGATGATTGGGTCTATATCTGCTAATACGTGCCAGTTTCGGTCAAGGTTTCTATACCAATTAATAGCGCCATTAAACCCAGAATTTTTAAAGGCCGTTACAAATACAGACAAATCAACGTCGTTCATAATAGGCTCACCAAAAGGCTTTTCCGCTTTTGCAAGATTCATCATTAACATTCCTGGTTCTGGTGGTGCAAGAGGCACATTCTTACGAAATAAATTACGAAGAAAGTTTTCTGCATGATTCTCTAACACAGCATCTGCTACTCCTGGTTTTTTATTAAAATGAACAAAATAGAAATCTTCACCAAAAATCTCTTCCATAAACTGAATCCATGGTTTTTCACCTCGTTCTTGATAAGGTAATGCAAGATTTAGTATTTTATTGACACGCTCTGGATGCAAGAGTGCAAGGTTCCAAACTACATTTGCGCCCCAATCATGCCCCACAAAAACAGCATCTCTGTAGTTGTAATAATCAAGTAAGGCCACTAAATCATCTGTTAAATGGGTTATATCATATGCCGTTACTTCTTTAGGGCGCGATGAATTGCCATATCCTCTTTGATTTGGAACAATGACATGATAACCAGCTTTAGCAAGCGCTGGTATTTGATAACGCCAAGAAAAGGCATGTTCGGGAAAGCCATGACAGAGTACAATTGGATTGCCAATATTTTCTTTACCCGCTTCAAATACTTCTAACTCAATTCCATTTATTGAAATTATATTGGATTTGGGAAATTTTAAAGATTTAATTTCTTGTATCATTTCAGTGCCTGTTTTTATCAATAATTAAATCTTCTATTTTTTTAAAATCCTTTGAATTTGGTACGTGTTTAGCATCTTCAATCAAAACAACTTCTTCTATAGAAGAAAATATTCGTTTTGCTCTTTTAATCATTTTTTTTCCGGGAAACATGATATCCTTTTCACAGGCAAAAATGGTAATCGGTGTTTTTATTCTATTTGCATCATTTTTAGATAGTATTGGTAAAGGAGAAAAATCCATATTGCAGTGTTGAAACGTAGAAGACATAAACTCTAATGCAAAATCATCGTATTCAGAAAAAAGTACGTTCATTACCTTTTTAATGTGCTTTTGATTGTTAGTTTTTATAAACTTTTTTAATGGTAGGAACATTTTAAACAAACCTACAAGAGGATTACCATTAACAATATAGACTGGTGCAATTAAGAATACCTGTTTTATAGTCGTTTCATTAAACACTAGTGCTTTTAAGCTAATGAAACCTCCAAAGGAAAAGCCTACCAGGGTCACGTCTTTCAGTCTTAGTTTTATGATTACTTCAATAAGCCATTTTCCATAATCTAAAGATTTCATGTCTAATCGATTCTCTGCACTTTTATTGGGTTGTGCTAACACATCTACTGCATAGACACAATATTTTGAAGCTAGATTGGGGAAAGAATCTAAAATTTGTGGTGCACAACCTCCTGTGCCGTGAATCAGTACTAATGGAGGGTTTTTAGTGTCGCCAGTAATGATAACATTAGTGACTCCAAACTTTGTTTCTATAAATTTTTCTGAATATTCAATATTCAGCTCATTCAACTTTTGATTGTAAAGGGATAAGATTTTTTCTTTTCCTTCTTTTGATTTGAAAAACATGTACTGTTCGTTTTTTGATTGATGATTATGATTGATGATTATGATTGATGTATTTTGAATGTTATGACGAGCGATGATAGGTATTTGTTACACTTTAATTTTTATTATTAATAGCTCAATTTTTGTTTCTACAAATATCTATCAAGAAGCAATATGCTTCTAACCACTTATGAAGCCTTATGTATAAAGTTTGATGATAGATTGAAAATTATGACGCAGTTCTATAAATTATGATGCAAACAAGCCTTTCTATTAAATCTTATTTTAATTTTTCTGATTTCATATACATTTTTACCAGTAGTTTATTTTTCAATGATTAGGTTTTCCAAATACCTCAGAGCAGTAGCTATTAAATTCTTTCGATTTTTTGCCTTTTCATTAAAAGAATCCAAAGTCGCTCTGTCCAATTTTCGCCCCTTCACAAAAACATAGGTGGGTTTTTTAAGCGAAGACAACTTAAAAAGCGGGTTTTCATCCACTAATAACAAATTAGCAATCTTGCCCTCTTCAATAGTTCCAAGTTGATTCATCATTGAATGCGTTCGAGAAGCATTGACAGTAGCTGTTTTCAACACTTCATAATTAGAAAGGCCAGCTTCTTTGTAAAAGGCCAGTTCTGTATGAATTGAAAACCCTGGAAGCGTAACTCCAATACCACCATCAGTGCCACAAATTATAGGTACTCCAGCTTCATGCAGTTTATTAACGATGTTCATGTGAAAATCATGCTGTTTTTTTATCCGCTCAACGGTCGTAGGATCTTCTTGCTTGGCATTATACCAACGCTCAAATTGTCTTTTGCTATCATCCATTTTAATGAGTGGATTCATATACTTCAATGATTCTGAATCTAAAATGTCATCATCCATCATCATTTGATAAATATTATGAAACACCGTAAGTGTAGGACTATAACTTGTATGTTTAGACGCGGAAATAGAATCAATAACAGCCTGAAGCTTAAGGGTATCTAAATCAAACTGCAAAGGTTGCTGCACAATTTCTTCAGCATGTTCAATGGATTTGATTTGTGGGTTTAAATGATATGAAAATGGTACTTTTTGAGAAGGGTGAGCAACAATGTCCATTTCAGAAATCTTGGCTTGTTCAATCACTGCATCAAAAACTTCCTTATCCAATCCATAATACGTTTTGATGAAATCGTAACCTCTGTCTTTATATTCTACAACCTTGTCTTTAGCTTCACTCGGATTACTTAGATTTAAATTGTCATCACCAATGAATTCAGAGCCTGTTAGTTTTGGTCCTGTTGTAAAAAACGATGGTGAAAAAATATTTTCTTCCATTACATCTTCTTTAATTCTTAAATGCATTGGCATACCCCAAAGATTTCTAACTGCTGTTACACCGTTGGATAGGTAGAGTCCGAGTTCATATCTATCCCACACATGCACATGCATATCTATAAGTCCTGGTGTTAGGTATTTGTTCTTTGCATTAATAATTTCAATCCCTTTGACCTCAATAGTGTCTGCAATCTTTTCAATAACTCCTTTTTTTATATACACCATTTTATCAACTAAAACAGTGTCCTGATTCATTGGGATGACATTGACTTTTTTTATCAGGTAAGAATTATTAGATGCAGTTTCATTCTTATTAATCTCAAGGTAATTTGTTCCTGATGAATCAACCCAAAGTGTAATGATTCCTATTAGCACAAGCAGGCCAATGAGAGCGAATACAATTTTTAAAAGTCGTTTTACTATTTTCATTTGGTTAAATTTAAACATCAGATTATATCAGTCAGAAATAAGTGGTAGTTGTGGTTATATTTTTTCTTTTCCTTCTTTTGATTTGACAAAAATACACTGTTCGTTTTTTGATGCTTCGACTGGGCTCAGCACGAGTTGATGATTTATAAATTGGGAAAATCCATAGCGAGCTAAATAGTGATGACCACATTTCCTCTTTTATGACCCATCTCCACATATTTATGAGCTTCGGCCATTTTTTCTAAAGAATATACTCTATCAATAACAGGTCTTAGTTTCTCTTGTTCTGCTAACCTTTTTAAATTAAAAAAAGCTTCTTTTGGTGTTAATGGAGTGCCATGATCTATGGATATGTATTTGCCATTCAAAGCCAATACTTTTTTGCTCTTTTCTTTTAGTATCGATGATTTTGAGTTGCCTACGGCATCAATCACATATTTATACCTTTCCAATTGTTTTTCAGCATTTTCTATCGTGTAGTCAATCACCTTATCACTTCCTAAAGAAGTTACTAATTCGAAGTTTCTACCACTACAAACACTAGTGACATGAGCACCCAAATGCTTCGCCAATTGAATGACCATTGTGCCTATACTTCCTGACGCTCCATAAATTAAAACATTGTCGCCCTTGTTTATGCTCGTCTTTTTTAATAAATGAGTAGCAAGCAAGCCACCATAAGGTATCGCTGCAGCTTCCTCAAAACTAAGATTTACAGGTTTTAGGGCTAGATTCCAATCTTCTGGTAAACAAATATATTCTGCATAAGAACCAAAACGAAGTTTGGTAGGCGAGATTGAACCATACGCAAAAACCTCATCCCCAATTTCGAACAATGTTACATCTTTACCTTTACGCTCAACAATACCAGCTGTTACCATCCCCAATACAGGGTTTCTTGGACGGCCAAAACCAAATATGAGTTGGAGTATAAGTTTAGGAATGAAAGGTTCATTCATTCTCCGAATTAGAACATCGCTTGTGGTAACTGAAGTTGCATGTATCTTTATTAGTACTTCATTAGCTTTTGGTGATGGTTTTTTTACATGACTTAGCACCAGATTATCTACCTCCCCATATTTTAGACATTCTATTGCTTTCATAATTGTTTTTGTTGATAGCAAAGTTGGTTAAAATGTGGGGTACAAAAGTTCGCATTTTGAAATTGGAACAAACCTTTCCTTTTCATTATTCCTTTTTAAGAGCATAGATAACTTTTGCATCTACCCAAAAAACATCTACATTTTCAAAATCGTCTGATCCAACATTTCTACTAAAGAAAAGGTACTTGCCATCTGGCGTTATACTTGCTGAAGCTTCCCAGGCGTTGGTGTTTATTTTATCTCCCAAATTAATTCCATTACCCCAAGTACCATCTTTTTGTTTAAAACTGATGTAAATATCTGAATCTCCATAACCATCTTCTCTTTGAGCATCAAATAACAAATACGATTCATCTGGTGCTATAAAAGGATGGCTCAAAAAGGTTCCTTTATTTATTGCTTTGGGTAAGGCCTTGGGCTCTTCATGTTTACCGTTAATTAAACGCGAATAGCGAATTGGAAACGTTGAATCATTCTCTTTATAGGTGTCAAAATAGTACGTCCCATTTGAAGATGATGAGAGGCGCATAATATACATAGAATCATTACTTACAGTTGGAGGTTCTAGTTTTTGTAATTCTGACCATCCAGATTCCGTTCTTTTTAAATATCTGTCACCTAAATGCATGGTTTGTCCATCTGGGGATATTACCGGTCTTCCTATCCATGGAGATGCTATTTCAGATTTCTTCCATTCCCCATTAATTTCGCTGTATTTGTATTCGTAAAAAGCTGATTTTTTATTTTCTTCTCCTCTTCTAATAAAATAAAACGCTTTCATATCTGGGGTGAATGCACTATTGACTTCATACAAATCCGTAGACACAAGACCTGGAGCAAATGGTAAAGGTCTTAATCCTGGTGGTTTTTGTCCCAGATATGGGTTTTTAATGGTTGGTATATTATTATCTTTAGTTTTTTGTTTTTTTGCATCACAAGATTGCAAAGAAAGTATTCCAGCGATAAGTAGTGTTATGAAGGTCTTTTCCATTTTGATATTCAAATTATTATTGTTTTTGCTAAAACCTATATCCTATACGCAAGTGCATATTTAATTCCATTTCACTTTTGTTGTTTAAATAACCAGCACGTTTAGCAAATGTGTAACTAAATCCTGCACCAAGACCTGCTTCATAATTAAAGTGTTTACCTAAATTTCTTCTAATTCCCCAAGTGGGTATAATAGAAAAATCACTTACCACAGGAGCATCGTCAGTATTGAATAAGACAAACCAATCTGGATGATAACCCATTTTTAAAGCAATAAAGTTGCCACTATTCCCATCAATTCTTTTTGAGTTTTTTGAACGTTTTTCGAGGTTATAATAAAATCTTGGCTCCACAACTATTACAGGTGTTAGTAGAAATGGAGAATCATAATCATCATAATACGTAGATTCCCAAATACCAAAATCAAAACCAATCTCTGTTCTCAGTGCTAGGGTATTTGATAGTTTTGCTTCATTATATGCCCAGATTCCTAGAACTCCAGTTTGTAATCCGAATGTTGATTTTTCTACACTTGTGTTTTGAGCTTTGGCGATTAATGTTAGTCCGCACAAAGTCAAGGTAATTAAAGTTTTTTTCATGATGATGTTTTTTGATTAATGATGATTATTGATTGATTGATATTTGTATGAAGTTTACCTTCTTGAAAAAGTAGAATTAAGTAATGGTTTTAGTTATTTTGTTTTTTTGAAATGCTTCCGTTCGCTTTATTTGTTCTTCGAGATTCCATTCAAAATCAAATCTATTCTTTCAAAATAAAAAGATTGAATCGAGTCCGATTTCAGTTCTTTGCTGGATGTAGTGCTATTATATTTTCATATTCATTGCCTCAGTGACTTCACTCAACGTTCCAATAGCTGTTTCTCTCGCTTTACTTATACCTTTAAGCAAAATATCCCTGACATAATCTTTATTTTTTTCAAGCTCTATTCTTTTTTTTCTAATAGGCTCAAAATATGTGTTTATGGCTTCTTCTGTTAGCTGTTTAAGTTTTCCTGAACCTTGGTCGCCAATTTTATCAGCAATATCTGTTGGACTTTTATCTGAACATAAGGAAGCTAACTTAAGTAAGTTGGAAACCTCTGGTCTGTTTTCGGGGTCGTAAGATATGTAACGACTTGAATCAGTTTTGGCAGATTTTATTAGTTTTGCTGTTTCGTCAGCTGTTGACTTTATCATAATTGAATTGTTGCGACTTTTACTCATTTTTTGAATACCGTCTAACCCAAGAATAGTAGGGGTATCAGTAAAAAATGCAACTGGTTCTGTAAAAATATTTTTATTGAATTTGGTATTAAAGCGCTTTGCAATTTTCCGAGTTAATTCTATATGAGGTAATTGATCTTTTCCAACAGGAACCACATTACTTTTACAAAACAAAATGTCAGCAGCTTGATGAACTGGATAGATATACATTCCTGCATTAATATTACTCAGTCCTGAAGCAGTAATTTCTTCTTTAACAGTTGGATTTTTGTTTAATTCTGAACTGGAAACTAATGTCAGAAATGGAATAGTTAGTTGATTTAATTCAGGAATATGACTATGTGGAAAAATATGAGTTTTATAATTTTCAGGGTCTAATCCACAGGCTAAATAGTCCAAAGTTAGTTCATAGGTGAATTTTGAAATTTCATTAAAAACATTTCTATCTGTCAACACTTGATAATCAGCAATTAAAATATAAGTCTCAATTCCCAAGCTTTGTAATTTTAATCGGTTTATAATAGAGCCAAAATAGTGTCCAAGATGCAAATTACCTGTAGGTCTATCTCCCGTTAATACGCGGTACTTTTGAGGATTCTTATACAAATCATTTTCTAATAATTTACTTTGCTCTTTTGCTTTTTCAAAACTTTTATTTATCATTTAGCTTGTTTGAATGAAACCTAACAATTAGTTAGGAATAATTAAAAATTTTTGTTCGCATATTAACTTGATTCCTTGTGAGCAAACGATTTATGTGGTTTACGAATCATTGCTATTCCAATCCATACAAACCAAACAATCTGACTAATCCCAAAAATTTCTTTGAATACGACGAAAGGTAAAATGGTTAGAATGCCTGCAAGCGCAACAAGTAGGCCTAAAAAGTTCAATGGTTTTGAGAAAAACGAATATTTTAAAGCTGCTATACTTAAAAGTAATACCCAAATTGCTCCAACAATTTCATTTCCTCCACCAAGTCCTTCTGAAACAATACCAGTACTTGTCCAGATTGATATAGCTTTTTGTGGCTCCTCAATTCCAATTTTAATGACAGAATTAAGTCCAATATTTGCAATCATTCCACTGGCTATAACTAAGCCAACCCAGATTACTCCAAAAACAGAAGCGAGTATCGAAAAATTTGGCAAATTATCTTTTATTTTTTGGTGTATTGAAACAACTAATACAGCAAGTAAAATTCCAAATAAAACATAACTTATTAAGTTTGTTGTTGAAAGCATTACATAGTTTTCAGACAAGAAGTTTACTCTTTCAATATCCGTTGCGTCTGCCTTTGGATACGCTAATATTCCACCATAAACTATAAACGCTATGATGTAGATTAATCCAAGTGAAATTGAGCAAAATCCACCAAGTTTTTGTAATGTTTTTGTATTCATAATTATAAAAAGTTTCTTTTTAATAGGGTTGTGAATAGGGGATAACTCACTATTTATGTTAAAGCTTATAACCAGCTAAAGCCTAACCCTATATTAAAGATTACTGCATCTCTGTGTGCATCTCCTTCTAAAGACGCACGACCCAAAACTAGTTTTGACTGCACATTAAGTGCGAAGTTTTTCTTTTTGTAAATTTCGTAACCTGTACTTGCCATAACAGCGCAACCAAAATTCCAATCGTCATTTACATTGTCTTTAATATCATATAATGCTGGCGAATCTATTGCTAAACCAATTCCACCGTGAATCCACCAACGATCTTTTACCCAATATTGTAGCGATGGAATAAAACCTCCGAAATGCCTGTCATTATCCTGAAATTCATAAATATTTCCTGGCATTGCGGCAGTAATGGCTAGTTTTTCATTTAACATATAGCCCAACTTTAAATCTGGTAAAACAAACGTTCCTTGAGATGTGTCGAACGTTTGAATACCTTCACTATCTTCTAAACTGATTAGACCTCCACCTACTGAAAATTCAATAATAAAGCCATCTCGCTGTGTTGTTGTTGTTTCTGGATTTGCGTTTTGAGCGTATGTTATACTTGATACTAATGCAAAGGCTACGCAAGCCATTCTTGATACCATTTGTTTTTTGATTGTTTTCATTTTAATTGATTTCATGATTGTTCGCTTTTTGATTTTTTGATTTTTGTTTCTGATGTTACAAGCATTAATAGCTAATGCTTAAAAAAAAGTGGAATGTGTAATGAGTGATTTTTATTTTTTATGATTTTTTTTGGCACCATATTCTAATGCTGAACCTATGGCAATCCCTAAAACAAACCACAATTGCATATTTGAGGTCAAGTAACCAACTATAGCACCTAGTATAATCCCTATTCCTAATTTTAGACCCTTTCCACTTTTTTCAATTTTCATTTTTGTTATAATTATTAGATTTTTGATAAAATTAAATAGACTTTGCAACCAAAAAGTTCTACTTTAAAAACCAGAACCAAATCTTTTAATCAGCAAACAGCATTCTAATTAATTGATTTTGAATTTTTAGAATAACTGTTCCGATTTGATGGTACAAAGATGCGATGAACCTTGAAGCAACAGTAAACAGTTATGAAGCAAGAGTTAATAAGTTTAGCGCAGTACTATAAATTATGAGGCAAGACTATAAATTATGACGCATTTTTAAATATTACCAAAGAAAACAACAAGCGGTCTATTATTGTTAATAATTTATGAGGTAAAATTAATTGTCAACTTTAAAGAAAAGTTCTAGTTTAAAAATCAAAACTAATTTCAAGCCCCTAAAAGGATTTAAAAATTTTAGGGTGATTATTGGAAACAAACTTTTGGAAGCTTTCATTAGATATCGAGTTAGGGTACGTCATAACCAATAAATCAATTTTACGATCATCAATACTTGATGGGACCTTATATTCGTGTAAGTTTAACTTAAACCCAAGTCGCTCATAAAATCGAATTCTTCTATTATTGATTGAGCTATCTGGTAATTCAACCTCTAATAAAGTGGGATTAGAATTTCCCTTTATAAAATCTTCCAATATTTTGGCTCCATAACCTTTACTTCTTAGAGATTTTGTTACGGCAAAGTGATCTATGTATTGAAAATCTTCAAAATCCCACCACATAACGAAACCGATGAACACATTCTTTTCAATGAATACATCAAACTTGTAAATAGGGTTTTCCAGTAAACATGATTGTGCCTCCAATGTTCTTCTCTCATAAACTGGAAAGGCTTCTTCATAAAGCCCCCAAGCTGAAGCGAAGTAGTCATCATCAATATTATTTAAATTGAGTTGTATCATAAACTAAAAGGACATTAATTATTTGTTTCCGATAAATGATTCATTTCCTGTTTTCACATGTATTAATCGGCAAACTGCACGCGTATTAAAGGACTGTTCAGTAAGCTTACAAAAGTTTTTACATTCATATGAAAACTACCAGCAGCCGTTTCTGTAAACGCCTTTAGTTCTCTGAGTTTTTCTTCATCATAATACACACCGTTTAACAGTACTCCATTGATGCTTTTTGTATTATTTATATCCTGTAAGGGATTTTTATCCAGTAAAACCAAGTCTGCTTTTTTGCCTATTTCAATGGTTCCATAATCCTCGATTGCATTTGAGTAGGTGGCTGGAACCATAGTTGCACTTTGTAAAGCTTCAAGGTTGGTCAACCCAGCAGAAGTCAATTCGTATAATTCATCGTGCAAACTAAATCCGGCAAACACATAAGAGTCCATAACATCTGTTCCTGCCATAATGGGCACCCCCATTCTATGTGCCATGGATAGTTGATTTTTCGAAGCTTCAAAAAATTGTTCACTTACATTTTCACCTTTTCTTTCTAGATTTTTTTCTTTGTTATGGTCTGTATCATATTTCCACCATAACCGCTTTCTAATGTTGGTTACATATTTTAGATTTTCATTGTTGGTAAACTCATTTTTATGCGCATTGGCCTCAAACTTCAAGGTCTGTAAGGTAGGTGTCCAATAAGCTTTTTTTTGCTGCATTAAACGCATCAATGCTTTTGCTTGAACACTGTCAAACTGGTGTACAATCTTTGCTTTTGATTTAGAAAAATAGGCTTTCCAATTCGTTGAATGCTTTAAACTATCCGTTTCCGGGAAACATTCGTACATGAATATTCGTCCGTGTTCAAAACTTCTTTGTCCTAGGTTAACCGCATCTTCCAAACTTAGAAACATGGGTTTATGACCTGCTAGATGCAACCCATATTCTGGTGCTTTTAATGCTAATGTTTTATAGGTGTCCTTTGGTAGCTGTTGGTACACCTTAATAAAATCCACCTTTTCATTTTTATAGAATTGTAGCAATGAATCTACTTGGGATGGATTTTGCAGTTTAAAAAAGTCTGGTGCATCTTCAGGAATGGCTTTTACACCATCCATTTGGTAACTGCTTTGTAATACGTATCTAGGTGTAACCCTGGTGTTAAGTTCTAAATCTTTATTCCATTGCAAACGTTCCTTACTACCCACCCAATAACTATCCTTTTCATTCAATTGACCAGACATATCTCTTACCCCAGTAATGCCATTTGCGATGTACAGTGGATGATGCAACCATTCTGAATGTTGATCGGAATGGGTATGCATATCCCATAAACCTGGAATTAGGAATTTATCGGTGCCATCGATTATTAAAGCATCATCGGAAACTATGATATTTGTACTATCAATTTTTGTAATACGAGAGTGCTCAATTAAAACAAACTGATGCTTAGCTATTTTACCTGTTTTAACATCGACAATACTTACATTTTTAATGATAGTTTCTTCGAAAGATTTTGGTGGTTGTAATGTATTCGTTGGCCATATATAAGCTGTTGCCATAACTATAACTACTATAGAAATTAATGCGCAACTAACTTTTAAAAAAAATAAAACTTTTTTCTTCATTATTTAGCTTTTAGTAATCCCATTAAGTAACGTTGTAGCTTCCTCTTTTAAAAGATTTTTTTCAATTAGCTCTTCAAGTGTTTTTTTTTGCTTGTTCTGTGTTTTGAAGATTCAGCTGTGTTTTTGCTACTAATAACTGAAAGTTTTCATTGAAAAAATAAGGTTTACCAAAAGTGATTAAACGCATCCCTTTTTCTAACTTCTCTTTACTATCCTTAGCTCTTTGCACAGGCTTCACTCCTAAAGCATTCACCACAGCTTCCGCCGAAACTTTTGTGGAAGCTGGATTCTGCCCTGTTATAAACTTGCCAGAAATGACCACGTTTTCTAGCATAAAACTACTTTTTTGATATTTTGCACCTCTAGACTTTACGGCATCTTCCAATAAAAATGGGAATTCATCTATCCATTTACTCTTAAAAATTTTTTCTTCCTCATTAGAAAATCCTGTAATCCTTTCATTATCTAAAATATAATTGTTTTGGTGTTTCACATTAATAAAGGCAGAAGTACCATGACAAACAGAAGCCAAAACTGTACCTTTTCGATTGTATAGATTTAGTATTATATCTTGTAATGAAGGGTCATATGGAACATCGAACATTGCACCCTTACCACCAATAATATAGATAGCATCATAGTCATCTGCGTCTACCTGTGAAGTGGCTACTGTTTGTGAAAGTATGGAAGCTGTATTCTTATTTGTAAAAAAAGCATTATTTTTTTCTTTGGTTGCGTCAAATTTATCTGCCACAACACTACCACCTTTAGGACTAGCCACGGTAACCTTACTATTATTTGAAGTAAAAATATTGTAGGCATCTACAAACTCTTCAAACTCAAATCCTGGTCGTGTTTTACCATTATCTTTACCGTAACTACTTACAATTATGAGCACATTCTTTTGATTTTTGGAAGCAGACTGTGCAAAAGTTATCATTGTAAACAATAACAGAACTACAGTTATATATTTTCTCATGATTTAAAATTTATTATTAGACAAAACTAAGTTTAAGCCATTCTTAAACCATTCTGTTTTATGAATCCGAACGAATTAATTTACATGCTCTAATATCCAACTCGAAATTTCTTTTAATGCTATTGGGGAAAACGTTTGCTCTATCTTTTGATATTCGTCCATCTTTCCAGTTTCACACTCTTGAAAAAAGTGGTTTAAGTTTTCTAATTCTATGATTTTATAATCTTGATTACCTCCTTTAATCAAAGCTTGACGTATTCCATTTTGATTTATTTTGGCTTTTACTTGGGTATCTTTACTACCATTTAAGGACAATACAGGAATTTTTAATTTTTCGATTTCAGTAGCAGGATTGTAATTATAAAAATAGCGAACCCAAGGTGTAGTTCTTGTTTCGATTAAACCTTCAATAATTTCATTCACTTTGGCATCATTACCAACTAATGGTTCTAATATAGGAGCAATCGTTTTGTTGTAATGATTTGTCAATTCTTTTTTAATTATTGATAATTCGTTGTCTGAAGACGCAATTTTAATTGCTTTTCTAATGGCTCGTTCATATTCTGCTTCATTTGGTACAGGAAAAGGCCTCATTGATATAGACTGCATTAATGATATTTCACTCCCAGGAATTCCTGTAGAAGCCAATAAAACCATAAAAGACACGCCTTTTGTTTGATTTGCTGCTAAAGGAGCAATAATACCACCTTCGCTATGACCTATTAATCCGATATCATTAGCATCAATATCTGCTCTTGATTTTAGATACTTTACAGCACTTACTACATCTGTTGAAAAATCTTTTGTAGTAGCATTACTAAAATTACCTGTCGATTTTCCTACACCACGATCATCAAAACGCAAAACTGCAATACCTTGGCGAGTTAAATGATCTGCAATTATCCAAAAAGGTTTGTGATTTGCAAATGTTTCGTCTCTATCTTGTGGACCACTACCACTTATTAAAATAACAGCTGGAGATTTTCCAGATTTTTTAGGTATGGTTAATGTTCCAACAAGTGATACATTAGCTTCCTTATTCTCAAAAACTACTTCTTCTTCATTATAGGGATACGGTTTAACAGGTTCTTGAGGTCTATTATTTTTAGCTTCCAATTTTAGCTTTCCTTTTTTCAAGTTTAAAGGAAGTTGATTCACACCTTCGGTAAATGTGCCTTCAAACTGTTTTAATGTTTGATTGAATTTACCTTCGTACTTTACACCTAAGTTTGCACCATCTATAAGTAATACACCATTTTCAAAAGTCGTTTTTTGAGGTTTTAGAGCAGTAACACGTTGCTTGGGTATTGAAAACTCCGTAACATATTCATTTTCAATGTTTTTAATATTAAAAATAAAACTGATTTCTTTGTCTTCTCCTAATTTTGCTGTTCCGTTCCATATGCCTGTAATGTCTTGAGAAAAACTCAAAACCGAGTACATAAGTATAGCGCATGTGATGTGTATTTTTTTCATTTTATGAAGTTTAAATGTGTTAGAATTTGAACGTATTTTTCCTATCCGAATAACATTCAGAATTAAAATAAATACGTTACCTAGTTATGATTATTAGATTATGATAGGGCTAGTCTTCTAGTTCCTGCAATATGGTATTTGCTGACTCTGTTGCCTTCTTGTATTTTTTTAGTACCCATTGTGAGAATATAAACAAGACCCCAATACCAGAAGGGACTAACCAATTTAGCTTTTCTGTCATTGTAAATACATCGATATCTTTTATGATTTTACCAAATACAATAACCAAAGCTACCAGTACTAAAAAGCTGGTGTAAAAACTTATTTTTTGAATTTGCATAAACTTTGATTTACCTTTTGCATATGCTTCTACAGTTTCTTTAAAAGTGCTTTTAGATATATGCACAGACTTCATTTTTTGAATTGATTTTAAAGACAGCACAGGTAGTACCAAACAAGCAATAATTGCAAATACACCTGAAAGCTTTAAGTACCATACATCTAATGAATTAAAATTGCTAATAATAAACAGTACAGCAGCAAAACACATGAGTGCTGATATTGATTCTGGGACAGATATAGCCCGCATTTTAGTATTAAAACGTTCCTTGGTTAAATCTATAATCAATTGATCTGTCAATATTTTTTGTTGGTCAACTTTGTGACTCATATCTACCCATTGGGATTTCATTTCTTCTAGTTCCATTATTCTATTATTTCTTAATTTGAGATTTTAATTTGCTTTTAATCCTACCTAAACGTGTACCAATATTGGTATTTGTAAAACCAGTTATTGTAGCAATTTCATCATAGTTTTTACCTTCCAAATAAAGTAGTATAATTCCTCTTTCTACAATGCTGAGTTTTTTTATATGCGCATATAACAGTGTTACCCGTTCTTCCATAACCGTGTCAACATGGTCTATTTTATTTAAAAGAAAATCGTCAATGGATATTCGAGTTCCTTTTCTTTTTTCTTTTTTCAAATTGTTGATTGCGGTATTTAGTGCAATACGATACATCCAAGTACTTATTTTAGAATGCTCTTTAAAAGAATCGTAAGATTTCCAGAGTTGATACACAATTTCTTGGTATAGGTCCTTTTGATCTTCAGTATTATTTGAATAAATTCTAGAAGTTTTATAAATAATACCTTCGTTTTCTTTTATATCCTGAATGAATTTCTTTTTTGAATGCATTTAAAGATTATTACACTCTATTAGTTTATGAAGTGTCTAAAAAATCACAAAAAATGTGGTTTTAATTTTATAAAATATCCGTAAGGCATTGTTTTTCAAATATATACTATTTTAAAAAACTAACTAAAATTATATCGATAGAGAGCTTATAAAAGTAAAGTAAGAAATATAAGACTACTTTTTTTGGACACTTTTTAGGTAAGTGTTTGGTGTTGTGCCTTCTATTTTTTTAAAAAACGTATTAAATACGGTTTTAGAATTAAAACCACTATCGTATGCCACAGCCATTATGGTTAATCCTTTGTTTTCTTCTAGAAGAACGCGCTCTTTAAATTCGTTAACCCTAAAGGTATTGATATACTCAGAGAAGTTTTTTTGAAACCCCAAGTTTAATAATTGCGAGACATAATTGGCAGGAAGTTCCAAGTAAGAAGCTAAATCTTTTAAGGATAGGTCTGGATTTAAATACAGTTTGTAGTCTATCATTATTTGCTCTAGTTCCTTGCAGTACTTTTTGATTTCGTTGGAATCTAGTAAAGCCTGTTTATACTTCTTTTTCTGTTTATAATTTAAATTATCTGGAATGGCTTTTAGCATGATGTCTTTAAACCTTTTGTGATTTTTAACAGGTTTAAGAATTGGTGATGGATTAAGTAATAAAATTACGGGCAAACGATTATTGTATGCTTGAGTTATTAAATCAATTACCTTTTCGTTATTACCTAACAAGGCATTTACTAATATCAAAAACGTAAATGCCTTATCTACAAGATCAGTATTTAAATACGTCTCTAATTCTTTTAATCCATCATTACACTTTTCCGTTTCATTGAGTTTTGCATAGCACATGGTTTCACCTCCTAATTTGGTGAGGTCTTTCACAGAAACTCCTTCAAGTGAACCGAAATATGTCAAAGCTTCATTTGGTTTGCCTGACATCAATAAACAAATCCCTATATAAATTGGTGGAAAGGGTAACTTAGGGTCTAAATCTAATGCCTTTTTTAGATAAGGTATCGCAGTTTTATAATCTTCCTTCAAGTAGTATAAAAAACCCTTGTAATGATGATTTATAGCGGCATAAGGATCTAACTGTAAGGCTTTGTCAAGATAATTACTTGCCGCATCTAATTTTCCTTCTACGGTCAAAAAATTAGAAATGGTTAAGTAAATATCGTCTGCTTGTTGCATCTCCAAAGCCTTATTGGCATGTTCGTAAGCTTTCTTAAGATTCCAGTTTTGCCAGCATTCTATCCAAGCCAAATTCAATTGTGACCTTGATGAGTTTGGGTCTAGCTCTAATGCCTTTAACAAATAAGGTTGGGCCTTCTCGTATGCTTCAAATGCGGGCAAAAGCCCCATAGTTCCCATATTAACATAGGCTAGATTTATATCTAAATAGGGATTTGAAAAATTGGGTGATTTATGTATTACTTCTTTTAAGATATTGATACCCTTTATAGAGTTTTTATAATCTAGTTTCATGATGTAGTACCTTCCTTTCAAATATTCTCTATAAATAGCTACAGGTACATCAATAGCTTCTACTAGCTTATCTTCGATTTCGAGATGCCCTATGTGTTCGCGTAATTTTTCAGCGATAAACAGACTAATTTCATCTTGAATTTCAAAAATATTTTCAGGATTTCTATCAAAAGTTTCTGACCAGAAATGAAAGTCATCCAAAGCATCTATCATTTGCACAGTAATGCGCATTTTATTTTTGGATGTCCTTACACTGCCTTCTATAAATGTAGCTACCTTTAGTTTTTCCCTTATTTCTTTAGAGGTTGCTTTTTTGTTTTTAAAATAGAAGGAAGAAGTACGAGAGGTCACTAATAATACCTTTATAGATGCTAAGGCGTTAATTATTTCTTCGGTTAAGCCATCGCAGAAATATTCATTGTTAATATCATTACTCAAATTAACAAATGGCAAGACAGCTATTGATTTCTTATCGATTACAGGCATTATTCAAAGCTAAATTTACAAAAACCATATAGTTTATTTAACGATATATGGGAGAACCTTGCAAATACTTCTAAAGCTTGAAATGCCATAGAAACAAGTAACCAATTTGGATTCCATATTTACTTCTATGTATATCAATGATACCCCTTTTCAAAATAACTTTTTCAGGGCCTTAAACCTAGATACCGAAAAACAGGAAGTAAAGGTCATGGACTTCACTCTATTCCATAACTATTTGTGAGATGATACCAAATCCATTAAATTAGCCTATGGGGCTCGTTTTCTCAAATATCTTTACAATGGGACTCACCGCATCGTTACTTTTGCTTTGATCAATAGGTGCAACCCTGCAGCCCCTGTCCACGGAAAAAAATAGCCAAAAGGAGAATCGAATAGGCCTTTTTTGCCAATGATATACTAATAAGAATTTGGTTATTCCTTTAGGGAATACCAAACCGGTAAGGAAATACTACTATTACCTGAAAATATAATTTTTAACGGGACTTCTGCATCTTTAATATTTTCTTCATTCACATCCTTCCCCGTTCCATAATTAAGTTGTGCATTATTGTTTTTATTCACATTGACCACAGCTACCATCCTACTTCCTTTTTGTAGCTTTTTACTGATTAGTTTAGAATTGTCGAAAGACACTTGCGTTTTTTGATTCGGTGTCAATAAATTTCTTTGTTCTCGATCTGTAGCATAACTCGCTCTACCAATATAATAGCTTAAATGAAAGTAGTTCCCTTCTGGCGTTAAGTGATATAGGATAACGGAATAATCCACATCTTTTTTATTGATAGTAAATTCAAGATTTCCGAGGAAGGATCCATTTATAATCACATCCTCCTCTAAGGGTTCCGATTTAAAAAGCAATCCATCCTTTATATTGATGTTTTCTTTTTCTAAAGGCCAAGGATAATACCCTGTGTTATTCATGCTTTCTCTATCTTTAAAATCAACGGTTAAGTTAATTTTGGAAGCATTCGATTTCGATTTAAGCGCATAAAATTCATCCGATTTAGCATCACTTAAATGAAAAGTCAAGGTATCGTTGGTCATGGCACTTAAACTCGGTTTGTGCATCCATGTATTGGTTCCCATTACCTGAAAATTCACTTTATCCTTTAGAATACTTGGTTTTTCTTTACCTTTTAAGATGTAATCGAACCATTGATAAACCAAGTCATATCTAATGTCAATTAAGGCGGTTTTATCTAATTTGTAATTCCTTAAGAACTCCTGAGGTTGGGTTTGTGCCGTCCAATGATCGTAAGGTCCAACCAATACATAGTGATTTGGATTTTTTACATACTTAGTATGCTGGTCATAATAATATAGGGCTCCTCTTTGAGAATCGTCATAATAGCCTGTTATGGTCAAAATTGGAATGTTGATTTTTGAAAATTCTTGTTTATAAGGAATCATTTTCTTCCAATAAGCATCATAACTAGGATGCTGCATATAGGTATTCCATAATCTATTTACGTGTCCATCCAAGCTATCTAATCTATTAAAGGCAACTCCAGAGGTATACCACGTATTTTTTAAGGTATTCCATCGAGTAAAATCTTGGGAGGCTTTAAAATCCAAAAACTTAGTATTGGTTACATAAAAATTCCAAGAATAGGAATAATTATGTAGTATATTATTTTCCATTGGGTAATCAATTCCTGGTGCAATGGCTACCATGGGAACAATGGTTTTTAAAGCTGGATGCACTTTATATTTCATGGATGCCCATTGGGTAAATCCGTTATAACTACCACCGTACATTCCTACTTTTTGATTGGACCAAGGCTGCTTGCTAATCCAATCAATCACTTCATAAACATCTGTATTTTCATGTTCTAGAGGCTTTACCGCTCCTTTGCTTAATCGTTTCCCCCTTGTATTGGCGATTACTCCAACATAGCCTTTTGAGGCGGATAACATTGCCCCAGTCTCATTGGTACCTGCATAAATAGAAGCAATTAAGATGGCCGGTTTCTTCGCTTTAACAGATTCTTTTCTTTCAACCACTACTACGGAAACCTCTGCCCCATCTTTCATGGGCACTATTATACTGTCATTTATACGATATCTGCGTTTATGGTCTTGTTTTATTGCTTCAAAAAACAGATCTCTTGTGGATTCATAAACCATTTTCAAGAAATATTTGTGGATTAAATTTTGTGCAGTATCATTCGAAATCGTTTCAGTAGTTAAATTTTCATAAGTACGTTCAAAATCAGCAATAAAATAGTCCGTACCATCTCTCGCAATTAATGTGTCATCTAAATTCAGTGCCTGAAAATCATCGGCCTTTGTCACATAGGATTTATATAATTCTCTAAAGGCCACTTGAAAGTTAGGTGTGAGTTTTGCTTTGGCATACTGGTGATATAAATCTAAATAGATCTGTTCCGTTTTTGGCTTGTCCTTAGTTTCTTTCTCGATAGTTGCTATGGCATCGTCATATTTTTCACTTACGATTTGAACCTTGATTAAGTCCAATCCTGCCAATTCTTTTAGCGGATAGGATACAGCCAAAGCTTGCATTTGATTGGCAAGCGCCTTAGCATTGGACTTTGGTACCGTTTTAAATTCAAATCCTTGTCCAAAAGAAGTAAGATGAATTAGAAATAATATCAGCAATATTCTTTTCATGGTTTCCTTTTTAAAAGTGCAATTGAAAAATGCTCAATTTTCATTTTAGTTTGAATACAGTTTTAACTCCTCTTCGTATAAAAAATCATCTTGGGTTTGGATAAGTTTTATGAAATTTTTTATAGCCGGAGCATACAACCACACTTCATCCGTTTTGGCATTATACCCTCTCGAATTTGTAATTACACCTTTGTATTGAATCGTATAGGCCATGAATGTTCCTGCTTCTACTGTTTCTTCCTTAAAGGATAAAACCTCTACATCTTGACTTTGCTTTCCTGTGGTACCATCTTGACTTGTCCAATTTTTTTCATATTTCCACTTTTTACCCACTTCCAAAGGCCAGTCATATCTTGGCGTTTCGCTTTCTTCCGGTTTTACAATGTCTGTTATTGGAATCGTATCATTACCCATTGTCATCCCCAAAACACCATCTGCAATAACTACTTCTCTTGTATCTTCTCCCTCTGAACGTACCTCGCCTTCGGTAGTAACACCTTTATACTTCCAGATCCATTTTTCTCCAACGGAATAATCGGATAAAGTAGGTTGCGCAGCGATTTTTAAGGTGTCATTGGTGCATGAATATAGTCCCATAATGATCAAAACAATTAGAATTACAGGTAGGTGATAATTATTTTTGAAGTTACACATCGTTCTATTTTTTTAATTAAAATTTTATTTCTGAAGCAAAGAAATGATGAATATATACATGTGTAAAGGGAAAGTACAGGAACGTGAATAAAAGAAAATAAGCGTAAAATTAATTTACAAACCAATCAATTATAAGCTATTCCAGTTTTTAAACTTAACAGACTGTCGGCTTGAAACTTCAATCTTTTCACCAGAAATCAAGATGATGTGTAGCTTATTATTAAAATGCGGGTGAATTTCTTTAATAAAATGTGTGTTGATAATTTGACTCCTATTGGCTCTAAAAAACACGGTGGTATCTAACTTTTTTTCAAGTAGATTTAATGAACGTTTGATCATAGCCTTTTTACCACCAAAGTATAGGCGCGCATAATTATCCATCGATTCAATATAGTAGATATCAGAAATTGGAATGAAATAACATTTTTCGCCGTCTTTAATAAAAATCTTTTTATGCATGGGCAAAACATCTTGTGACACCTTTGCCTTCTCTGCCAACTCCTGTTTTACTTTTTCTATGGTTTTTGCAAAGCGTTCTTCCCGTAAAGGTTTAACCAAATAGTCCAATGCGTTTAATTCGAAAGCTTTTACAGCGTATTGGTCATACGCAGTTGTAAAAACAACTTCTGGAACGGTGGTTAATTCTTCTAATAAATCAAATCCTGACTTTTCAGGCATGTGTATGTCCAAAAACAATAGGTCTGGATCTTCGTCCGCTACTAATTTTATAGCCGCATCCACATTGTTTGCCTCTCCAACCACGATAAATTCCGGATATTTTTTTAAAGCACGTTTTACCTCTTCTCGCGCTAAACGTTCATCATCGATAATAACCGCTTTATATGTTTTCATCTGCTCTGTAGGGTACTAGTATAGTCGCTTGTACTATATTATTAGCTATTTCTTCTAAAGTAAAAGAAGCCTCTTTATTATATTGAAGCTCCAAGCGCTTCTTTAAGTTCATTAAACCTAAACCATTTGCAGATTTAGTATCATTTAATTTTCCTGGATTTTGAACTTGTATATAGACTTGATCTCCGTTCTTATCAATTTTCAAAGTTATTAACCCACCTTCAATAACTTTGTCAATTCCGTGTTTAATGGCATTTTCTATCAATAATTGGATGCTCAAGGTTGGAATTTTAAAATGGGCTAACGTCTTATCAAGAGTGATGTCTATTTCCAATCGTTCTTCAAAACGAAGTTTTTCCAACTCTATGTAATCATTTACTAAAGCTAATTCGTTTTTTACTGAAATTAAGTCTTTATCTTTTTCATATAAAGAGGAACGTAATAAGTCGGACAATAAGTCTATCCCACGTCTGGCTACATTAGGGTTCTCAACAATTAAGGACTTTATGGAATTCAAGGAATTAAATAAAAAATGTGGGTTTAGTTGAGCCGATAAATTATCTAATTGTGCTTGTTTCGCCACTAAGGAAAGTTGAGCATATTCTCTTGCCGTTACAACTTCTTTTTGATAATAATGATACAGATGATACGCTAAAATCCAGATAGACATTAACCGTAAACCGGTAAGTAATATGGGATCCCAATAAAGAAGCGATACCCATATATTCTTATCTTCTTCCGCTATCAAGGTCCAATAGCCATACCACTTCAAATTGTTTAAAAGCACATATAAAAAAGCCAATAAAAGTATACTGGGAATTACACGAACAAGCAGCTTTTTAATGGGTAATTGACTCCAATTTGCCTTTAAAGCATATGTTCTGTACATGTGGGTCAGGAAAATTCCAATGGCAACATCTAAAACATAATTACAGAAAGTGTAAAACACCCCATAGTCATCTCTTGTGTATACCGTGTATGCCCAATAAACAGAAACAGTACACCATCCTAGTAATTGGCACTTCCAATAAAGGGCGTTTGTTCTATTACTTTTGAGTGTTTTTGTACTGATATTCATTCATATACAAAGAAACACATTGATTTTAAATTCGGAAAGGAAAAATACATAGACGCACGATTGAAGGTTTAAACGTAATTCGAAATAAATTTTTCTCCCATACCTATTACCCTCCCCTCCCCCTATAGCTATTGGGCCAGGGCCTATAATTAGTGTTTACTCGGGTCATTACTTTTTTTAAAATAATACTTATCTGACTTTCCGCTGCAGCATATTCATTGTTAGTTATTTAGTTTGGTATTCATGGCCCTCGTAATAAACTATAATTTTTATAAGATGTTCAAACTTAATTTCGCAACCTGGTAAAGTGCCATAAGCCAAGAAATTACAATTCTACAGGCTTAACACTTTCAAATTGATCAACTAGTATATGCTGTAACGAATCTGGTGTAACCGCTCTAAAATAGCCTAACAAGTCTTGACTGGTGGCATAGCGATTGGTTTTCATTTTAAGCTTACCGTTAGTGGTATTCCAATTTTCCAAAAAGCGTCTTAAAGCTTTATTGACCTGCTCCTCGCCTATTGCCTTTTGAAATTGATACATGTTAATGGCACCTTTAGCATAATAAATATAGTCTTGATTATCTACTAATGCTAGCGTTGGTTCTGCTCCAGATTCTCTGAGTTTGCCTTCTTCGTATTTCTCTAATTGCAACTCTAAAAATTGATGAACCTTTTCTTTTGGATAGTGCGCTTTTAAAACCATCATGGCTGCATATTGAGAAAGTGTTTCCAAAATAAAGTATTGCCCTTTTACATTTGCGGCTTCTACTTGCATAGCAAACCATTGGTGGGCAATTTCGTGTGCAGTTACATAAAATGCCATATCTACATCGGTTTCATCATCAATATCTAAAACAAAACCTATAGATTCTGAGAATGGAACAGTGCCCGGAAATGATTGTGCAAATTGCGCATAACGCGGAAACTCCATGATACGTAACTGTTCATATTGATACGGACTGAAATTTGTGCTATAGTAATCCAATGAGGCTTTCATAGCCATCATCATTCTATCTATGTTATACTCATGACCTTTATGATAGTAAACTTCTAAATCTACTTGTTTCGAAATAGCATCAGATTTTGAAATCCATTGGTCTTTTTTTATGTCATACCTTGCTGAAACAATTGAGTAAAAATCAATCATTGGAATTTCCATTTTATAATGAAAATAATTACGATTATTTTCTGTCCACTCCCTCAATAAATTCCCAGGAACTAAAGCTGTTTGGTTAATTTCTGTTCCTATGACCATTTCAAAATGAATACCGTCAGAATCACTACCAGATCTTGCATTAACTAATTCTTTAGGGTCATTTCTATTTGCTCTATTTGTTCTTTCAGATAAATTATATTCTGAACGTTCATCCCTATCACTTAGCTCATATTTTCTGTTGTAGCCTAATGTTGGAAAGTCTTTATTGTTAAAGAATGTTCCATTTTCAACAATATTAGCATTTGAATTACCTGCTTCAAATCCATTCGTAGTGAATGATTGCTTAGAGTTCATTTTAATTGAATCTCCAGGATTCAAAGAGCTATGCAACTGATAGATAGTATAATCGTAGGTAGCGTATGTATTATTTTCTGTTGCGCCTCCATCAAAAGTGACAGCATCTAATGTGATATTCTCTTCAATTAGTTTCTGAATATGAATCTCATTAATGGGTTGCGCATTGGTGTTTTTTAATATATAATACCCTTCCACAGTATAATCTCTTGATGAAGGATACAATTCCACTTTTAAATTCACATCTACTATTTTGGGCTGTGGTACATATTCAAACTGTTTGAGTTCTTTTTCATAAGCTACTCTAAATTCAGTTGCTTTAGTATTGGTCCAATAGGTGTTTAAAATATTCGTATTGTAAAAGATTAAACTTCCCATTAGTATAAATACTAAAAAGACCATAGAAGCAACTATAAAAAGCGGCTTGCTCAATCTGTTTTTGCTAGCTCTTATGCGTTGCATTAAATTGGTTTCAGTACCTCTTACGTTTACTAAAGACCCAATAATTAGTAATAGTATTCCGAAGAGAAACCAATACAATTTAATTAACAGATAGGGTTTTAAAAAATGACCATAACCATTCATATCAGAATACGTTCCTAAAGCACTGCCTCCGAAAAAATATAAATCGTGATCAAACCCGAATAAACCTAAAGCAACATTGGCAATAAAAAATACAATCACCAACATTATGCCTACAAACTTATGGTTTACCATAGATTGAATAAAAAATGCAATGCATGTATACAGTGCTAAAAACGGTAAAATCTCTAAGAAGAAACCATAAAAATAGACTTGGAATTCATATTTGTAATACCCTCTTAATGTTTGAAATATAATTCCCGACCCAATTAAAGCGAGCATGAGTACAACATAAATTAAGTTCAACCCAATGTACTTACCGGCTAATTTTAAAAAGCTAGACATGGGTGTTGCATCATAAATTAGATTGAGCTTTGCACTCCTCTCCTTCCAGACCAATTCTCCGGAATAAAAGACCAAAACGATGATAAAGAAATAAATGGATGTTTCTTGAAGTTCTTCAACAATAAAGTAGGTTGCCGGATAGCTATCAACGCCATATACCGTACCGAGATTTACGGAATTAATGAGGATGATAATCATCCCACAAATAACAATTCCCCAAAATGATGCTTGCTTGCAAATACTGATAAAGTAAAACCACGAAAACTCTTTTAACTGTGTCCATTTAGATGGTAAACCATATTGTTTTTTAACTTTAGGGATTTCTATATCAGTATTTACATAGGCACTTTTAGCTGCCAATTTTTGAATTCGTTTTCGCTTTGATTGCTTTTCTTTAACAACATTAAAATTGAATTTTTTATAACCATAGATTAGCGCAAGTATTCCTAGAGTTACCCAAAACAGTTTGTTATACATCAATACCCCTAAAAAAGTTAGTTCTTGTGTACTTTTTTCTAACGCTGACCAAGACTTTGTCGCAAAAGTGGTTGTTGTTAGCGAAAATGGATCTAGAATGGCTTGCCAAAATTCATGAGTGATAGCTTTGGTTAGCATAAAAATCACAAATAAAATAATACCTTGTGTATAGACTACCACCAGGTTTCTGCTTAAAGCACCTGTAACAAAAAATAACGAAGCTCCAAAAAACAACGTTGGTAACGTTACCATTAAAAATGTCTTTATATAAACAATGGCATTAAACCCTAATAGATCTTCTGGATTATGCCATGGCATAAATTCGCTTAGCATCATGCCAAATAAAATACCTGTAAATGCAAATAGCAAAACTGCAAACGATCCTAAAAATCGACCTTGTAAATAATCTTTTTTGTTGATTGGTGCAGAAAATAGCAATGATTCAATATTGTATTCAAAATCCCTTAGTACGGAAACGCCCATTATCATTGACGCTAAAATCATAAATATACCGGTAATGGCTCCCATAGTTTTTGCAATCACTATGGGTGAATTATTTTTCATCAACCCCATGTCTGAACCTTGAAAAATAAAGTCAACACCAACAATTGAAAATAGAAATAGAAAAAGGAAGAATACATAGGTGTCCGGTCGTTTAATTCGGTATTGTATTTCGAACTTAAAAATAGTATACCACATAACTAATTAGATTTAAGGTTAGTATTATTGAATATTTCCGAAAAATAGACATCCTCTAATTCGGCATTAATAAGCGAAAAGCCGTCTCCTGGATTCGTATCACTTACGATATGAATGGTTGGTTTTCCAAGAAATAATCGTTCACTGATGACCTGATAATTTTCTTTATATAGGTTCAATTCTGATTTTTCGATTGTTTTTTGATAAACTCTACCTTTTAAACTTTCTAGAATCTTTAGAGGCTTTCCTTTTAAACAAACTTGCCCTTTATTAATAATGGCCATATTTGTGCAGAGTTCTTTGACATCGTCAACAATGTGTGTGGATAAAATAACCACGGTATGTTCCCCAAGCTCGCTTAGAACATTGTAAAATCGATTGCGTTCTACAGGATCCAATCCTGCTGTTGGTTCATCTACAATAAGTAACTTCGGATTGTTAAGTAAGGCTTGTGCAATACCAAAACGTTGCTTCATCCCACCAGAAAATCCTTTAAGATTTTGTTGTCGCACCTCATATAAATTGGTTTTATACAATAGCGCTTTCACCAATTCTTTGCGTTCGTTTTTATTAGTGATGCCTTTAAGCACTGCGAAATGATTGAGTAATACCTCGGCAGATATTTTTGGATACAAACCAAACTGTTGCGGTAAATAACCTAATACCTGCCGCAATTCATTTTTTTGTTTTAATACATCGATGTCTCCAAGAATAATGGAACCAGCATCGGCTTCTTGCAGTGTTGCAATAGTTCGCATTAACGTAGACTTGCCTGCACCATTTGGGCCTAATAGACCAAACATGCCTGTCGGTATATCTAGTGAAATGTTTTGTAAAGCTTTGATTCCGTTTGAATACGTTTTTGATAGATTGTCAATTCTAAGTTCCATACTGTTCGTTTTTTGATTGATTGAGGCAAACTTATGGTGGGCCTTAATTGTAAAAAACAAAAAGTGACACATCTCATGTTAGGCGTGATACAAGACCTTAAGAAGGGTGCAAACGTACTTTATCCCTACTAAGTAGGTGTTTATCCCTCTGTATCTATTGTTTGTCAACTAATTTGTAGGAGGAATTTTATTTAATTAATCTTGACCTATGAAGTTGAAAATATCAGATAGAAAAAAGAAAATTATAAACAGGGTTTATAAGATATCCCTTGTAATTATAGGTTTAGTCATTGTAATCTTTAATGACACTTTTGGTAAATTAGAAGGGTTTGCTGAGTTTGTTGTATTGTACTTTATTCTCTTAATCATTACAATTGCCCACTGGGTTTTTAAACAGATCAAATCAATTATTCGATTAAAGAATGAAAAAGAAAAAACAGAATTACTGCATTTAAAAAGTCAGGTAAACCCACATTTCTTCTTCAATACACTCAACAATTTGTATGGATTAATGGAAAAAGATTCTAAGGAAAGGGAAATGGTACTTAAACTTTCTGATATGATGCGATATAGTATTTATGAGGGCCAAAAAGATCGGGTTAGCCTCAAACAAGAATTAGATTACTTAAAAAACTATATTGAACTTCAAGGAATACGCTATCATAAAAAGTCTGATGTTCAATTTAATTCTGAAATTGAGCATCCGCAAGTTAAAATTATGCCTTTACTATTTATTATTCTAGTAGAGAATGCGTTTAAGCATGGCTTGGAAAATTTAGAAAAAGACGCGTATATCCATATTAATTTAACCGAAAAGGATAATAACGTAAACTTCACAATTGAAAATAATTTTGAATTACAACAAACACCCAATACAGAAGGTATTGGTTTAAAAAACTTAAAGAGAAGATTAGAGCTAGTTTACTCCAATAAGCATTCTCTTTCTTTTGACGTAACCGCCAATAGTTATAAAGTTAAACTATCTCTAAAATTAAAATAATGAGATATCTAATCATAGATGATGAACATATAGCCCACAAGATTATCATGGAATATTGTGAAATGCTTCCGCATATGAAGTTGCAGAAAAACTGTTATAGCGCTTTGGAAGCGCTTGAGTATTTGAATACACATCAAGTTGACTTAATCTTTTTAGATATAAATATGCCCAAATTAAAAGGATTTGAATTTTTAAGAACCTTATCATCACCTCCTAAAGTTATTGTCACGACAGCCTATAGTGAATTCGCAATTGAAGGCTACGAATTAAACGTTGTAGATTACCTGTTAAAACCTTTTAGTTTAGAACGTTTTTTGAGTGCTATTAATAAAGTAACGTCTTCGACCATTAGTACAATAAGTATGGCAAGGCAGCAGAATATAAAGCCTGAAGGACAACATATTTTTTTAAAGCAAAATAATAGTCATGTTCAGTTAGCTATAGATTCCATACTATTTATTGAAGCTTCTGGCAACTATACCAAAGTTGTTACTACTGATGGCATCATCAGCATTCGAGAAAAAATATCGGATACGATACAATTATTTTCAGACAATGATTTTCTTCAAGTTCATAAGTCTTTTGCCGTTGCAAAAAAGCATATACGTAGTGTAGAAGGCAACAGAATTTACATTGGAGATCATATTGTGCCTATTGGTAAACTGTATAAAACAAATATCATTCAATTATTGAAATAAGTAATTGTTTGTTCTAACAGTAAGTTGCCAACTGTTTTGTGTATGTGTAGTAGCGAATTTAGAAACACTAACTTTCAAAAAGTAATTTACAAAATAAAAAATAATAGCGATTTGAATTAGAACTCAAATCACTAGTTCTTATAGACCTCTTAAGTTTGATTCTTTTTAAATTGATTGTATAATAAGAAAGAACAAAAGAGAGCTTTAAGGTTAGTAATTAAGGTGAAGCTTAAAACTTCGATAATCCCAAAGCTTCGGGAGTAATACTCTCTTTGTTGTATGCCTTTTTAATTTAATTTTACTCGTTGCTAGGTCTTATGCCAAACATTAATAAATAACCTATCATCCAAAATTCTCCGATGGTTGCTGGTAGAATAAGGAATCTATTGTAGCTAAAATCAATTCCTGCGTAGCGGATAAAGGTGGTAATTAGATAGCCTATACCCCCTAAAATAATAACTCTCCCTAACCAGACGGGCATCCTTTTAGATTTAATGACGATATAACCCATGGGAAACAGCCAAAGCCCAAAGAAAAGACCACCAATACCCCAAGCATTTGAAATTATATTTTGAAAAACCTGAATTAGTACAACCTTATCTTCCATAACACTTATGTCAGAATTAGCAACACCTATTGCAGAGGCGATTGAAATTGCACTTATCATAATCGCTAAAGCATTTACCATTCCCCATATACCTAAAGTCCAAGCTTCCAATTCATAACTATCTTTAAACAATTTGTAAAACCAAACTGCGGTAAGTGCTTGAGATATTACGATAGCAAACTCAAAGAGCAACCTAATTCTTGCGGTGGATTCTAATTCTACCAAATTCGTTAGCGTTTGTTCGGGGTTTCCAGAAACAAATATTTGAGAATGAAAGACCATAAACCCTAAAATCCCTGAAATAGCCATCATTAAATACCACACTCCAGTTATTCTTGCAGTTTTAATCAATTGTTTTTGTTCTGTATTTCCGATCATAAATGATTTGATTTTAATTTTAAGGTATTGGTTACTTTCTGCTTTTCAGGATTTTTACAATTCTATTATTAATTTTTTCTGATACGTTCCAAGAGTATCCGCCACTAGTATTTACAAATTGAACAACCACAGCATCAATATCCTTGTGATACTTGGCAATACTGCTGTAACCTGGTAATAATCCTGTATGTTCATATACATAGATTGATGTATAAATAGCTTGTTCCTTATCATTTAGCAAGGAGCCGTCGTTCAACGCCCTCAAGAATATACCCACATCCTGTGCTGTAGCCACCATGGAGCCGGCAGGGCTTACAAAATCATTGGGCTTTAGGTCTGGCTCATAGTCTACGGCATATCCGCTCATAACATCGTCTAAATTCACTTCACTTAGCAAACTGTAGGTATCGTTGAGCCCAAGGGGCATTAAAACTTCCTTTTTGATAAATTGGTGATGACTGTATCCCAATGTTTTATCCAAGATTTCGCCAATCAACAGATAATTGGTATTTGAGTACCTATATTTTTTATCCGGTTTAAAATCGGCAGGAGTATCGAGGACCAAATCGAGCGATTCTTTAGTGTTTTTAGAATAATCGTTTACCCAAAAACCTGGAAAGTCCGTGTAGTTCGGAATACCAGACCGATGTTGCACCATCATTCTCAAGGTGATTTTATCGGCATTTTCAATTCGTCCCACCAGTTCCGGCATATAATCAGCGAGCGTTTTGTCTAAAGACAACTGATTGTCATTAACTAATTTTGCTACGGCAACAGCAACATACAACTTGCTAATGCTGGCAATCCGGAATAAAGCTTTTGGGTTGGCAGGAATCTTATTTTTTCGATCCTGCCAGCCAGCGGCATAAAACTCAGGTGGCTTTCCAGCTTGGTCTACATAAACAATCATGCCGTCCAAACCGTATCCAATGGCATCATTGACCTGTTCCTGAACCGTATCTGGTAATGGTGTTAACAGTAATCTTAGCAAAATCCATGGCACAAAGAATAGTGAGCTGATGCTTGCCATAATTAATATGATTTTGAGTATTCGTTTTGATTGTTTCTTTGCCATAATACGATTGTTTGTTTTTTCATTTTATTGTCTTAAAACCTAGAGGTTCTCAACTTTCGCCTTTCGCCAAAAATAGATGGCAAATAGCGTCGTAATAATCGGTAGCATGAGTCCGTATTCATCTATCCAAAAAGTCGTGCAGTTATTTGTTATCGTCAACGGCGTGAAAATCTTCTGTATGAATATATTGTGTACGGAATGAAATAGGGCCGCAGGCCACAAGCTGTTGGATTTAAAAGTATAGTAGGCCAAAATGACCGAAATTGCAACTATCATTACGGTAAAAGCTGTAATGTGTAGCAACAGGTTTCCACTTCCCTTGTATATCAAAAAGATAATTGGCCAATGCCATATCGCCCAAATCAATCCGCTAATCATGGAAACACCACCAAAGGAAAATAGTTTCCGAAGTTCGTAGTTGAAGAATCCCCGCCATCCTATTTCCTCGCCCAATGTCGAACCAATGTTCTTTACAACACCAACAATAGATAAGAGAACAATCATAGTCAATAGTATAATTGTACTACTGAAACCTTCCATGCCTAATTCTTGCGACCACTCGGTGATAGTTTCCTGATTGAGCACATTTCCAAAACCGAAAACCCAAATCAATACATAGGCAATCATAATATAGGCTACCGGAATCAAATAGGATAGGCGTAAATTTTTCAAACTTTTCAGACCCCATGGAAGACTTGAAATCGGTCTTTTCAGTAGCTTTAATGTAATAAAGGCGGATAATGCAGGGCTCATCATTAAAGCCCCGACATAGATGCTTGTAGGGTTCAGCTTGAGTATTGCGTAATAACAGATAGTACTTAGCAGGGTCAAAATACCCAAAAACAACAGTATCGTTTTCCGGACTTCTTTGGGATGGCTTAATTTTTCCGACATTTTAATATTTTTAAAGAACACTTAATAAACCGAGGCTTGTTACATTTCAACTTTCAAGACTATCAAAAAAGTAACATTAAAGTATCTTAAAAAGTGTGACCAATCGTTCGGTTTTTTAAATTGGAACTAATTTGAAGAGTCCTTAATTTTTAGATGATACATTTTCATGAGCTTTTTTGCTTTATTGGATTTCCATTTAAGTCCAAACAATGGCTTTAAGAATCCAATCCTTTTAATAATAAATTCATAAATGAGATAGCAGGCTAAACCTGTAAAAGCTACAATACCTACGAATTTCAATAAGATAGGTATTTCCAATGGCAATATGAACATAGCCCCTGCGTACAAAACAAACATGTGTATGATATAAACAGGATACGCTGCTTGGCTCAAATAACTCAGGATTTTACTTGGTTTGTTCAAGTACTTATATCCGAGGCCGAAAACGCCGAAAATCCAACAATTGGATTCGATAGCCGTAAGATAACCGGGTGCTTCCGTCGCGTAATTAAAATATCTTATGCCGAACAGCACGGCGGCCAAACCAATATATAACCAGCGCCATTTTAAAACGGTCTGCCAGAATGTTTTACCACTGTACACGAAAAGAAAGCCGAAAAAGAAGGCCAAAAATCCAATAAAAAAGCCATGCCAAGTCTCCGCATATAGGGCGAATAGCTGGGGTTTTACCAGTAATGCTTCAAGCACAAAAAATATAGAAATCGACAAAGGCCCAACAGGATTACCCATGAATTTGGACAAGCCGTTTTTAAATCTTCCATTCTCGTTCTTTTTCAGATAGAAAAATAAGGGCAGTAACAGCAGGACGTATGCAAAAATATTCCCTAGAAACCATAAATGCCCTACATGCGGATAATAGCCCAACGGCATATCATAATACGTCTGAAAAATATACATGTGTAAGGTGGTTATGGCTATAAAGCCAAAGACGAAGGGTAAAAGAATACGCTTTGTCCGTTCCAGAAGCAATTGTTTCCAGTTTCTCTTGCGCATGGCAAAATAGAGCCCCATTCCCGAGACGTAGAACAAAAGTGGAATCCGCCAGACGTTTAACATGGTCATTGGTTTCCATAAACCTTCTAGAAATTCATCGCTTCTGATAAAGCCAATGAACATGGCCCAAGGTTGAAATACAATGGCGATGTGATAAATGAGCAGCAAGCCAATGGCAATAACCCTTAACCAATCAATATCATATCTTCTTTCAGTTTTCATCATGTTTAATTTTAAAATCGATTATTGCAACATCATTGCTATGACCGGGCGGGTTTTTTCGATTTCGGTCAACTCAATTTGTAAACCTATCGGCCCTAATTGCTGCTGTAGCATTTCATAAATGGGTTTTATTTCTGCAAATGGCCCCATAACACTTTCCCTTGGTGTCATACCAAAGTTGTTTTTAGCGGTCTTATCGGCTTTGGCATCAATAAGTGACTGTACGACTTCGACTCTACAAAAGAATGCGGCCGTATGCAAAGCTGTTGCACCATCGTTATTTTTAGCCGATAAATCCGCACCGGCATCAATAAGGGCTTGCGCAATTTTATGCTTTCCAAAGCTCGCGGCAGTGATTAGTGGTGTGGCCCCGGTCATAGGGTCTTTTTTGTTCAAATCTGTTCCTGCCGAAATATGCTGTTTAACGGCTTCAAGATTGTCCGATAGTATCGCTGTTTGAATATCCATTTCTGGTGCATCAACTACCGACTTGGTTTCGGTACTGGTGGTTACTTCGGTTTTTGATTTACTGCTTGTTTGACCACATGCGGTCGTAAGTAAAAGAAGGCCTAATGACATGTATCCCAAGGTTCTTAATGTGTTAATTCTAAATGGTTTATTCATGATTATGTTATTTAATTTTAATAGGTATTCGTGAATCTTTGATTTCATGATTATATTTTTTTGATTATTGCTATTATTTTTTCTTTAGTAAACGACCTCGGGGCAAGCCCGCAATGCATTCGTAGGAAACGGACTTTTAATTTCGAGGCAAGCCTTGGGATATTATACCCTTTGGCGGTGCAAATGATTAAAACCAGCTAAAGCCAATTCCTAAACTAAATTGCACCACCTCTCTGTCATTATTATTATCTAGCTTTACACCACCCAGGAGTAATTTGGATTGGACGTTTAAGGCAAATTTGTTTTTTCTGTACACTTCGTAACCCGTGCTCGCCATAACAGCTAAACCCGTATTCCAATCTTCATTTATGTTATCTTCAATATCATATAATGCAGGGCCATCTATGGCTAAACCGGCACCACCATGTATCCACCACCGGTCTTTTACCCAGTACTGAACAGAAGGTATAATGCCTCCAAAGTGCCTGTCGTTATCATTAAGCGTGTAAATCATTCCAGGTGCAGAAACGGTAACGGCTAAACGGTTGTTCAGCATATAGCCAAACTTTAATTCAGGAAAAGTGCCACCGCCTTGGGTATCATCAAAACTTTGGGTTCCAGCACTATCTTCTATACTGATTATACCGCCACCTAGACCAAATTCGAAGATAAAACCATCTCGGTTAAAGCTGTTTTGAGTGTTAGAAATGTTTTGTGCAAATGCTAGTGCAGATATTAAAGTAAAGGCAGCACACGCCACTTTTAACTTAGCTTGTTTTTTGATTGTTTTACTCATGTCTTTGTTATTTAATTTTAATAGGTATTCGTGAATCTTTGATTTCATAATTACATTTTTAATTATTGTTATAATTTTGTTATGGTAAGGGATAGACTTTGATTAGGGCCTACCCCTTTTTTCAAACCAACAAACTAGGCTTCTAAATGAAGGTAAGGTCTGGAATGTGACCAACGGATTCTCTTGCTGTCCTCAAAATGGGTAAAGAAAGTGAACCTTCTAGATTCCGTTGGCGATTGATTGATGCCCGTTTTACTCATGGCTTTGTTATTTAATTTTTATAGGTATTCGTGAATCTTCGATTTCATGACTGTGTTGTTTTTTGATTTTTTCATATTGATCGTGATTAGCGGTTAAAGTTTCTGTACTGTGCCCATTGGGTTCTTTTGCTTGCGCTAAAGGATGAGAAGTACTGTCCTGTTCTTGACTCCGTTGCTGTTCTTGTGATTGATGCTTTCATAATTATTGTTTTAAATTGTTCGTTATGATTTTTGATGTTACAAAGGTGCTATAGAACTTGCAGCAACCTGTAGGAGCTATGCGCAGAACTATGTAAAGTTTCAGGAGGGCATAAAAATTATGGCGCGGCAATGTAACTTATGACGCAAAAGATGCTTTTTCCTCTAAATCGATGGCCGTTGGCGATAACGCATAATTCTCTATATTTTCCCTAATTTAGAGCCAGCAAAAAACAACATGTCAAATCCATCGGCCAAAAAACCAAACTTTATAGAACAAGCGGAAGCCCTAATTCTGGAAAATTTGGCCAACGAACAATTTGGGGTGTCCGAACTTGCGGAAGCTCTGCACATGAGCCGATCCAACCTGCTCCGGAAGATCAAGAAACAGACACAGCTTTCTGCAAGCCAGTTTATACGTCAAGTCCGTCTTAAGGAATCAATGAAACTGCTAAAGGAAGATTCTTCAACGGTTTCCGAAATTTCATATCAAGTAGGTTTTGGAAGCACTTCCTATTTCATTAAATGCTTTCGAGAACAGTACGGATATTCTCCTGGGGAGCTTGGAAAAAGTGATGTAGAAGTTGAAATCGAACAGATTAAACCAAACTATTTGAAACTATACCAATGGCCGATTATTGCTGCAACATCCTTAGCACTGATACTTGTAGCCATAATACTGTTCAATAAAAAGGATGCTATAAATGAACCGAAAATTGAAAAATCCATTGCAGTATTGCCCTTTAAGAATGAGAGCAGCGATTCCACCAATCTTTATTTTGTAAACGGACTGATGGAATCTGCTTTGAACAACATTCAGAAGATTGAAGACCTGCGGGTCATCAGTAGAACCTCGGTAGAGAAATATAGAAAAACGGACAAGGGTATTCCAGAGATTGCCGAGGAGCTGCATGTGAACTACTTGGTAGAAGGTAGCGGTCAGCGTGTCGGTGATCAGGTGTTGCTCAACATACAATTGATCAACGCTTCTACGGACACCCCTATTTGGGTAGAACAGTACAGTCGGGAAGTTGAGGACATTTTTGAATTGCAAAACGACGTGGCCAAGAAAATTGCAGATGCCATTGCAGCCGTCGTAACACCGACAGAACTGGAGCAAATTGAAAAAAAACCAACTGAAAACCTATTGGCCTATGATTACTACCTACAGGCATTGGACCCTTATTATTCTCGCTCAGAAGAAGGCTTGGAAAAGGCCATTTCATTATTCGAAAAAGCTATAGAACAGGATCCAGAATTTGCCCTCGCCTATGCCAACATCGCTATCTCATACTATCTTCTAGAAATGTCGCAAATAGAGAAACAGTACACCGAAAAGATTAACAGCTTTGCGGATAAGGCCTTGCTTTACGATTCAAAATCCGCCGAAAGCTTGGTCGCAAAGGCCTTCTACTATATACAAACTAAGGAGTACAAATTAGCCTTACCACATCTTAATAAGGCACTGGAGTATAATCCTAATTCATCGTTGGCAGTACAAATGCTTGCGGAATTTTATTCGCATATGCTGCCCAATACTGATAAATACCTAGAGTACGCATTAAAAGGGGTTCAGCTAACCGTTGCTAGTGATTCCATTACTCAGAGCTATACGTATTTACAACTAAGTAATGCGCTTGTATCGTCAGGATTTGCAGATGAAGCTTTAAAATATATTAACAGTTCGTTGGATTATAATGCTGAAAATTTTTATGCTCCACATTTAAAGGCATTTATACTGTTCGCCAAGGACGGTAATATTGAGCGTACAAGGAATTTGTTGATAAAGGAATGGAAGAAAGATACGACTCGGCTTGATATTTTACAGGACATAGGGAAGTTGTACTACATCGAGGAAAATTATGACAGTGCCTACTTCTATTTTAAAAAATTTGTGGAAACCAGGGAAGCAAATAGTCTGGATATTTATTTACAGGAAAATGTCAAAATTGCACTGGTCTATAAAGAGATGGGATTGGACAAGGAAGCTGAGAAACTATTTAATGATTTCTCTGAATATTGCGAAGGAGATCAATCCATTTATAGAAGTGTGAATCTGGTTTGGAAATACGCTTATGAAGGAAAAATCAATGAGGCTATCGAACAGCTTAGAATATTTTCCGAAACAGAGAATTATCTGTATTGGTTTTTATTAATCGAAGATGAACCATTGATAAAACCATTAAAGAGCCATCCAGATTTTGAGGAAATTATGCAGAAAATTAAGGATAGATTTTGGAAAAATCAGGCCGAGTTAAAAATATCTCTGGATGAAGAAGGCTTGCTATAATCCGTTAAAAAGCTTAGCTATTAATTCAAGGTTTTCACATAACGTAATTCCAAGTACCGTTTCATTTTATTCTTATTGTTTTTTATAACTTCCTTTTTCTACAAATTCTATCTTTTATGAAGGTCACCTAGTGTAAGAACAATTTCAATTTATCATTACAGATTCTTTTTACCTCTAATCCCTTTTACGCGATAAACCTTTTTCTGGATTCCCCCGCTTACAATGGAATTAAAATTTGAGAATGTTGTTTTGACCGATTTGTTTACCTCTTAAAAGAATTATCCGGTCAAAAAAGCATTTTTAAGAAAAGACCAAAAGATAAAACCTTTTAAAATCAATTAATTATTAGGTTTTAAATGTTAAGAAATATTAAAATAGAGTTAGCAGGATTCGAACCCCTATCTATTACTAATCTTCTCTTATTTAATATTGTGCACATTACAAATATTATTAGGAAAATTTATAGAAGTTCAATATTTTTATAAAGTAAACCGTATACGGTAGCGTATACGGTTTACACTAATACAGTAAAAATATATTTAATAACTACTTGTTTTTCAATAGGTTGTAAAACTAAAAAATAGCGGTTAAAGTTCATAACCCGGAGGCCGAGGGTTCAAGTCCCTCTCTCGCTACAAAAACAAGACCCTAAGGACATTTCTTAGGGTTTTTTTATGGATGTATTTAAGCTAGAGTCATCTAACTATTCCCTCCTTTAAGAACTTTCCATCCCTTGATCATAGTAGATTTTGAAATCTGATTTTCTAGAAGAAACTTCTTGGTTCCAAACAGTAGAGTAATAAACGCATTACCCTATGAATTTTAAAAATGAAATAAAACAATTTATAAAAGTATCGTTATATCTGAAATTCGATAAACATTAAGTTATTAGTAAACTACCACGAGGCAAGCCCACGAGGCATTCGTTGGAAACATATTTTCAATTTCGAGGCATGCCTAGGGGTATGAAACATTATGGCGGTGCCATAAATTTCGTTAAAAAATATCACTAGCCACTTGATGTAATCACGGTTAGTAAAACTGCAAAATGGAAATGGCCTTCAGTTCTTATTTCGCACTCAATATTGTACTTTTGCAACTTTGCTATGACTACATGATTAATTACGAAGAAAATATAGAGGTTAAGGGCGCTAGGGTTCATAATCTTAAGAATATAGATGTTACCATTCCAAGGGAAAAACTTGTCGTAATCACAGGCTTATCCGGTAGTGGAAAATCTTCCTTGGCCTTTGATACGATTTATGCGGAAGGACAGCGACGATATATAGAAACATTCTCCGCTTATGCCAGGCAATTTTTAGGTGGTCTAGAACGTCCGGACGTTGACAAAATCGACGGTCTGTCCCCGGTAATAGCCATAGAGCAGAAAACAACTTCAAAATCGCCAAGATCAACGGTAGGGACAATTACAGAGGTATACGATTTTCTTCGATTGCTTTTTGCACGAGCTGGGGACGCGCATAGTTACAATACGGGAGAAAAAATGGTGAGTTATAGTGATGCGCAAATAAAAGAGCTCATCATCACCTCGTATCGCGATAAGAAAATCAACGTTTTAGCACCCATCATAAAATCAAGAAAAGGGCATTACCGAGAACTTTTTGAACAAATCGGAAAGCAAGGTTTCGTAAAAGTGAGGGTTGACGGGGAGATTAAGGACATTGTTAAGGGTATGAAGGTTGACCGTTATAAAACTCATGACATAGAGATTGTAATAGACCGACTGAAAGTTATTGAAAACGATGATTTACATAAACGCCTAGGAGAGACCATAAATACCGCCATGTACAGTGGAGATAATGTATTAATGGTCTTAGAGGAAGGGACCGAAGTACCGCGTTATTTTAGTCGGGACCTAATGTGTCCGTCAACGGGTATCTCCTATCCTACTCCAGAACCAAATACGTTTTCGTTCAATTCCCCTAAGGGAATGTGCCAACGCTGTAGTGGCCTAGGACATGTCTATGAAGTAAACGAGCTAAAAATCTTCCCTAATAAAAAACTATCTATTAAAGGTGGAGGCATTGCCCCATTGGGGGAATACAAAAAATCTTGGGCGTTTAAACAAATTGAAACAATAGCCCAACGTTATGAGTTTAATTTAACTGATCCTATTCAAAAGATTCCTGAAGAGGCTATTGCGATTCTATTAAATGGTGGCCAAGAAAGTTTTGAAATAGATTCCAAGTCTTTAGGTGTAAAGCGTACCTATAAAATTGACTACGAAGGTATTTCCAATTTCATAAAAAGTCAGTTCGATAATGCCGAGTCTACCTCCATTAAAAGATGGGCCAAGGAATACATGGATAAGATTAGTTGTCCTGCCTGCGAGGGAAGTAGGCTTAGAAAGGAATCCCTCTATTTTAGAATCAACGATAAGAATATTGCCCAGTTGGCAAATCTAGATATCGCCGAACTTGCTGCATTTTTTGAAAAATTAGAGGCTAAACTAGAAGGAAACCAGCTAAAAATCGCTGAGGAAATCATAAAAGAAATACGCACTAGAATCAGATTCCTTTTAGATGTAGGTCTGGACTATCTTTCCTTGAACAGGAGTTCAAAGTCCCTATCGGGTGGTGAGGCACAGCGAATACGATTAGCAACGCAGATTGGCTCACAACTAGTAGGCGTTCTCTATATTTTGGACGAACCAAGTATTGGTCTACACCAGAGGGACAATAACCGATTAATAAAGTCCTTGGAATCACTAAGAGACATCGGTAATTCTGTTATCGTCGTAGAGCACGATAGGGACATGATAGAACGCGCAGACCATGTAATAGATATAGGACCTAAAGCAGGTAAGCACGGTGGTGAGATTATCTCCGAAGGCAAACCAGAACACCTTAAAAAACACAATACACTCACTGCAGATTATATTACGGGAGTTAAAGAGATCGCCGTACCCAAGACGAGAAGAAAGGGCAACGGTAAGAAAATTATCCTGTCCGGCTGCACGGGAAATAATTTAAAAAATATTAAAGTTGAATTCCCCTTAGGTAAAATGATTGGTGTTACGGGCGTTTCCGGAAGTGGTAAATCTACCTTGATAAACGAGACACTGTACCCTATTATGAACGCCCATTATTTTAACGGCGTCAAAAAGCCAATGCCTTATAAAAAGATTACCGGATTAGAGCATGTAGATAAGGTAATAGACATTAACCAATCTCCGATAGGCAGAACACCACGTTCTAATCCTGCCACCTACACAGGGGTATTTAGCGAAATTCGAGCCTTGTTCACCAAAACTCCAGAGGCCGCCATTAGAGGTTACAAACCGGGTCGTTTTAGTTTCAACGTTAAAGGGGGACGCTGCGAAACCTGCCAAGGTGGTGGACTTAGAGTGATAGAGATGAATTTTCTTCCGGACGTCTATGTGGAATGCGAAACCTGTAATGGAAAAAGATTTAATCGGGAAACTTTAGAAATTCGCTATAAAGGCAAATCCATCTCGGACGTATTAGAAATGACAATAAATGAAGCCGCATCTTTTTTTGAACTTATACCCAAAATACATCGTAAGTTAAAAACGATACAGGATGTTGGTTTGGGTTACATATCCTTAGGGCAACAAAGTACAACCCTTTCTGGTGGTGAAGCACAACGAATAAAACTGGCTACAGAACTATCCAAGAGGGATACCGGTAATACATTTTATATCTTGGACGAGCCCACAACAGGCCTCCATTTTGAAGATATTAGGGTTTTAATGGAAGTTTTGAACAAATTGGCGGACAAAGGAAATACGGTATTGGTCATAGAACACAATTTGGACGTAATCAAAATGGTAGATTATGTGATTGACATAGGCTATGAAGGAGGCCGTTCTGGAGGTCAGTTAGTGGCCTCGGGAACGCCAGAGAAAATTTGTAAGGACAAAAAGAGTTATACGGCAGAGTTTTTGCGTAAAGAATTAAAGCTGTAGAAAATAGCTCGCCAATTGAGGAAAATATACAAACAAAACATTTTATGAGAGCAGAAAAACATCATAAAGGATGGAACGAAATTAAGACCAATGACTCTTGGGCCATATTCAAAATAATGGGAGAGTTTGTGAACGGTTTTGAAAAAATGAGCAAGATAGGGCCCTGTGTATCTGTTTTTGGTTCGGCAAGAACAAAGGAAGATGACCCCTACTACAAACTTGCGGTAAATGTTTCCAAAAAGATAGCAGAGTCTGGCTACGGTGTAATTACAGGTGGCGGTCCTGGTATTATGGAAGCTGGTAATCGTGGAGCAAACCTCGCTGGAGGTACTTCTGTAGGTTTGAATATAGACCTCCCTTTTGAGCAACATGACAATCCTTACATAGATTCCGACAAAAGTCTTGATTTTGACTACTTCTTTGTTAGAAAGGTAATGTTCGTGAAATACTCCCAAGGTTTTGTGGTGATGCCGGGTGGATTTGGCACCTTAGATGAACTTTTTGAGGCGATTACCTTAATACAAACCCATAAAATTGGAAAATTCCCCATTATTTTGGTAGGTCGCGATTTTTGGACAGGGCTTATGGATTGGATAAAGGGTACTATGCTTAAAGCTGGAAATATTAGTCCAGAAGATTTAAACCTCATTAAAATTGTGGACACAGAGGATGAGGTGGTGGAGATAATCGATGCTTTCTACAAAGGTCATACCCTAAGCCCAAATTTTTAGAATTCAAATTGAAAAGACTCCCACAACATATTTTTTCCCTACTGGTTTGCCTATTCTTTATGGGGAGTTCTGTAGTATTTGCGCAGTATGAAACCAAGCTTACGGTAAATCTGAACGAGTATACCAAGGAGTTGGACATTAAGCAAGAATTTGTTTTTTATAACAACTCTAACTTTTCATTAGGAATCCTGTATTTCAATGATTGGGCTCATGCGTACTCAAACAAAAATACAGGCCTGGCAAAACGCTTTGCCCAAGAGTTTAAAAGGAGTCTTCATTTAGCAAAAAAGAGTGAAAGAGGATACACTACCATTGTTAGCGCTGTGGATAGCGAATATGTGGGGCTAAAATGGGAGCGCACTAAAGAATTGGACATTTTAAAGGTCACCCTGAACAAACCCTTACTACCTAAAGAATCCACTAGGGTATATCTTACTTATAGCGTTAAACTACCTCCTAATAAATATACTCCATACGGGTTTGATAATAAGGGTGAATACTATCTAAAAGATTGGTATTTAACCCCAGCTGTCTATGATGGCAAATGGCACCTGTACTCCAATAAAAACTTAGAAGACCTATATACGAACATTACCAAAACATCAATAGATTTTACCTATCCGGACAGTTTATATCTAGTAAGTAATCTAACTGAAAGTGCCGTAAGTAAATTCCCGGGTGGCCAGCATGTGCAATTAAGGGCAAAACGGCAAAAAAATGCTGAAATCATTTTACAGCCTACGAAAAACTTTACAACGCATGTAACATCTCATTTTACGGTTGTCACAGATATATCATCTCCAAAATACAGCCCAATAGGCCAAGCTATATCCATAAGCAAAGTAGCGGATTTTATCCATGAGAATTTAGGGGATTATCCACATAAAAAACTATTGGTTAGTGATATTGACTATGACAAAGACCCACTCTATGGTCTAAATCAACTTCCTTCCTTTATAAGACCTTATGAAGAGCAATTTCAGTTTGAAATGATGTTCCTCAAAACTTCTTTAAACAGCATTCTAAAGGAAACTATGTTCTTGAACCCTAGAAAGGAACAATGGTTAAATAGTGCTATTGCCAATTATTTAATGTTCGCCTTTGTGGAAAAATACTATCCTGATCAGAAAATGCTCGGAAAATTAGCACGCATTTGGGGAGTAAGAAGTTTTAATTTGGCTAAAATGGAATTTAACGATCAATATTCCTTTCTTTATAATCTTACCGCTCGAAAAAATTTAGACCAGGCCTTAAGTACTTCTAACGACTCCCTCATTAAATTCAATCAGAAAATAGCCAATAAATATAAAGCTGGTTTAGGACTGGCCTATTTGGCGGACTATATAGGAAAAGAAAAGGTAGATGAAAGTATTAAAACCTTTTTTAAATACTATCAGCTCAACAAAGTTAAAGTGTTGGATTTTGAATCCATTTTAAAAAGATCAACCAATAAAGATATCAATTGGTTTTTCAAGGATTATGTTTCCACGGACCGCAAAATAGATTTCAAGATAAAGAAAGTCAAAAAATCTGAAGATTCTCTAAGCATTACCATTAAGAACAAAGAAGGTACCAACGTTCCTATTTCGATGTTCGGATTAAAGAAAGATTCTGTCATTTCCAAATACTGGTTTAAGGATATAGCAGAATCGAAAACGTTTCAGGTAGCCAATAATGGAGAAGATAAACTGGTGTTGAATTACGATCAAAAAATACCGGAATTCAATCAGAGGGATAATTGGAAATCTTTAGGAGGTTTTTTGTCAAGTAATAAAAAACTACATTTCACTTTCTTTAAAGATTCTGAAAACCCCTATTACAATCAAGTATTCTATGTTCCCGTTGTAAATTTTAATATTTATGACGGATGGGCACCTGGACTAAGATTGTATAATAAAACCCTATTGGAACGTCCTTTCGTATATGACTTTGCGCCCTCCTATTCATTTCGTGAAAAGGCTTTCGTAGGGTACGGTAAGTTCAGTTACCGTAAATATTTAAGCAAGAGTGGGCTTTACGTGGCCAATTACAGCCTAAACGGCTCTACCTCGCATTTTAATGTCAACTCAAGGGTCATTTCTTTTACCCCGTCCTTTAGTCTCGGCTTTAGACCCGCGGACCTCATATCCAATAAAAGAGAGTTTCTTTCCTTTAGGTACATCAATATTTTCAGGGATTTTGCAGAAGGCCTTCAGAATGATTCTTTTGACCCTGAAAATCCGGATTATCGTGTGTTTAACGCTAGGTATATTAACCGGGATAACGATATTTTGGATTATAAATCGTGGTTCATAGATTTCCAATTGGCCAATAACTTTAGTAAAGTTTCCTTTGAGTACGAGTACCGTAAATTATTCGAAAATAATAGACAGTTAAACCTGCGTTTTTTCGCTGGTAAGTTTTTAAGTAATAGAACAGACTCGGACTTCTTCAGCTTTGCCTTGGACAGACCCACAGATTATCTCTTTGATTACGGCTACTTGGGAAGATCGGAAGATTCAGGGATTTACAGTCAACAAATAATCATTGCAGAAGGAGGTTTCAAATCATTTTTAGATGAGCGTTACCGGTTTTCCAATGATTGGTTGGCAACGACGAATGCCAGTTTTAATCTCTGGAGATGGATAGAACTGTACGGTGATGCGGGACTGGTAAAGAATAAAGGACTTCCCACTAAATTTGTATATGATTCCGGTATCAGGCTTAATTTGGTTACCGATTATTTTGAACTATACCTCCCTCTCCACTCCAATAACGGCTGGGAAATTGCTCAGCCCAACTACGGAGAAAGAATCCGTTTTATAGTCACCGTGGATATTAAAACAATCACCGGACTATTCACCAGACAGTGGTTTTAATTGCGTAATTCCTAAAATTCGAACCATTCCTTACTGCTAAAGTGTGTATTTACTAATTAATACCTGTTATTTTTAACAAAAATTCAAAAAATTAAGACATAACACTATTGCTAAAATGCTTTAGTTTCGGTAATTTTGCGGAAATAGCCGAAATATATGGACGTATCTTCCAAGACTAGCAATGATATCTCGTTTGAGGACTTCAAAGAGCAAATCATAAGCGATTATAAAATTGCTTTTCTCAGCAGGTCCTGCAGCTTACTTGGAAGGAAAGAAGTGTTAACGGGTAAAGCAAAGTTCGGAATCTTCGGCGACGGAAAGGAACTACCCCAATTGGCCATGGCCAAATCGTTCAGAAATGGTGACTTCAGAAGTGGCTATTACAGGGACCAGACTTTCATGATGGCCCTAGGTCATTTAAAGGCTAAAGATTTTTTTCACGGATTGTATGCCACTACGGATATGGCGAAGGAGCCCATGAGTGCAGGAAGGCAAATGGGAGGTCACTTTTTAACCTATAGTTTAAACGATGATGGAAGTTGGAAGGACTTGACCAAACAAAAGAACAGCAGTTCGGACATTTCATGTACTGCCGGACAAATGCCGCGCTTATTGGGACTGGCACAAGCTTCCAAAGTTTATAGGAATGTGCCCGGCATAGATTCGTCTAAATTTTCAGTGGAAGGAAATGAAGTGGCTTGGGGTACCATAGGAAACGCCAGTACTAGTGAAGGCATGTTCTGGGAAACCATAAACGCTGCAGGGGTGTTGCAAGTACCTATGGTCGTTAGTGTATGGGACGATGAATACGGCATATCCGTGCCAGCGAAACATCATACTACAAAAGAAGATATATCCAAAATACTATCAGGTTTCCAAAGAGATGAAACTCATAAAGGTTTTGAAATTCTTAAGGTAAAAGGCTGGGATTATACCGCCTTAATGCATGCCTATGAAAACGCGTCGGACATCGCAAGGCAAGAACACGTACCGGTATTGATTCACGTAACGGAGTTAACACAACCCCAAGGGCATTCTACCTCTGGTTCCCACGAACGTTACAAAGATGACGAAAGGTTGGCCTGGGAGCGGGACAATGATTGTAATAAAAGGTTCAAGGAGTGGATTATTGAGTCTGGCATAGCTTCCACTGAAGAACTAGACAAGCTTGAAAAACAGATAAAAAGAGAAGTAAGAGAGGCCAAAAAAGAAGCTTGGTCAGAATTTTTACAAGAAAATCAAACGGACAAAAAAAGGTTAGTACAGCTTTTGGATAAGGTGGCTTCCAAAAGTCCTAACAAAAATTTTATAGTTAGACTAAAGAACGATTTAATAGCGATTGAGGAGCCTATTAAAAAGGATATGGCCAAGGCCGCAAGAAAATCGTTACGATACTTAATAGGCGAAACCTCTACTGAGAAACAAGCACTATTGAAATGGACTTCAGATTTTTTGGAAGAAGAACAGACAAAGTTCAGCTCACATCTATACAGTGAAAAGGAGAATAATGCCACCAAGATAGCTGGTGTAGCGCCTCGTTATGCAGCGAACAATGAAAATGTAGATGGCAGAGTAATACTAAGGGATAATTTTGATAAACTATTCGAAAAATATCCAAATGCCCTTGTGTTTGGTGAGGATACAGGAGCTATTGGCGATGTTAATCAAGGACTAGAAGGTCTTCAGGAAAAGTATGGAGCTCTAAGAATTGCAGATACCGGTATTCGTGAAACCACTATAATAGGGCAAGGTATTGGTATGGCCCTAAGAGGTCTACGTCCCATTGCCGAAATACAATATTTGGATTATATCTTTTATGCGCTTGCCACCTTGACCGATGATTTGGCAACGCTGTTATACCGAACAAAAGGAAAGCAAAAAGCACCTTTAATCGTAAGGACCAGAGGACACCGCTTGGAAGGCATTTGGCACTCGGGTTCGGAAATGGGCGGTCTAATCCATTTATTAAGAGGAATGTACATTTTGGCACCTAGAAATATGACTCAGGCTGCCGGTTTTTACAATACTTTAATGAAGAGCGATGAACCTGCGTTAGTTATAGAAAGTTTAAACGGTTATCGTCTAAAGGAACCCAAACCTGATAATCTCGGTGAATTTTGCACGCCAATAGGAGTTATAGAGACCATGAAACAGGGTACGGACATTACATTAGTATCGTACGGGTCAACTTTGAGAATCGTAGAACAAGCGGCTTTAGAACTCCAAGAAGTTGGGATTGACGCCGAAATCATCGATGCACAAACCTTATTGCCTTTTGATATTAACATGGATGTTGTAAAAAGCGTAGCCAAAACCAATAGATTATTGGTAATAGACGAGGACGTTCCTGGCGGATGCTCCGCATATATCTTAAACGAAATCGTTGAAAAACAAGGTGCATACCGCTTTTTGGATAGTGCTCCGCAAACATTGAGCGCAAAAGCACATAGGCCGGCATATGGAACGGACGGAGATTATTTTTCAAAACCGAATTCAGAGGACATTTTCGAGAAGGTATATGCCATAATGCATGAAGCAAGCCCGAATGATTATCCAACACTACGATAAGGAATCAAAAAAAATCCCGCATTTAGCGGGATTTTTAATTTTCTTGCGATATCTAGTTTTTAATGTCTGAATCATTTTCCTTCATGGCGGGCATTTTAGGTTTACCGTCCGCATCAATTTCAATTATTGCATCAAAACCAAGTTCATCCAGCTTATCAGCGATTTTTGCCCTATCTCCGACCATAAACCAATTCACAGCATCTGGTTTTACCACACTTTTACTTACATCCCTTACTTCCTTCAGGGATAGGTTACGAACGTTACTATCATAATTCTGATAGTAATCGTCCGGTAAGTTATATTTCACCAGATTGGCAACGGAACTATTTACGGCACTATTGGTTTCCCATTGTCCCGGTAAACTAAGAACTTGATTGGTCTTTACTTTGTCCAACTCTTCTTGGGTCACTGGTCTCGTTGAAATAAACTCCGAAATTTCTTTTCGCAATTCGGTCACAGATTCCGCAGACTTGTCAGTTTGTACGGGAGCATAAACTATAAATGGCCTTTCTTCTTTGGCCCCAATTACAAAACCGCCGGCGCCATAGGCCCAGTGCTTATCTTCCCTGAGGTTCATATTTATCCTGGAGGTGAAATCACCACCTAAAATACTTACCATTTGTTCCAAGGCAATTTGAGGAATAGCTCCATATTTACTGGTTAAATGCCCTGCAAGAATAACGGACTGCTCAGATTCTGGCCTATCCATAAGATAAAGGGTGTTCTTGGAATTTACTTGAGGTTTAGAAAAAGTAATTGACGGTACAGTCGCTTTCTTCCATTTTCCAAATGCCTTCTCTAATTTATTTTTCAGCGTGACCATATCAACGTCTCCCGTTACCACCAAGGTTGCATTATTAGGTCTGATCCAAGTTTTATAGAACTGTTGTACATCATCCCTTGTTAAATTACCAACGGTGTCCTCATAACCGGTACCGGTGTAGGGATTACTGTAGGGGTGACCTTCGCCATATAAGTATTTATTCATTACACGTAGGGCCATTGAAATTGGTTGCGATTTCTCCTGTTTAATAGCATTGATTTGCTCACTTTTTAAACGATCAAACTCACTTTGAGGAAAAGCAGGATTTAAAACCACATCCGCGAATAAATCAATACTTGCATCCAAACTGGGTTTCAGAGTATTTAGATAAACGTTAGAATTATCCTGACTCGAAAATGTAGAGAGACTTGCTCCCAACAATTGTAGCTGCTCATTAATTTCAAGTGAATTCATTTCTTTGGTTCCTTCATCAAGAAGATTCATAGCCAAATCGGCGGTGCCAGGGCTAGAAAGAAAATCTGTTTTGTAACCTGCATCAAACATCATATTCATTACCACGGTAGGAACACCGGCCCTTTTCGCTAAAACCACATTAAGTCCATTGGCTAATTTAGTACGTTCCAACATTGGAAACTTCGACGTCTTGGTGGTACCCAATTCTGGTAACTTAGAACGGTCTACTGTGGATTTCTCAACGGCATACTCTGGAAAGGGATTACAGACCAAGATGTGTTTTCCTTGAGAGAACCATTTCTGAGCAGTATTCTTTAAATCCGAAATAGTGGCATCCTCTACATATTTTAATTGCGTTTTATAATATGATGCGTCTCCGTGATAAGTTTCGTTAGAAGCTAAAATATCCGAAACACCACCAAAACCTCCGATTCTTTCCAAACCTTTTATAAAACCGGAAAAATAGGCCGCTTTAACGCGCTTTAATTCCTTTTCAGTAGGGCCCTCGTTCATAAGTCTGGTCAGCTCTTCTACCATAATATCTTGAACCCTGTCCGAATCTTCACCAGGTTTTACATTTGCCCAGGTTATGAAACGACTTGCGATTTCACTTGAAGCTTGAAAGGAAACAACAGAACTCGCCAATTGGTCATCATAAACCAGTCGTTTATATAATCTAGAATTTTTGCCTGTTGTTAGAATAGACGACAGTAAATCAAAATGTAAATCCTCCCTAGAACCGAATTCAGGAGAATTCCAAGCGAATAAAATACGTGTTTCCGGCACTCTGTCCTCGTATACCTGATATGTATCATTTACCTTGTTCGGTATATTAACTTCCTGTCTTTCAATTGTTGGACCCGAGGGTATATCACCAAAATATTTTAATACTTTTTGATACACCTCCTGTGGCTTTATATCTCCTGCTACGGCAACAACCGCATTTGCCGCTCCGTAATAAGACTTAAACCACTCTTGTACGTCCTCTAGGGAAGCAGCGTTTAAATCCTCCATTTCTCCAATAACTGTCCAAGAATAAGGGTGTCCCTTAGGATACATGGCCTTAGTAAGATAGTTCCATTGTTTTCCGTAGGGCTGATTTTCGCCTTGTCTTTTTTCATTCTGGACAACACCTCTTTGCTCATCCAATTTGGCCTGATCAATAGCTCCCAATAAATGGCCCATTCTATCGGATTCTAGGAAAAGAACTTGATCTAGAGCGGATACCGGTACATTTTGAAAATAGTTGGTCCTATCGGAATTGGTGGTTCCATTTAAGTCCGTTCCACCAATGCGCTCTAAAGCCTGAAAATAATCATCGTTGAAATTTTCACTACCATTAAACATCAAGTGCTCAAAAAGATGTGCAAATCCACTTTTCCCGGGTTTTTCGTTCTTAGAGCCTACATGGTACCACACATTTACGGCTGCAATAGGCGCTTTATGATCTTCATGCACCAATAGCGTTAAACCATTTGGCAAAACAAAACGCTCATATTTTATGTCTATTTGATCTGCTTTGAATTCAAAATCTTGCGCATGTATCTGGGTAGTTCCCCAAATGGCGACTAGTAAAAAGAGAAATAGTTTTTTCATGATGTGTAAATTTTTTGATTTATCGTAAATATATGATTTCGTTGGTTTTAGAACAATTATTCTTGAAATCTTATAGAAATGACACATATTTTAGGCATTTATTAATCCTTACTATAGATTTGTGTTTCTGTATAGCTTTTCTATGGATGAACTAAAACCAATATTAAACGAGTCCTTTGGACTTACCGATTACTACGTAGAAACCTTAGAAGGTTATGACAGCACCAACTATAAAGTCACCACGGCTTCAGGTATGTTTGTACTTAAGGCATATTCATATGCAGAGGAAACGTTCGCGTTATTGGAAGCGGAGCACCGAGTGTTTCAAAAATTAAAGCATATTAAAACTATTCAAGTCCCTCTGGACATTCAAAATAAAGATAATGAAACGCTTACCCTCTCCGATGGGAAAATTTTTAGGCTCCTTCCTTTTATCGAAGGTGATTTTCTTGCAGAAATTAAACATTCAAGGGAATTAGCTAGGTCTTTTGGAACAGCATTGGCAGCAATGGATAAAAGCCTCTTTGGACATTACGATTCCGCTATACAGGGGAAGGAAACGAACTGGGATTTACAGTTTTTTATAAACAACCGGGTGTTTATAGATGATATTGAAAATCCGATGGACAAAAGTCTGGTCCGTTATTTCTTTTTGCAGTTCAATGAGCATGTATACCCCATTCAACATCAATTTAGAAAAAGTGTCATCCATAACGACGCGAACGATTGGAACATACTTACCAAAGATGGCACTCTTTCGGGAATTATTGATTTTGGGGATATGTGTCATTCATGGTTGATCAATGAATTGGCAGTAGGACTTACCTATCTACTCATGGAAAAGGACAATCCTCTAGAAATCGCCAAAACTGTGTTAAAAGCGTATCATGAAATTGTTCCGCTAGAAGAGATAGAATTAGATGTACTCTACTACCTGATAGCGGCGCGTTTGTGTACTAGTGTCTGTAACTCGGCCAACACTAAAAAACGTAAACCGGACTCAGCCTATATCACCATTAGTGAAAAACCGGCATGGACACTGTTAAGAAAGTGGTTGACCATTAACCCGATTGCGGCTAAAGATGCCTTTAGAGTATCGTGTGGGTTTCAACAAATAAAGAAAAAAACCCTAAAGAAAGATTTAAGAATTAGAGACAAAAACATCAGCAAGGCCTTGTCGCTCAGCTACAACCGACCCATTCAAATGAGCAAGGCCGCCTTTCAGTTTATGTACGACAGTCATGGGAACACTATACTGGACGCTTATAACAATATTATGCAAGTGGGGCACTGTCACCCAAAAGTGGTGCTTGCCGGGCAGAGAGCCATGGCTAACCTTAATACCAATACACGCTATTTATATGACGAACTTCTAAACTATTCGAAAACCCTACTGGCTAAATTTCCAGAATCACTTAGCAAAGTGTTCTTTGTAAACTCTGGAAGTGCCGCCACTGATCTGGCGATACGCATTGCTAAGAACCACACCAATAGAGAGCACATTATGGTTTTGGAACATGGTTACCACGGAAATACACAAAATGCCATAGATATAAGCCATTACAAATACAATCACAAGGGCGGAAAAGGCAAGAAGAGTCATATTATAGAGACAAAACTGCCTAAAGTTTACGGTTCTGGTTTTGAAACGGAACAGCAAGCCTCCACTTATTATGTAAAAGAGGCACACACAAGGATAAGTGAGCAAAGGGAAAAAATTGCCGCTTTCATTGCAGAACCTATAGTAGGCTGCGCCGGACAAGTGCCGTTACCAAAAAAATATTTAGGCGAGATTTATCCGGAAATAAGAAGACAAGGTGGACTCTGTATCAGCGATGAAGTACAAGTTGGTTTTGGAAGGTTGGGCAGTACCTTTTGGGGCTATGAGCAGTATGATGTTATTCCAGACATCGTAATTCTAGGAAAACCAATTGGGAATGGGCATCCGCTTGGTGCCGTTGTTACCACTACCGAGATTGCAGATAGTTTTGATAATGGTATGGAATTCTTTAGTTCCTTTGGCGGAAACCCAGTTTCCTGCGCTATTGGCAACGCCGTCTTGGAAGTTATTGAAGAGGACAACCTTCAAGAGAATGCAAGAATGGTTGGTGCCCATTTAAAAAACAAGCTAAAACAACTTCAAGAACGCTTTGAGCAAATAGCAGATGTGCGTGGAGAAGGCCTCTTCTTAGGGGTTGAAATTATTACTTTAGACGGATTACCTAATACCGATTTAGCAGCAGATATCAAAAATAAGCTACGTGAGAAAAATATACTCATCAGTACAGACGGACCTTACGATAGTGTACTTAAAATAAAGCCGCCCTTATATTTTAATATAGAAAATGCCAATAAACTTGTAGATGAACTCCTGATTATTTTGAAGAAATCCTAAAAAGAGATACTTTTATAAAGATTAATTAATTTTGATATCATGAAAAATTCCCTCTTAAAAGATATTGGTTTAGCTTTCTTTAGAATAGCGGTTTCCGCTATGATGCTTTTTCACGGTCTTCCAAAATTTCAAAAACTTATCGCAGGTAATTTCGAGTTCGGAAATCCGCTTGGAATTGGTGCGGCTCCTTCCTTATTCTTAGCCGTTATAGGAGAGTTCGTTTGTCCAATATTACTAATTATTGGCTTCAAGACAAGATGGGCGGCTATCCCGGCAGCAATTACAATGTTGGTAGCGGCAGTTATTGTGCACGGAGAAGATCCGTTCGGAACTAAAGAAAAGGCATTGTTCTATTTAGTGGCTTTCGTTACCATTGCACTGTTAGGTCCTGGTAAGTTTAGCATTGATAAAAAATAAGCTATAAGATTTTTACCAACAGTTCCTTTAATAAATCTGCCTGATTTGTATTGGCAGCACCTACTCCTTTCCCTTTTAAGTCCAGCTCGCGTAAATAGGAAATAATTTGGCTCACTTTTTTCATTGGGTAATTTCTTGCGGCCGTCTGAAATTCTCCCACAAAATAAGGGTTGATTCGTAAAGCGCTAGCCACATTTTTAGGGGTGTGGTCGGTGAGACCATGATATTGAAGGAGTTGTGTAAAAAAAGAGTTGAGCAAGGTTACCGTAAGAACAAAAGGATTGTCCTTGGGGTTCTGCGCAAAATAAGTAATGATTCTGGTGGCTTTTACCACATTACGTTCCCCAATGGCCTTTTTCAATTCAAAATTGTTGTAATCCTTGCTTATGCCTATATGTTCTTCAATATCCTGTGGCGTAATTTCGCTTTTTTCTGGAAGTACCAATTTCAACTTAGACAGTTCGTTATTGATCCGGCTAAGGTCAGTACCCAAATATTCCACCAATAAAATGGCTGCTTTGTGAGATATGGTGTAACCGCTAGAAAGTAATGTTTTTCTTAACCATTCCGTTACTTGGTTTTCATACAGTTTCTTGCTTTCAAAAACCACTCCTCCCTTCTTAAGGGACTTGTACAAAGCTTTACGTTTATCTAATTTCTTATACTTGTAACAGATAACTAACACTGTAGTTTCCTGAGGGTTTTCTACGTAGCTCGCTAATTTCTCGATATTTCTTGATAAATGCTGAGCCTCCTTTACAATAACAACCTGCCGCTCTGCCATCATTGGATAGCGTTTAGCATTACCAACAATATCCTCTATAGTGACATCTTTGCCGTACAGCACCATTTGATTAAAACCTTTCTCCTCTTCTGTGAGCACTTTATTACCAATGTAGTCCGAAATCTTATCAATAAAATAGGCCTCTTCCCCAAAAAGAAAGTATATAGGTCTTATACTTCCCTTACGAATATCATTAACAATCTGTAGTGCTTCATCCATTCGGAAAAAATCATCAATTTTGTAAAATGCAACTGCTCAACTTTCCCAGTTACGACTTTAGAGTCAAAAATAGTCAAAATAAAGCCCTGATTTTTGACCTAATCCGGAAAAAGTTCATCGTTTTGACTCCAGAGGAATGGGTTCGCCAACATGTAGTCATTTATCTCATAAATGACAAAAAATACCCACAAAGTCATATCAATGTCGAAAAACAGATTGTAATCAATGGTTTAAAAAAAAGATATGATGTTGTAGTTTTCAATCCTGATGGAACCATTCACTTACTAGTAGAATGCAAAGCTCCGGAAATTAAGATATCGCAGGAGACTTTTGACCAAATTGCGCGGTACAACCTAGATTTAGATGCTACCTATTTAATGGTGACCAATGGTATGTCTCATTTTTATTGTCAGATGAGTAAAAGTGATGAAAAATATCAATTTTTGAAGCAGATTCCTGAATTTAGCCGTTAATTTGTCAACATTTTGAAAATAGCCGTAGTCATATTGAACTGGAATGGAGAAGTGCTTTTGGAGCGTTTTCTCCCCGCTGTGGTCAAATATTCGAAAGATGCAACCATTTATGTGGCCGACAATGCTTCTACTGATGGCAGTATTGCATTCCTTGAGAAAAACTATCCATCAATCGCTATTATTAAAAACAAGGTCAACGGCGGCTTTGCACAGGGCTATAATGAAGCTCTGCAAGATATTGAGGCCGATATTTTCTGTTTATTAAACTCGGACGTAGAGGTCACCGAAGGGTGGTTGTCTCCCATACCAGATGCTTTTAAGACACTACCGAAAGCAGCGATTATTCAACCAAAAATACTGGACCTCCTAAACAAAGAATACTTTGAATACGCGGGTGCTGCAGGTGGTTTCATTGATCAGTTGGGTTATCCCTTTTGTCGCGGTAGAATCTTTCAAACTTTAGAGAAAGATAACGGACAATACGACGATAATAAGGAAATTTTCTGGGCAACCGGAGCTTGCATGTTCGTAAGAAAAGAAGTGTTTACGGAACTCAAGGGCTTTGATGCCGATTATTTTGCCCATCAAGAAGAGGTAGATTTTTGTTGGCGCGCCAAGAACCACGGTCATAAGGTATATTATATAGGCACCTCTAAAGTATACCATCTTGGAGGTTCTACCTTAAGCAATATGAACCCGAAAAAGACTTATCTGAATTTTAGGAACTCCCTCTTCTCCATTACCAAGAACTTACCCCTTCACAAGGCATTTATTATTATTTACATTCGACTACTGCTAGATGGTATTGCAGCCGTTCGGTTTATTTTTCAGTTTAGGTTTAAACATTTCTTAGCCATCTTTAGAGCACATTTTAGTTTTTACAGGCAGTTTAGAAGGATGTACAGAAAAAGGGAAAAGACTAAATTTTTATTAAAATACTATACTACAAAGTCCATAGTGTGGTCTTATTTCGTAAATCAGATAACTAATTTTAACATTTTAGTAAAAGATTAACTAATAAGTCGGTTTAGCGAAATACAAAATATATAATTTTGGTCTCGCTTAAGGCAAAATCAAGTAAACAACAAACATTAATATAGTTAAACAATTATGAAAAAAATCATTTTAGGATTTCTTGGAGTAACGCTTTTATTGTCTTCTTGTGTATCACAGAAGAAATATGCGGACCTCGAAGCAAAACAAAAAGAAACTCAAGATTTATTAAATTCTGCAACGGTTAAGTTAAATGACTGCCTCGAAGAAAAAGCGACTGCGGCTTCTAGACTACAAACCTTAGAAGATCAAAACGCATTTTTAAAGTCTAACAACCAAGAGCTTATTAACAACATGGGCAACTTGACAACGTTAACTACAAAAGGTGCTGAAAACCTTGAGAAGTCATTAGAGAGTTTACAAGAGAAAGATTTGACCATTCGTAAATTAAACGATGCGATTACAAGAAGAGATTCTGTAAACCTATCCCTAGTTCAGAGTTTAAAAGGTGTTCTAGGAAACTTGGATGATGAAGATATTGAAATCAGCGTTGAAAAAGGTGTCGTTTTTGTTTCCATCTCTGATAAATTGTTATTCAGCAGTGGAAGTTACAACGTAACGAACAGAGCAAAAGAAGTACTTGGAAAAGTAGCTAAAGTTGTAAACAACAAGCCAGATTTTGAATTTATGGTAGAAGGTCATACAGATGACGTTCCTTACAGAAAGAATGGCGTGTTATTGGATAACTGGGATTTAAGTGTAAAACGTGCAACGGCCGTTGTTAGAATTTTACAGAACGATTTTAATGTTGACCCTAAGCGTATGACGGCTGCAGGTAGAGCCGAGTTTGTACCGGTATCTGCAACAGAGAAATCTAAGAACAGAAGAACTAGAATAGTTGTTCTTCCAAAAATTGACCAATTCTATAGTATGATAGAAGAAGGGATGAAGGATCCAGCAATTGGAGGAAAGTAATTCCAAAATAGTATAATGAAAAGCGGTCTTAAAAGAACCGCTTTTTTTATACGCATATTTTAAAGGATTAAAGAATATCGAGACTTCCCTTACCCTCTCGTACTACCGTTGGGTAACCTTCGGAAAGGTCAATAATAGTTGAGCCAACATTGCCGCCGTAGCCCCCATCGACAATAACGTCTACGATTTTTTCCCATTTCTCATAAATTAGCTCTGAATCCGTGGTGTATTCGAGCACATCATCGTCATCCCTGATAGATGTAGATACTATAGGATGGCCCAAAGCATTCACTAAGGCAATGGCTATACTGTTATCTGGAACTCTAATACCAACGGTCTTTTTCTTTTTGAAATCTTTAGGTAAATTGTTGTTCCCGGGCAATATAAAGGTGTAAGGACCCGGCAAGGCTCTTTTTAATATTTTAAAGGTAGCAGTATCAATTTGACGCACGTAATCAGACAGATTGCTTAAATCCGCACAGAGAAATGACCAATTTGCTTTGGCAAGCTTTATGCCCTTTATACGGGCCAATTTTTCCAAAGCTCTTGAATTAGTGATATCACAACCCAGACCGTAAACGGTATCCGTTGGATAAATGACCAAACCCCCCTTGCGCAGTACATTTACTACCCTATTAATTTCCTTTGGATTTGGATTGTCTTCATAAATTTTTATAAACTCTGCCATAGTTCACGTATTCTTAAAAGATAAATCCCTTTTCCTTAACTTAATAAACAAGACTTATTATGCTCCGTAACTCGTGTCAAATTCAATGACGGCTTTCCCTCTAATGTCTCTTGGGCTTGCCCCAAGTTCATTTACTTTCAAATGACCAAAAAGGAAATTCCTGAACCTAGCCTTTAAAGCAGCTCTAACTTAGCAAACCGCAATAGCAGTTTTTTAATATCCCCTTTATCAAACTGTATTTCAGCTTTTCTATCATTTCCCGCACCCTTAATCTTCAATACCTTACCACGACCAAAACGTGTATGGTTCACCAAGGAACCCACAGTCAAATTTGGGTCTATCGCATTGGTATTACCTACGGGTCTAGAAAGTTCTGGTTTTATCTTACGTAATTTCTTTAACTGGTTTAAATTAGGCTGACCTACAAGGGGTGGTGTGCCGGCTTTTGGCTTTACCTGTCTTAATTTTGACTTGTCTACTTCACCGAAGATATCGGCATCTATCAGTGACTTATAACGATATCCTCCATCTACTGGAGTTAAGTTCTCTACGTATTGCTCATCAATCTCCTCTAAAAACCGACTTGGTTCCGCATCGATTAACTTTCCCCAACGGTACCTGTTTTGTGTATAAGTTAAATAGGCTTGTTTTTCCGCTCTGGTTAGGGCCACATAAAAGAGCCTACGCTCTTCTTCCAATTCACTACGTGTGTTCATGCTCATGGCAGAAGGAAACAAATCTTCTTCCATACCTACGATATACACGTAGGGAAACTCAAGACCTTTAGCCAAATGAATGGTCATTAAAGCCACACGGTCATCATCTCCTGTATCGTTATCTAAATCGGTCGCCAAGGCTACATCCTCTAGAAACTCGCTTAAGTCTCCAGTAGCATCTGCCAGTTCCTTTTGTCCCTCGACAAAATCTTTTATACCGTTCAGTAATTCTTCAATATTCTCCATCTTGGCGATACCTTCCGGAGTCCCATCCTTTTTAAATTCTAGAAGTATACCCGTTTTTTTAGAGATATGTTCCGCCAAGGTAAACGCATCCGCTCCTTCGTTCATAATCTGAAAACTTTTGATCATGGTAACGAAATCCTCTAATTTTCTTTTGGTACCCGCATTTATCTTAAGGTCTATTTTAGCAATATTCTCCATGACCTCAAAAATAGAACGGTCATAATGATTCGCTGCTACTACGAGCTTATCGATGGTGGTTTGCCCAATACCCCTTGTTGGGAAATTAATGATACGTTTTAGCGCTTCTTCATCCTTAGGGTTTATAACCAATCGTAAATAAGATAGTACGTCCTTTATTTCTTTCCGTTGATAAAAAGAGAGTCCGCCATATATTCTGTAGGGAATGTCCCTTTTTCGTAAGCCATCCTCAATAGCCCTAGACTGGGAATTGGTCCGGTACAGAACGGCAAATTCACCATTAGTCAGCTGATTTTGCATCTTGTTATCCCAAATGGAGCCTGCAACGAACCTACCTTCTTCGGCATCAGTTATACTGCGGTGTATTTTAATGGCGGCACCCTCGTCATTCGCGGTCCATACCACTTTCTCTAATTGATTCTTATTCTTGGCAATTATGGAGTTTGCCGCGTTAACGATGTTTTTGGTAGAGCGATAATTCTGCTCCAAACGGTACATGCCTACGTTTTCATAATCGCGCTGAAAATTTAAAATATTACTAATGTTCGCCCCTCTGAACGAATAGATACTTTGCGCATCGTCCCCTACCACACAGATATTTTGAAAACGATCGGCCAAAGCCTTTACGATTAGATACTGGGAGTGATTCGTATCCTGGTACTCATCTACCAGAATATACCGGAACCGGTCTTGATACTTCATGAGAACATCGGGGAAGCGGGTCAATAATTCATTAGTCCTGAGTAGTAAATCATCAAAATCCATGGCACCGGCCTTAAAGCACCGGTCTACATAATTCTGGTAAATATCCCCTACCCTTGGTCTTTTGGACATCGCATCTGCCTCCATGAGTTCAGGATTGTTAAAATAAGCCTTCACCGTGATAAGGCTGTTCTTAAAGGACGATATCCTGTTTTGAATCTGCTTGTATTTATAAATGTCCTTATCAAGACCCATTTCTTTAATAATAGAAGCAATGAGTCTTTGCGAATCTTGTGTATCGTAAATCGTAAAATTACTTGGGTAGCCCAGTTTGTTACCATCAAAGCGTAGTAACTTGGCAAAAACCGAGTGAAAGGTACCCATCCAAAGGTTCTTAGCTTCAGACGTACCCACAATGTCCGCGATACGTTTTTTCATTTCGCGCGCGGCCTTGTTCGTAAAGGTCAAGGCCAAAATATTAAAGGAATCTACCCCCTGCGCCATCAAATGGGCTATTCTATAGGTAAGCACCCTTGTTTTGCCAGAACCTGCCCCGGCAATAACCATTAAGGGACCATCTTTATGTAAAACGGGTGCCTTCTGGGCTTCATTTAATTCATCTATAAACGTACTCAATTCACTCTTAGTTTAGGAACGTGAATTTAGCCATTATAACGGGATGGCGGAAGCGCTATTTTTCAGAATTATGAACAATAACTGGTATTTCCTTTCAATTTGAATATATTTAGCATCTTATTATCTAGAAAATGCGTCGAAGACTATTAATGCCCTCTTTTTTTTACCTTTTCACCATCGGAATTGTTACGAATTGCTTGGCTCAAGCAAAACAAAGTGGTCCGGTAATAGAAGAATTTGGAAAAGTATGGCGTATAGAAAACACGGATTTTAAAGTAGATACCACAAAGACCTACAAAGCCGTGTTTGACATCATGAACTCGCCTGAGGATGTTTCACAAAGAAATGCAAGCTTGGAAACAGCAGCTCGTTTTTTAAATATGCACGCACAGAGCGGTATTCCTCTAAATCAGCTTAAAGTAGCGTTGGTTGTCCATAATAAGGCATCGAAAGATGTCATTACTTCTGAAGCCTACAAACGTAAATACAATGTTGAAAACCCAAATGAGAAGATGCTACAAGAATTAATGGGCGCTGGCGCAGAAGTTATTTTTTGTGGACAATCTTCCGTTTCTAGGGATTTTCCAAAGGAAGAATTAATTGCCGGTGTACAGCTCTCCTTATCTGCCATGACGGCATTAATACAATTACAGAACGAGAATTATAGATTGATTAAATTTTAAACATACACTATGAGAAAATTAGGAGTATTGGCTTTATTGCTATTTGCCTTTTCCTTGCAAGCACAAGGACCCAATTTAAGTAAGGATTATGAGGCTATAGAAAGTAAGGTTATTGATTGGAGAAGAGATATCCACCAAAATCCAGAGTTAGGAAATCGCGAATTTAAAACTGCGGAGAAAATTGCCAAGCATCTGAAATCATTGGGTATTGAAGTACAAACAGGTGTTGCCCATACCGGTGTTGTAGGGCTACTAAAAGGTGACATGCCCGGTAAAGTTGTAGCCTTACGTGCCGATATTGATGCGCTGCCCGTGACCGAGCGTAACGATTTGCCTTACAAATCTACCGTTACCTCTACCTTTATGGGCGAGGATGTTGGTGTAATGCATGCTTGTGGTCATGATACGCATACCGCTATTCTTATGGGTGTTGCAGAAGTCATGTCCAAAAACAAGGATAAAATCAAAGGCACCGTTAAGTTTATATTTCAACCCGCAGAGGAAGGTCCGCCACCTGGTGAAGAAGGTGGTGCTTTACTCATGGTAAAAGAAGGTGTTATGCAGAATCCAAAAGTAGATGCTATTTTTGGTTTACACATTAACTCCCAGACTCCGGTAGGTACTATTAGATACAAATCTGGCGGTACCATGGCCGCCGCTCAAAGCTTTACGATTAAAGTAAAAGGAAAACAAAGTCACGGTTCACAACCATGGAGCGGTGTTGACCCTATTTTGATAAGTGCCAAGATTATTGATGGACTGCAGACCATTATCAGTAGAGAAACAAACCTTACCAATGAAGCTGCCGTAATTACGGTAGGTAAGATTAAGAGTGGGGTACGTTTTAATATTATACCGGAAAGTGCGGAAATGATCGGGACCATTCGCACACTGGATTATGATATGAAAGACAAACTGAACAAACGTATGGTAGAAATGGTGAGTACCATAGCCAAAGCCTATGGTGGTGAGGCTACCTGCGAAATCAAAGATGCTACGGATATTACCTATAATAACCCGGAATTGGTAGAACAGATGTTACCGACGATGAGACGCGTTGCAGGTGAGGCCAACATCCAAACCCAAAAAGCGATTACGGGAGCGGAAGACTTTTCTTATTTCCAAAGAGAGGCTCCAGGTTTCTTCTTCTTTTTAGGGGGAATGACTCCCGGAAATACAGAATCATTTCCACATCACACACCGGATTTTAAGATTGATGACAGTGATTTATTGTTAGGCGTAAGAACCTTGACAGAAATGAGCCTAGACTATTTGAACAGTGATAAAACACCACGGTTGGATACCAAACCGAAAGGATAATATAGATGTCAGAAATTGCAGCTCTATTAACTAGTCTCCCTTGGTGGACGTGGCTTGTTTTGTTTATCTTATTGGTGGCTATTTGGGATGTTTTTATCCAAAAACGGCACACCATAAAACACAACTTTCCCGTGGTGGGTCATTTGCGCTACTGGTTAGAAAGTATTGGCCCGGAAATGCGACAATATTTTGTTGCGAACAATAGGGAGGAACTACCCTTTAATCGAATAGAAAGAGGATGGATCTATGCCTCTGCCAAACAAGAGAACAATTACGAAGGATTTGGCTCCGATAGGGATTTATACGCGCATCAACATGTTTTTGTAAAAAATAGAATGATGGCCTATCAAGCACCTGCGGGTCATCCTAATCTAGAGGACAAATCATTTATGCCCTGTGCCAAGGTCATGGGCGCTTATAATAAAAGAAAACGCCCGTACAGACCTGCGAGTATTATCAACGTTTCTGCCATGAGTTTTGGCTCCTTATCCGCAGCAGCGGTAGAAGCAATGAATAAGGGAGTATTTAAAGCTGGTGCATATCATAATACGGGAGAAGGCGGATTGTCTCCCTATCATAAACAGGGGGGTGATGTAGTTTTTCATTTTGGCACAGGTTACTTCGGTGTACGTACCGAAGGTGGTAATTTCTCCATGGAAAAAATGAAAAAACTGGTGGCGGACAATCCTTGTATCAAAGCAATAGAGATAAAACTGTCGCAAGGGGCCAAACCTGGAAAGGGAGGCGTACTCCCAGGTGCAAAAATAACAGAGGAACTTGCCGAAATACGTGGGGTTGAAGTGGGTAAAGACGTACTTTCTCCTGCCACACACAAAGCATTTTCCAACGTTCCTGAACTTATGGCCTTCATCGAGGATATTGCCCAAGAAACGGGACTTCCGGTCGGCATTAAAGGAGCCATAGGTAAGCTGGACCAATGGGAAGAATTGGCGGATTTGATGTTAAAAACAGGTAAAGGCCCTGATTTCATTACCGTAGATGGTGGTGAAGGGGGTACCGGTGCGGCCCCACCTTCCTTTGCAGATCACGTTTCCTTACCTTGGGTCTATGGTTTTTCTAGTTTGTATCGTGTCTTTCTAGATAGACAACTAACGGACCGTATCGTCTTCGTAGGGAGCGGTAAGTTGGGCTTTCCTGCGAAAGCGGCCATGGCCTTTGCCATGGGAGTAGACTGTATTAATGTTGCACGAGAGGCCATGATGAGTATTGGTTGCATTCAAGCACAGGTTTGCCATACCAATAGATGCCCTGCCGGCATTGCCACACAGAACAAGTGGTTGCAAAAAGGAGTTAACGTGCCTCTAAAGTCGGACAGACTAGCGCAATATTTTAAATCGTTCCGAAAAGAGTTTCTAGAAATTACCCACGCAGCGGGCTATGAACACCCGTGTCAGTTTACCATGGACGATATTCAGGTAAATGTTGATGACAACGACCTTAACCGTAGCCTAGCCTCTACTTACGGGTACAATAAAGTTAAAGTTGACTTCAAAGGTGTGGAAGAATTAAAAGACTGTTCGTATCTTGGCGGCAAATAAAATCTAGTCCTATTCTTAATCAAATCGTATCATTATGAAGAGAATTTTACTCCTTTCCATAGGTATCTTTTTATTTGTTTCAAATATACAGGCTCAGAAAAAGAGTGAATTGATAGCGCAAAATCAAGATTTAAAATATCGCTTGGATTCAGTGAACAGGATTGTTTCCAAAGCAATACAAGGAGAAAAAATAAGTGTATTAAAGGCTGATGAACTCCAAAATCAAGTAACGGAACTACAAGCGGCCAATGCCACCCTTTTAAAGAACCTGAACAGTTTTGCTGCGCTCTCTAGTCAGAATTCTGAAAACATAAATAAGACCCTAGCGACATTAGAACGTAAGGAAGCCCAATTAAAGGGGCTTGTTAATGGTTTCGCTAGTGCCGACTCTACCGCTTTGGTGGTGCTGACCAATGCTAAAAAAACATTAGGTGAAAATGCCAAAGTACAAGTGAATGATGGTGTGGTCATTATTTCAGAAAAACTGGACTTTTTCTTCGCGGATGGTTTGGGCACCAATCTTTTGGATACTTCCAAAGAGTGGTTAACGAACGTTGCAAAGCTTATCAATGCAAGTCCAAAAGCAGCCGTAACCATTACGGGCATGACAATAACCGGGGAGTTTGACATTGCTATGAATCAGGCCAATACCATTGCAGGGGTTTTGATAAAAGAAAAATCGGTAAGCGGTACCCGCTTAAATGTAAAAAGTGGAGATGGTGGATTTAAAGAATCCATACAGATTAAGATACATCCAGACTACAAAGCTTTTTACGAAGGAGCTAAAGCCGATATGAAGAATTAATTAGCACCAGAATTGCGCTGGTTATTCTGAAATAATTACTCATACTTTATTTGATTTTTTCAATAAGATATAATGTCCTATCGTTACCGTGCGATATCAGTATCAGTACTTTTCAATTTAAGTACTAATTTAAGAAATCCAAACTAAGGATTCTGTATAACGATACCATTCACCGGCTTCATCCTATTTACAAAAAATCAATTCCAAACCGTTTGGACTTCCCAAAAAGTAAGCGGAAATTGTGTGGTCTTGATTAAAAACAGGAACGGAGATACGAATGGCTTTGGTGTCATTAGTTAAAGAAATGTTAGAAGTCAAACTTTGAGGGTTCCATTTCAGTTTTTTGTCCGCCATGGTAGACATATAAACCCTGTCCCTTTCAAATAGAAAGTCAGATACTGAGAGTTTTAAATTTAGATTAATACTGTCCAAGAGAACCCTTTTTCTTTCAACAGGTATTTCCTCACTAGATTCAATAGCTTTCGAGCTCTTAGCATTAGTTTGGTATATTTCAGTGCTATAGGCGTATGACACAAAAAGATGATATACTTCGTCCCTTATAAAATTAGCATTATATTGCTTGCTTATGTATGATCTTTCATAAATTTTCATGGGGTTACTAGGATTAAGAACTAAGGTGGAATTAATAACCTTATACATTTCATTTTCCTGAGGTTTCACTAATTTGCTCGAAAGACAAGAATTCAAATTCAAGCTCAATATTGGGAGGACTATAGTTTTTCTTAAATTCAATCGCATCGTACACTTTTTGATAATAACAAACTGTTGTAAAAACGCTTTTAAATGACCCAATACTAAACAAGATATAGCGTTGAACTACATAACTTCTTCCACTTTGCTCCAATTTTACGATAAATATAAATGTAGCCTCCTAAGGGAGTTTGGTCTATAAAAACGCCATAAGTTCCATTACCTGTATTCATAATAACTGGAAAACTAATAAAGTGCACCGCTTTCTTCACCATACCTACATTCTGATAATCGGCATGTGTACCAATCTCATAGTTTAAAGCTTTAGGATTATCAAATTTAGAGGCATCTAATTGTACCACTTTTAAATTCATCATTTTTTTGTCTAAGTGCTTTTTATCCATTGCGGTAAACAAACTACCTACGGGACATTTAACTATCTCTTCTTCATTTTGATAGTTGATATATTGGTCTAAACCATCCTTCAGGACATCACTATAATAGTCACTGGAGACGTCGTAAGGATTATTTGTTTTGTAATAGAGGCTTCCTTGTACGCCCTCCATATTTTGGCCATAAACCATGTTTAATAGGTCATAGGCTATTTCGGAATTTGAGTTATTATCAGAAGATGGTTTCGACTGAGATTTACATGACACCATCGATATTAACAAGCACAACATTTGCACACAAAATTTAGCATTTATTACTCTTTGCTTCATTATTTACATTTTGCTAATATTCTTGACTTACTTCGATACTTATGGATTGTATAATTGGATTTTGTCGGCTTTTAATTCATTCTTAACTTTAATTTATGTCCAAAAAACAATTCTGTGACTGAAAGATAAAGATTACATGGAACTAAGAAAACAAAATCCTGTATGATTTTAATGTAGAAAAAATATGCATTTCATCGATTAGGTATTATAATAATTGATGAAATTGGTCGTTCTAAAGTCATAAATCAACTACTAATCCAGTAAATTTTAATAATGACATCTGACCAAATTTTTCAACTATTCGCTTATTTATTGCCATCCGTGGTTACTGGGGCCATTGCCTTTTATTTCTTTAGAATGCATACCACAAACGAAGAAGGGAGAAGGCGTTTTCTATTGCATAAAGATTCTCAAAAAGACACTTTGCCTATTAGACTACAAGCGTATGAGCGCATGGCCTTGTTCTTAGAACGTATGGCATTACCAAGTTTAGTAGTTCGTGTGGCTCCGATAACAAAGGACAAAGCTGCATATGAGAATTTATTGATAAAAAGTATTGAAACGGAGTTTGACCATAACCTGTCCCAACAAATTTACATGACGGACGAGTGTTGGAATATCATTAAGGCCGCAAAAAATGCTACCGTACAAATGATACGTAAGGCCGCGATGAGCGAAACGGAAACAGCGGACAAACTCAGAGAAGATATTTTAACGGAAACTATGGAAAAAGCTTCTCCGTCCGCCACGGCATTGGCTTTTGTTAAAAAGGAACTGGGAGAGCTTTGGTAAGAAAAGCCAAGTGTAAGTGCAAGAGTAAATTTCAGATACTAAAATTATATCCTCAGACCACAAAACTCACAAACCATCTAATGCCTACTGTTTACTTCCTACTTCAAACTACTTACTGATTACTGATTACTGATTACTAACTATTAAATACTGACAAAAGACTACTAGCTAATAACTACCGACTACAAAAGTTATTCATTCTCATTCGGCTCAATTGGGTTGGTTTCCTCATTTTTATTCTTAGCGTACAGATACCCCCTTTTCCACCACAATGTCATTTTATCTTTATCGAATATGAGAGAATTTGTGGTTAATATGGTCGGCGTATAATACAGGTTAATAATAGCATTATGTTGGTTGGCCACTAATTTTCCTATACGTATGTTCTGATTTTCAATACGGTCCAGAATAAAGCTTAACATAGTGGTTAAAAGTTCAAACGGATTCCTTGAAGGCATGCGGTTCATATAATTCACTTCGGTATGTAATACCACAACATCTACCTCTGTGGCGCCTCTTTTTATGGCCTCTTCTATAGGCACGATACTGCCCAGACCACCATCGGCATATTCGCATCCATTTTTACGTACCAAACTCATAAATGGGGTATAGTTAGATGAAATCCAAATCCAGTCGCAGAATTCATCATAAGTACACTCGTCTATAGACTTATATTCTACTTGGTTCAAAGACAAATTGGAGACCGTAACCACAACATCCTTATTACTTTCTTGAAGTTCCTTAAACTCGGCCACCGTAAGACTGTTCCTAATGAGGTCTCTAAGATTCTCACTTTCTCCAAAGGTTTTCTTTCCTCGGATAAGATTCTTAAGCACGTTCCAATGATTTATGGATATTTCATTGATGCCGTATTTTTTACGAACTACGAACGGACAGTTATTGAATATGGTCTTTTGGTTTACGTTGGAGTAGATTTCCTTGATTTTATCAACCTTACCCAAAGCCAAATGCGAAATAAGCAAGCTACCTGTAGAGGTTCCTACGAAAAGGTCGTACTTTTTGCCCGATTCTTGTATTAGAAACTGGGCCACTCCGCCGGCAAAGGCTCCTTTGCTTCCGCCTCCTGAAATGACTAATGCTCTCATGGTAAATTTAACTTGGTCTTTAGATAACGTAAATCATCACGCTTTAGTTCTCTAGCTGCATTTAGAATTTCCATTTTACTAGTGTCATCTTCCAGTTTTTCATCCAAAAGACGTCTTGCAAAGTTCCGAAATTGCCACGAATGGTGATTGGTCGCTTTTATGAGTTGTCGGTAAACACTAGCATTCATTGCATTGATATTCGTTAAATACTGAAAAGCCAACTGTCTTACCTCCGGATTGTAAGTAGAAAAAGTATACTTCACCAACTCATTTAACCATCTAGTTTTCTCCACACCGCCATACTCGGGAGTAACCAAGGCAAGCGTTAACCATAGTAAGCGTACATTTTTATTGGGCAGGCCAACAATGTCTTTTGTACGATTTAGATAAACACTTCTATATTCCGGAAAATTAGACCATAAGTTAATTAGTGCCGTTTCAATAGTAAGATAGCTATCATCTTCTAGAAGCGTTTCATAGCGGGACTTTAAACCTTCTGAAGATGCACGAGCACCAGAAATGCGATATAAAACCTCTGCTAAAGTTTGTCTAACGGGTATAGTATCTGTTTCAAAAGCACTAAAAATTAATTCTTCAGGTAAAATTCGATGGTACTCTTTTATGAGGTATTTCTTAAAGTGAACCGATTCACTTTTGTTCCAATACCGCTCATAATCCAAATCATCACTTTGAATACTTTGAAATTCATCTTCCATCGCAAAGACGAGATTAACGGAAGATGAAGTATTTCTTAGGAAGGATTTCATTTTATCAAAAGGAAGCTCCGTACGCTCTAGCCAATCTGACTTAAAAGTTGACAAGTCAAAGCCGCTTGCTTGTTCTACTTCGTTCAAAAAATCGGTTATGGTAACACTTTTATATTGGTGTTTGACTAGATATTGTTTAACTCCGTTTCTAAAATTCTCCTCTCCCACTAGGTCCTTAAGCATCACCAATGCCCAGGCCCCCTTTTCATAAAATGTAAGACTACTGGCCTTAGGGTTGGTCAAGGCCTCCCCTTCTCCCTTATCCGATAAGCTTTTTAGTCGCACAGCGGTATCGTATAATTTCCAATAATAATAGTCATTACCAAAGAGTTCTTTCTCCGCCAAATACGCGTAGTAGGTTGCAAAACCTTCATGCAGCCAATGATGATTACCATCTTTTTCGGTCACCAAGTTCCCAAACCATTGATGCGCCAGTTCATGTGCGTTAACGTTTACGTAGTTCTTGTCTACAAAAGCAGTAGAATCAATGACATAGGTATCCGAAAAAATAGTGGTCGTGGTATTTTCCATTCCGGCGTATAAAAAATCACGAACGGGAACCTGTTTGTAATTTTGCCATGGATAGGGAAAACCGATTTCTTTATCCAAAAAATCGAAGATTTCTTTTGTGTAACGATAGGTAGGTTCCGCCTTAAGACTATCCTTTGGGTAGTAGTAATTTTCAATAGGCACCCCTGAAGCGGAAAGCAGCTCTTGTTTTTTATAGTCACCAATCACAAAAGCTAAAAGATAACTACTCATGGGTTCTTTCATATCGAAAGACGTGATGGTGCTTCCTTTATGATCACTTTTAACCTCCTTGATTCTGCCGTTAGCAATTATAATAGGCTTATTAAGATTTGATTTAAAACTCAAGTCGAACTCCACCTTCTCCTCCATATCGTCAAAACTGGGCAACCAATGACTGGTATATTTGCCTTGTCCTTGGGTCCATAGCTGCTCATTGCCTTCAACGTTATCATCCCAACCAAGGAAATAAACGGTCTGTTTTGGTGTGCAATCATATTGTAAAAGCAATTCGTACTGTTCTCCTTCTTTAAATTGATGGTACACTTTGATGATACGTTGTGTATTTTCCGACCTAATTGGATTCCCATTAAGAAGTGTTTTAGAGAAATGCATGTTCTTAGCATCCAGGAATATAGAATCTACGTCCGCAAGTATTTTTAATTGGTAGCTTACAAGGCCTTTTAGTCTTTTTTCCTGCGGAATCAATTCAATACTAACATCTGCACGAATAAAATCGACCTTATCCTGATGCTGGGCCGTTATCGCACAAAAGAAAAAAACAAAAATTAGAGGTAAGCACTGTCTCATTTTGTAGTACCGGTAAAATACACACCAAATTTAACACTTTAGACCAATAGTCGCTTTGATATGCCCTTAATTAAAGATTACGTTGGTACAACATCGCTTTTGACCATACCCTTTGGGGGTTAATGGTCTTATCCCTAAATTCGTGCAATGAATGCCGGTTTTCTTCAAACACCAGTTGCTTATCTAAAAGGCGTTGGCCCTAACCGGGCGGAAAGCCTTCAATCTGAGTTGGGTATTCATGTGTATCAAGACTTACTGAATCTTTTTCCCAACAGATACATAGACAAGACGCAATACTATAAAATAAACCAGCTACAGAAAAGTAATGCAGATGTTCAGATTATTGGCAAAATAGTTCATCTGAAGACGGTTGAGCAAAAGAAAGGAACGCGTCTTGTAGCCAAATTTCAAGATGACACTGGTGAAATGGAATTGGTTTGGTTTCGGGGTCAAAAATGGATTCGAGAGAATTTAAAACTCAATACACCCTACGTAATTTTCGGAAAATGTAACTGGTTCAACGGGGTCTTCTCTATGCCTCACCCGGAGCTAGAACTACTGAAGGAACACCAACAGGGATTAAAAGTGCATATGCAGCCCGTGTATCCATCGACCGAAAAGCTTAGCAACAAAGGTGTCACCAATAGAGTCATCAGTAAATTAATGCAGCAACTTTTCTTGGAGACCAAGGGCAAGTTTTCCGAAACACTCTCCGATGCGCTCTTACAAGAACTAAAATTGATATCCAAGAGTGAAGCACTATTCAATATTCATTTTCCTAAGAGTCAGGAACTACTGGCAAAAGCCCAGTTCCGTTTGAAATTTGAAGAATTATTCTATCTGCAGATGCAGCTTATTGCTAAGAACATGCTGCACAAACAGCGAATAAAAGGATATAATTTTGACCAAGTAGGAGAACTGTTCAATGATTTTTATGCAAATCAGTTACCTTTTGAATTAACCAATGCGCAAAAAAGGGTCGTCAAGGAAATCAGGGCAGATTTGGGGAGCAATGCCCAGATGAACCGATTATTACAAGGAGACGTGGGTTCCGGAAAAACTATCGTTGCCGTATTGACCATGTTGTTGGCTATAGATAATGGATTCCAAGCTTGTTTAATGGCTCCAACAGAAATTTTAGCCAATCAACATTATACCGGTATTTCGGCATTGCTAAAAGATACGGGGATAACCTGCGAACTGTTGACTGGCTCGGTAAAAAAGTCCGCTCGGAAACCCATACATGAACAACTGGAAAATGGGGAACTTCAGATACTGATTGGTACGCACGCGTTATTGGAAGATAAGGTGAAATTTAAAAATTTAGGTTTGGCCATAATTGATGAGCAACATCGTTTTGGTGTGGCACAGCGATCTAAACTTTGGCATAAAGGTAGCCCACCCCTAACCCCTCCCAAAGGGAGAGTAAAAGAAATTCATTACAAATACCAAACAGCAAGACCATCTACCTATGGGCTACTAAAAGAATTACAACAAGAAAACAAAAAACGAACCTCGGAGGCAGCGCAGTTACTTTGGCAGAGGTTGAAGACAGAACAAACATATGGTCAATTTCAGAGGCAGCATCATATAGATAAATTTATCGTTGATTTTGTATGTATTTCTAAAAAGTTGATTGTTGAAGTTGATGGAGGATATCACGACAACCCCTCTCTAAAAGAAGCCGATACTATGAGAACTCAAATTCTCAATGATTTTGGTTATAAAGTAATACGGTTTAAAAATGAAGAGGTAATCGATGCCATTGATGATGTATTGCATACAATCGAAAGAACATTAAAAGGTCTACCCTCCGGGGCGGTTGGAGGGGCAATTCCACCTCATATCCTAGTAATGACGGCAACACCTATTCCTAGAACGCTAGCGATGAGTTTATATGGTGATTTGGATATTTCAGTTATTGATGAACTCCCACCTGGCAGAAAACCGATAAAGACCGTACATAGGTATGATTCCAATCGCTTAAAAGTATTTCGGTTTATCCGAGACGAAATTAAGAAAGGAAGACAGGTTTACATTGTATATCCACTCATACAAGAATCAGAAGCCTTGGATTATAAGGATTTGATGGATGGATACGAAAGTATTGTGAGGGATTTTCCGATGCCGGAATTTCAGATATCCATTGTACATGGACAAATGAAACCCGTAGATAAGGACTATGAAATGCAGCGTTTTGTCAATGGTGAAACCCAAATCATGGTTGCGACCACAGTGATAGAAGTGGGTGTTAACGTACCCAATGCCTCTGTTATGATTATTGAAAGCGCGGAACGCTTTGGATTGTCTCAATTACACCAACTTCGGGGACGGGTTGGACGTGGAGCGGACCAAAGTTTTTGTATTTTAATGACGAGCCATAAACTTTCATCAGAAGCAAAAACGAGGTTGGAGACTATGGTACGGACAAATGACGGATTTGAGATTGCCGAAGTAGACCTAAAACTGCGTGGTCCAGGTGATATTATGGGTACGCAACAAAGCGGTATTCTTAACTTAAAAATTGCGGATATTGTAAAGGATAACGAGATACTTAAATCCACTCGCTATTATGCTCTAAAGCTTCTAAAGGCCGACCCATCCCTAGAGAAACCAGAAAATTTGATTATTAGGCACAGCTATGCCCAATTAGTGAAATACAAGAATGTTTGGAACTATATAAGTTGATTTAAAAGTCGTCATTAGCTTTTGAACATCGTAATTTCAATTTCAGTTAATTTCCAAAAAACCCCTTGTTTTAATAGATTTGTCTCTTATATTAAGAATACTATGAGCGTATCAAAGACCTTATTTGACAAAGTGTGGGACTCTCACGTTGTACATAAAATTACGGATGGCCCGGATGTACTATTTATAGACAGGCACATGGTGCACGAAGTAACGAGTCCGGTTGCCTTTTTAGGATTAAAAAACAGGAATATCAGGGTAATGCATCCCGAAAAAACATTTGCAACCGCAGATCATAATACCCCAACCATTAACCAACATCTCCCGGTAGCCGACCCTTTGTCTGCAAACCAGTTAAAAATGTTGGAAGAAAACGCCAATGAATATGGTATTTCCTACTGGGGTCTTGGCCATCAAAAGAATGGTATTGTTCACGTTGTGGGTCCCGAATATGGAATAACGCAACCAGGTGCCACCATTGTTTGTGGGGATTCACACACCTCTACACACGGTGCTTTTGGCGCTATCGCTTTTGGTATCGGAACTTCCGAGGTTGAGATGGTTCTAGCAACGCAGTGCATTATGCAGCCAAAGCCTAAGCGCATGCGCATCAATATTACTGGAGAACTACAATATGGTGTAACGCCCAAGGATGTTGCACTGTTTATCATTTCACAATTGACCACTTCTGGCGCAACGGGCTACTTCGTAGAATATGCTGGTGATGTATTTACGGATATGACCATGGAGGGCCGTATGACCGTTTGTAACCTAAGTATAGAAATGGGTGCCCGTGGTGGCATGATTGCTCCGGACGAAAAGACCTTCCATTACGTAAAGGGACGGGAATTTACACCAAAAGGAGAAGCGTGGGATAAGGCCATGGACTACTGGCAAACCCTTTACACCGATCCAGATGCAATTTTTGATAAAGAACTTACTTTTGATGGTTCCTTGATCGAGCCTATGATTACCTATGGAACCAATCCGGGTATGGGCATGGGAATTTCTAACGACATACCCAATGCCGATGCGGTGCAAGGAGGTGCCACTACCTATAAAAAGTCTTTAGAATATATGAAATTCGATGAAGGCGACACCATGATCGGAAAACCGATAGATTTCGTATTTCTTGGAAGTTGTACCAATGGTAGAATTGAAGATTTCAGGGCATTTGCCTCTATCGTAAAAGGGCGCAGAAAGGCCGACAACGTTACCGCATGGCTTGTACCCGGTTCGCACAAGGTGGAAAGTGCCATCAAGGAAGAGGGTATTTTGGACATCCTTACCGAAGCAGGTTTTGAACTACGCGAACCAGGCTGTTCTGCATGTTTGGCCATGAACGATGATAAAGTACCACCGGGTAAATTGGCCGTAAGTACATCTAACCGAAACTTTGAAGGTAGACAAGGCCCAGGATCAAGAACGCTATTAGCAAGTCCTTTAGTGGCCGCTGCGGCAGCTGTTACGGGCAAGGTTACCGATCCAAGAGAATTAATGGAAAAAGAGATGGCATAACCAATTTACTCTTAGCTATTGGCCACTGGCCTTTATCCAAATAAATATTAAATTAAAGCTATAGGCAAACAGTCGATAGCAAAAAGCTAGAAAAAATGGCATACGATAAATTCGACATATTAAGAACAACCGCTGTACCACTTCCGATAGAGAACGTAGATACCGATCAGATAATTCCTGCACGTTTCTTAAAAGCTACGGAACGGGTTGGGTTCGGTGATAATCTGTTTAGGGATTGGCGTTACAACCAAGATAATTCAATCAAGGAAGATTTTGTACTGAACGATGAAAAGTACAGTGGTAAAATATTGGTCGGCGGTAAAAATTTCGGTTCGGGGTCGTCAAGAGAACATGCAGCATGGGCCGTTTATGATTATGGTTTTAGATGTGTTATCTCCTCCTTCTTTGCGGACATTTTCCGAGGTAACTGTCTAAATATAGGAGTACTACCTGTACAGGTTAGTGCAACTTTTCTGCAAAAGATTTTCGCTGCTATCGAAGCGGACCCTAAAACGGAAATAGAAGTGAATCTACCGGAACAGAAGGTTACCTTATTGGCAACGGGAGAAAGTGAGTCTTTCGATATCAATGACTACAAGAAAAATAACATGACGAATGGGTTTGATGACATCGATTACCTTTTGAACATCAAAGAAAAAATAACATCTTTCGCTAAGACTACGCCACTTTAAAATCAGATTTCCAACCAAAGGAGTACACTAATGAAAAGAAAGGTGGAAATCATGGATACCACCCTCAGGGATGGGGAGCAGACTTCCGGAGTCTCATTCTCCGCATCGGAGAAATTGACGCTGGCCAAACTATTGTTGGACGAACTTCATGTAGACCGCATTGAAGTTGCTTCTGCAAGAGTCTCTAAAGGCGAATTGCAAGCAGTACAGCAGATTACGGCATGGGCCGCTAGTAAGGATTATCTAGACCGGGTGGAAGTATTGACTTTTGTAGACGGAGGAGTTTCGTTAAAATGGATGGAGGAAGCTGGGGCTAAATCCCAGAACCTATTAACAAAAGGTTCTTTGAATCACTTAAAACATCAGCTTAAAAAGACCCCAGAGGAACACTTTGCGGAAATAGCAGCAGTTTTTGAACAAGCGAAACAAAAAGGAATCATCAATAACGTTTATTTGGAGGATTGGAGCAACGGAATGCGAAACTCAAAAGCCTATGTTTTTGATTTCTTGGATTTCCTTTCCACACAACCTATAAAACGTATTTTATTGCCTGATACTTTGGGCATACTAACTCATAGAGAGACCTATGACTTTCTGAAGGAAATCGTACAACGCTATCCTAAAATTCATTTTGACTTTCATGGTCATAACGATTATGACTTAGGTGTTGCAAATGTTATGGAAGCGGTAAAGGCGGGTTGTCATGGTTTACACCTTACCGTAAACGGTATGGGTGAACGTGCTGGTAATGCTCCTATGGCCAGTGCCATTGCGGTCATCAACGATTTTCTGCCAGAAATAGAAATAGGTGTTAACGAATCTTCGCTCTTTAAAGTGAGCAAACTGGTATCTGCATTTGCCGGACTGTCCATTCCGGCCAATAAACCTATTGTTGGCGATAGTGTGTTTACGCAAACAGCTGGCATTCATGCAGACGGGGATTCCAAGAACAACTTATATTTTAGTGATTTAATGCCAGAGCGTTTTGGTAGAAAGCGCAAATATGCTTTGGGTAAAATGTCGGGAAAGGCTAATATTCAGAAAAATTTGCAGGAACTTGGCTTAAAACTGAATGATGATGAGTTAAAAAAAGTGACCCAGCGTATCATTGAACTTGGAGATAAAAAGGAACGGGTCACCAAAGAGGATTTACCTTTTATTATATCCGACGTGTTGGATACAGAGACGCATCAACAGAAAGTATTCGTAAAGTCTTACGTATTAACACACGCCAAAGGTTTGATGCCCTCCACTACCCTTTCCGTAGAAATAAATGGCGAAGTATTTGAGGCGAACGCACAAGGAGACGGGCAATATGATGCTTTTATGAATGCTTTGCACAAAGTATATGCATCCAAAAAAATTACCCTTCCGGAGCTCATAGATTACGCGGTTAGAATACCACCCGGAAGTAATTCCGACGCCCTTTGCGAAACCGTCATTACCTGGTCTTTGAACAAAAAGGAATTTACCTCGAGGGGCTTAGATTCCGACCAGACGGTTTCAGCGATTAAGGCCACAGAAAAGATGTTGAATATAATATAGAAAAATAGCTTTAAACAGACAACTACAAGCATCAAACAACGATAAAAGAATACGAAATGAAATTAGACATAGCTTTATTGGCCGGTGACGGAATTGGCCCAGAAGTAATAGATCAGGCCGTTAAAGTCTGTAATGTAATCGCAAAAAAATATAATCACGAGATTAACTGGAAGCCCGCATTGACGGGAGCAGCGGCAATTGACGCCGTAGGGGACCCTTATCCAGAAGAAACACACGAAATCTGTGCAAATTCCGATGCTGTTCTTTTCGGTGCTATTGGTCACCCTAGATTTGATAACGATCCTTCTGCGAAAGTAAGGCCCGAACAGGGTTTATTGAAAATGCGTCAAAAATTAGGCCTCTTTGCCAATGTACGGCCCACCTTTACCTTTCCTTCCTTAATAGATAAATCTCCTTTGAAAAGGGAACGCATCGAAGGAACTGATCTTATCATTTTAAGAGAATTAACAGGGGGGGTTTATTTTGGAGAACGTGGGAGAAAAGATGATGGTAATACTGCCTATGACACCATGACCTACGAACGTTTTGAAATAGAGCGCTTAGCGCATAAAGGTTTTAAAATGGCCATGAAACGTTCAAAAAAACTATGCTGTGTGGATAAGGCGAACGTTCTGGAATCCTCAAGATTATGGAGAGAGACCGTACAGGCAATGGAAAAAGAATATCCGGAAGTAGAAGTCTCTTACGAGTTTGTTGATGCCGTTGCCATGCGACTCGTGCAATGGCCAAGTGCTTATGATGTAATGATTACTGCCAATCTTTTTGGAGATATCTTGACGGATGAGGCATCGGTAATCTCCGGTTCTATGGGACTAATGCCTTCTTCTTCCGTAGGAAGCAAAGTGTCTTTGTACGAACCTATACACGGCTCCTACCCGCAGGCAGCAGGTAAGGATATCGCCAATCCGTTGGCTACCGTACTGTCCGCGGCGATGCTATTTGAAGATATGGACTTACCGGAAGAGGCGCAAGCAATAAGAGATGTAGTAAATAAATCACTCGCAGAAGGCATCGTTACCGAAGACTTAGCGGAGGGAGCAAAAGCCTACAAAACTAGCGAAGTTGGAGATTGGTTGGCAGCAAATATATAAGTTAATCGCTTAATAAAATAAGAAGCATCGCTTAGAACATGACTATGTTCTGAGTGGTGCTTTTTTCTGTTTGTTAGGAAGTGACAAAGAGAATTAAAAAGATTTCAAAGCTAAACGTGGACCTAATGATAGATGTTGCTATAAGCTTCAGAAACAATGGCGTATACATCGGGGATTACGGTTTGTGCCAATCTAGAATTTCCGTTAAGTAATACGCAAATACCCAAATCATCCTCGGGATAAAGGGCAATTTCGTTTCTATAGTTGTTTACGCTACCGCCATGATGCCACACGGTTTTTTCTTGTTGTGATATCTCATTTTTGAAAGAATGAATTCGCCAACCATAGCCATAGTGCGATTGTATATGATCGGGCCAACGTTGATAGTATTTGTTGTTATAATTAACTTCAACAAAGGGCTCAAAAACTTGTTCAATGGTTTTAGGTTTTAATACCTCTGGATGATGTCCTAATAAGAAACGCATCCATTTCGCCATATCCAAGGAACTTGCATTGATACCGCCTGCAACGACCGCATTGTAATACTTATCGGTCAGCGGTAAACTGCGCCAATGGTTATTCCTTTTGGAATGTGGGAGCGCAACATTTTTTTGATTCATCAAAACATCATGTTCCATAGAAACAGAGGTCATCCCAAGCGGCTTAAAAAACCTGTTGTCTAGAAGCGCGTTTACTTCTTGTCCCGTAACCTTTTTAGCCACCTCTTGACTAAGGGAGAACATGGCATTTTGATAACTATACATGGTCCCGGGGCCACTAATAGGTTCCACCTCCTTGAACCGTTCGGTAATTTTTTCAACAGAAATACCGGCTTCGACCAAATTGGTGTAACTATGATATGGTGTCCCAGCGGTATGGGAGAGAATATGTGAAAGTTTTATTTTTTTGGTATTGGCACTGTCACCAAATTGAAAACTCGGAAGGTAGTCTACCACTTTATCGTTCCAATCCAGTTTCCCGTCTTCCTGCAAACTAGCCATGAGCACTCCGGCAAATCCTTTTGACAATGAACCTAATCGAAATACCGTTTCACCATCTATAAAATCATTTTCTTCTACAGCACGTTTACCAAATCCGCCGGAAACCAATATGGAATCTCCGTAGACGATACTTACTCCTGCGCCTACTATATCACCAGAATCTATGGCTATTTTAAAATAATCCCGTAAAGCTCTATTTAAATTTGCTTGGAATAGGGTATGACGCTTCAACGATTCTGCATCAACTTCAGTAGTAGTTGATAGTGCCTCTTTTTTGGAAATAGTAATGGAATCCACAGGGATGTATGAAGATACCATCAGAAATGTCATGAACAGTAGTAAGACACTCCAGAGCGTTTTATGCTGCTTTTCAAAAATTGATTTAATAGGTTTGAACACGGAATTTTAAGTTGGATTGCTCTTTATAAACTAAAAACCGAGACAAATTATTGTATTAGGTTTTATTCGTCCAACGAAACAAGACATGCGTCAAAGTATAATTAATCGCGATTATCTACTACTTACCGTTTTTAAAACTTAAGACCCTAAGACATTATTCTTTTCATCCGTAGCGCATGGATATTCATACCGATGTGGAATATGAGTAACTTCATCATCAAACCGTTTTGTTTGAATTAATTAGACTCAGAAGAAAAATACTCCCAAAAGCTGGGCAAAATCATATTACTAAGCTCACATAAGTGGACTTGCTAGAGGATATAATCCGTACTTACAAAGTTGGATAATTTGGCTTCTAACAACTGCTGAATAGTCTCATTATTCAAATCATTGTCTTTAAAGGCGACAAATGTTCGAATCGAGAACGACCTCAAAGCATCATGAACACTTAATGTTGCCTGCGCCGAATCTTTTCGCCCCGTGAAAGGATATACATCGGGTCCGCGTTGACATGAGCTGTTCAAATTAACCCTACACACTAAATTGACCAGCGTATCGATTAAAGGTGCCAGCGCATACACGTCCTTACCAAAAAGGCTTACTTGTTGGCCGTAGTTGCTTTCCGCCATATCATCTAAAGGCTCTTCAATATCAGAAAACGGAACTACAGGTATGACTGGTCCAAATTGTTCTTCTTGATAGACACGCATATCTTTTGTCACGGGAAACAAAACGGCGGGCCAAATATAATTTTCTGTTCGCTGCCCCCCCTTGTCGTTCATGATTTTTGCGCCTTTTTCAAGAGCATCATCAATCAATTCTTGAATATAATCGGGTTTCTGTGGTTCTGGTAGCGGTGTCAGTTTCACGCCTTCGTCCCAAGGATTTCCAAATTTCAAATCATCTATGGCCTTACTGAACTTCTTTAAAAATACGTCCTGTGCCTCATTATGCACATAGACTACTTTTAGTGCGGTACAACGTTGCCCGTTAAAGGAAGTGGTTCCTGCTACGACTTCATTAATGGTCAAATCCATATCCGCATCAGGTAAAATAACAGCGGGATTTTTCGCTTCAAGACCCAAAACCAAACGTAGTCTATTACTTTTTGGATGTTGCTCTTGTAAGGCGTTTGCAGATTTACTATTTCCTATCAAAGCCAAAACATCTACCTTACCCGTTTTCATTATTGGTGCCGCTACCGCTCTACCGCGACCAAAAATGATATTGACTACACCTTTAGGGAAACTGCTTTGAAAGGCCTCCAACAAAGGTGTTATTAAAAGTACACCATGCTTTGCCGGTTTAAAAATGGTAGTATTTCCCATGATGATTGCAGGGATCAATAAAGCGAATGTTTCATTAAGCGGATAATTATAAGGTCCTAGACAAAGAACGACACCCAGAGGACCGCGTTTAATATGAGCATAAACACCATCTTGTTTTTGAAATTTGGCCGCATCCCTATCCAATTGTTTGTAATCCTCTATGGTATCTTCAATATATTCAATGGTACGGTCAAATTCCTTTCTAGAATCGGGCAGGGACTTTCCAATTTCCCACATGAGCAATTTTACAACTTCCTCGCGCTTGGTTTTCATCTTGGAAACAAATACTTCCATACATTCAATACGATCTTTAACGTGCATGGTGGGCCACACACCCTGTCCCTTACCATAAGCTGCTAAAGCGGCATCCAGTGCCTCCAAAGCCTCTTTTTCCTCCATGTCCGGGATACTACCCAAAAGCGTAGGTTTATAGGCTTCAGTAGCTGAAATTGTGGAGAAAACCTCAGTGGTATCCCCGCTCCAGGGCTTTAGCTCTCCGTTCACCAAGTAAGTTCTTTGGTCTATGGTATTTTGTATTTGAAATTCTTCTGGAATAGCCATATATGTGTTCTATTATGAATTAAACTAAATATTGATATAGGTCTGGTTTATCGTTTAAATAATCGCCATAAAAGTTATTTTCCTTCATTCTATTTACTAGCGGCTGCAGGTCGGAAGCAGCCTTGAGTTCTATACCCACTACAGCCGGAGCATTCTCCCTGCTCGATTTCTTAGCATATTCAAAATGCGTAATATCATCGGTGGGACCCAGAATATCTACAACAAATTCTTTCAGCGCTCCCGGGCGTTGTGGAAAACGTACTATAAAATAGTGTTTTAGATTACCATAGAGCAAGGCCCGCTCCTTTATTTCCGCCGTTCTTGTAATATCATTATTACTTCCGCCAATAATGCAGACAACGTTCTTGTCCTTAATCTCTTCGGAATATTGTTCAAGTACCGAAATGCTTAGAGCTCCCGCTGGTTCAACAACTATAGCGTCCCTGTTATAAAGATCCAAAATCGTTTGACAAACTTTTCCCTCAGGGACGGTCGTCATGTTGTACAATCTATCTTTACAGATAGAAAAAGTAAGGTCCCCCACTCGCTTTACCGCTGCACCATCAATAAACTTATCAATAGTAGCCAGCGTTGTGTTCGCATTATTCTCGATAGATGTTTTCATGGAAGGTGCTCCTTCTGGCTCAACACCAATAATCCTGGTACTGGGGGATAGCTTATTAAATACGCCTAGTAATCCAGAAGCCAAGCCCCCGCCACCGACGGCAACAAAGATATAATCTATAGCTTCTTTCGTTTGCTCAATAAGTTCCAAACCTACAGTTCCCTGTCCTTCTATAACCTTGGGGTCGTCAAAAGGATGAATAAACGTCATTTCCTCTTTTTTACCATATTTAAGCGCTGCAAGGTAGGCATCGTCAAAAGTGTCTCCTTCTAAAACTACCGTAACCCAAGAATCTCCGAACATCTTAGTTTGTTCTACCTTCTGTTTTGGCGTAACCGCAGGCATGAAAATAGTGGCATTTATACCAAGGTGATTGCATGCAAACGCTACTCCTTGTGCGTGATTACCAGCACTTGCACAGACTACCCCTTTTTTATGCTGTACTTTGGGCAGCGTGCTTATCTTATTGTACGCCCCTCTTATTTTATAGGAACGAACTCTGTGTAAATCCTCTCTCTTTAAGAAGATATTGGCACTGAAAAGTTTGGACAAACGAATACTACGCATAAGCGGCGTTACCTCCGTTACCTGCCGGATGGTCAACGCCGCCTTTTCTATATCCTCGATTTTAGGAAAATATTCCATGTAATGTGTCCTTTCCTAATCAGATTGGTCTATATATTAAACGATGGGTTTCATCGCGGTCATTGATTCTCGTAATCTCGTACCAACAATTTCTACAGGATGTTCACGTAAGATTTTGTTTATTTCAATCAATTTGGCATTATCCACGCCATTATCCTTTCCTTCACCAAAATGTTTACCGATGACATCAACATCTATTTTCTTCATGAAATCCGTCAATAAGGGTTTACATGCATGATCAAAAAGATAACAACCGTACTCCGCCGTATCAGAAATCACACGGTTCATCTCAAAAAGTTTTTTACGTGCAATTGTATTGGCGATCAGTGGTGTTTCATGTAAAGACTCATAATACGCAGATTCTGCTATAATTCCGGATTCGGTCATGGATTCGAAGGCCAACTCTACTCCTGCCCTAACCATAGCGATCATTAGAACACCGTTATCATAAAACTCTTGCTCGGTGATCTCATCGCTTCCGGCAGCGGTTTTTTCAAAAGCGGTTTCTCCCGTTGCGGCACGCCATGACAATAGATTTTTATCATCGTTGGCCCAATCTTCCATCATTGTTTTAGAGAAATGGCCCGTCATGATATCGTCCATATGTTTTTGAAATAATGGACGCATAATGTCCTTAAGCTCCTCTGACAACTCAAAAGCCTTTACTTTAGCCGGATTGGATAAACGGTCCATCATATGGGTTATTCCACCATATTTCATTCCTTCGGTTATTGTTTCCCAACCATACTGGATTAATTTGGAGGCGTATCCCGCATCAATTCCCTTTTCGACCATTTTATCGAAGCACAAAATTGACCCTGTTTGCAGCAAGCCACAAAGAATGGTCTGTTCACCCATTAAATCCGATTTTACTTCAGCAACGAAAGAAGATTCTAAAACCCCGGCCTTATGGCCACCCGTTCCCGCAGCATAAGCTTTAGCCTGTGCCAATCCTTTTCCTTCAGGGTCGTTCTCCGGGTGTACTGCAATCAACGTTGGCACACCGAACCCCCTTTTATATTCTTCCCTTACTTCGGAACCTGGACTCTTTGGTGCTACCATGATAACCGTTAAATCTTTACGTACTTGGGTACCTTCTTCAACAATATTAAAACCATGTGAGTAAGACAAGGTTGCTCCTTTTTTCATCAAGGGCATTACCGCACCGACTACCGCTGTATGTTGTTTATCCGGAGTAAGGTTTATGACCACATCTGCGCTAGGAATTAATTCTTCATACGTACCAACGGTAAAACCGTTTTCCGTGGCGTTGATAAAAGATTGTCTTTTCTCCTTAATCGCCGCATCTCTTAGCGTATAGGAAATATCCAGGCCAGAATCTCTCATATTCAAGCCTTGGTTAAGGCCTTGTGCCCCGCATCCAACGATGACAATTTTTTTGCCTTTTAAGGCCGTAACACCATCAGCAAATTCTGAGGAATCCATGAACCTACATTTTCCTAATTGGGTTAACTGATCTCGTAATGATAGTGTATTAAAATAATTTGCCATTTTGTGTTCTGTTTAATTTAGCGCCGTCCCCGATTGGCATCGGTAATTTCCAGCAGTTATTTATTATTATAGTTGTTATTAATTGTGTTGAAATTCATTAATTAAAGCTGATATCTGCATCTCGTCCTTTGAGACCGAAATACGACCAGACCTCACAAATTGCATAATGCCAAAAGGTTTTAATTGTTCATGCATTTCATCTATTTCAAACCTTCTACCACTTTTGGCCAAAACAAAAAAGTCTCGTGCAACTGTGACAATCTGTGCATTACTATCTTTTATAATATTCTGAATTTGTCTTTCATCGAATAAAAGGTCGGACGCAATTTTGAACAAGGCAGATTCTTGATATATGGTCTCATCATCCTTGTGATAAAATGCTTTAATGACTTCTATCTGTTTTTCTATCTGCCCTACGATATTCGTAACCCATTTGTTTGTCGTATAGACTACTATGGTAAATTTAGAAACCTCATCAATTTCTGACTTTGAGACGTTTAAGCTTTCAATATTAATATGCCGCTTTAAAAATATACCTGATATTCTATTCAGTAATCCTACATTATTTTCGGAATATACCGATATGGTAAACCATTGCTTTTCCATACTCATTTATCTATGTGCTACTATTCTTATTCTTTTATAATCTGCGAACCATTTACCATCAACGTGTAAATCTGATCGGAGAAATTCCTGTACTTCTGTTAAAATATCGCTGACATCCGAATTATCTACCTCCACCAAAAAAGGTTTGCAAAACATTTGAAGCCAATCTTTAATTCCTGTTTTATCATCCGCGAGTTCTGTTGGTCTGGCATACCATTGCGCCGAACTAACCAAGAAACCAGCAGACTCTAATGCAATTGTATATTCACCTATTGAAGGAAAGTACCAAAGCTTAAGCTCAGCTTGATTTTTGTATCCTCTCTTCAGAAGGGACTTCCGTAACTGCGTGGTAATCTTTTTTACATTATCCTTACCTCCAAATTCGAGTACTATTCTTCCTCCCTTCTTCAAATTACGATACATGCAAGTAATGGCCTCATTATAATTAGTAACCCAATGTAGAGCTGCATTAGAAAATATGGCATCAAAAGGGACGTCGAAATTAAAACGACTGGCATCTCCCACTTCAAATTTGCATAAAGGAAACTGAATTTTTGCCTTACTTATCATCTCCACGGATTTGTCCATTCCAACAACATCCTCACTTCGTTCATTTATTAAAGCCGTTAATTCTCCGGAACCACAACCTAAATCCAGTATACGTTCGTTTATTTTGGGATTTAGAATATCAATCAAAGAAGCCCCATACGCATATACAAACGAGTGTTTATCGTTATATAAATTAGTATTCCATTTTTGCTCCAATTGTTCCATATTACTTCTTAACCGCAATTATGATGCCCGTGGACCAATTCATTTTCGTTAGACTAAAATCTGTTCTATCCTCTAAGTAACGGACCAGTTTATCCACATTCTTATCATGACCTTCTGGCCAGTTAGGTTGCGCAGTCATATCATCTATCACATAGAAGCCGCCAGGATTGATCATTTCTAAAACAGTTTCAATCTCACTATATTTTCCTGGCCACGCATCCGCAAAAACAAGGTCAAACTTCACATCCCTATTTACCTTAAGCCATGCTGCGCCATCATCACAGACAATAGTAAGCCTTTCATCATGCCCAAAATAATGTTTTGCTATGGCTATCAATTCAGGGTCGTTATCCACGGTGGTTAGATGCGCATTCGTATCCATACCCTCTATCATCCAAGACAAAGAGAGACCAATACCCGTACCTAACTCAAGAACTTGAGCTCCGGGCTTGGAACTAATCAAAGTTTTAAGTAAAGAACCAATAAGCAAATCGGAAGGCATGGAAAAACCTATTTCTTCGGATTTACGCTGAATCTCTGGATAAATTTTAGGAATATCAGTAATATTCTCTTGTCGCATCTTTAATGTCATTCTAGGATACTATGAAACCTTATTTTAAACGAACCTCAGAAACCGCAGCGCCTGATGGAATCATTGGGAACACGTTATCCTCTTTCTCCACTTTCACTTCCAAGAAATAGGGTTTGTCCGAAGCAATCATTTCTCTGACCGCTGCCTTTAAATCCTTTCGCTCGCTCACACGTTTTGCCTCGATATGATATCCTTCAGCGATTTTAACAAAATCTGGATTAACCATTACCGTGGAAGCATAGCGTTTATCAAAAAATAGTTCTTGCCATTGCCGGACCATTCCTAAATGATCATTGTTCAAAACGACAATCTTTACAGGTACGTTATGCTGGTATATGACACCTAGCTCTTGAATGGTCATTTGATAGCCTCCATCGCCTATAATGGCAACGACCTCTCTGTCCATTGCGCCCATTTTAGCACCAATGGCCGCAGGTAGGGCAAAGCCCATGGTTCCGAGACCACCGGAGGTTATATTGCTCTTTGTTTCTTTGAATTTAGCATACCTACAAGCAATCATCTGGTGTTGTCCAACATCGGTTACTATGGCAGCCTTATGTTCTGTGGCGATATTTATTTCCTCGATAACTTCACCCATGGTCAAACCTTCTTTTGTAGGATGGATATCATTTTTGATAACCGTATCGAACTCAATTTTATACTTCTCCTTAAAGATATTATGCCAAGATTCATGAGATTTAGCATCGATCAATGGAAGTAAACTTTTCAAGGTTTCCTTGGAATCTCCTAATATAGCTACATCAGCATGGACATTTTTATTAATTTCCGCAGGATCTATTTCAAAGTGAATCACTTTTGCCTGCTTGGCATAATCTTCTAATCTACCGGTGACACGATCGTCAAAACGCATTCCTATGGCCAACAATACATCGCACTTGTTGGTAAGAAGGTTTGGCCCATAATTACCATGCATCCCTACCATACCCACATTTAGGGGATGATCCGTATCTAAGGCAGAAGCCCCCATAATGGTCCAAGCGGCAGGTATCCCAGCTTTTTCTACCAAAGCTTTTAGTTCTTCTTCCGCTTTGCCCAAAATAACGCCCTGACCCCATACGATAAAGGGTTTTTTTGCCCCGTTGATGAGCTTAGCAGCGGCTTCAATTGCTTCAGTTTTGGGTTTTGGTGTTGGGTTATAACTCCGAACTCCTTTGCATTTCTTGTATGAAAAATCGAACTCCTCAAACTGGGCATTCTTTGTAATATCCACCAAAACGGGACCCGGTCTTCCAGATTTGGCGATGTAAAATGCTTTGGCCATGATCTCCGGAATTTCCGAAGCCCTGGTGATTTGATAATTCCATTTTGTCACTGGAGTGGAAATACCGATAATATCGGTTTCCTGAAAGGCATCTGAACCTAGCAAATGTCTTGGCACCTGACCTGTGATACAGACCATTGGTGTGGAATCTATCTGCGCATCTGCCAATCCGGTCACCAAATTGGTTGCTCCAGGACCTGATGTGGCCATAGCCACGCCAACTTTACCCGATATTCTTGCGTAGCCTTGTGCAGCATGCGTGGCTCCCTGTTCATGCCGGGTTAAGATATGTGTTAATTTATCCTGAAATTTATATAGCTCATCATATACGGGCATTATTGCGCCACCCGGATATCCGTAAAGCAAATCGACACCTTCTGCCAATAAACAATGAATGATTGCTTCAGCTCCAGAAATCTTAATAGTAGATGCTGTCTTTGATGTCTTTTGTTTTTCTTTTATTGTTTCCATAGTACAACTCAAATTCAAGCCTTACGCTCACATTCAAAAATTATATTTTTTACCAATAGCTATCTCTATTGTTAGAACTCGTCCGTTACACAACCTTGAGCAGCCGATGATACCGAACGTGCGTATTTGTATAACACGCCCTTTTTAAACTTTAGTTCCGGTGCTACCCACGTAGTTTTACGCTTCGCCAACTCCTCATCGGAGACATCTACACTAATGGAATTTGTCTCCGCATCAATGGTGATGACGTCCCCATCCTTAACCAAGGCAATGGTACCTCCCTCCTGGGCTTCCGGAGATATGTGGCCTACTACAAAACCATGGGTGCCTCCAGAAAAGCGGCCATCGGTTATCAAGGCTACGTCTTTGCCCAGACCTGCACCCATTATGGCGGCAGTTGGTTTAAGCATTTCCGGCATTCCGGGTCCGCCTTTAGGCCCTTCGTATCGGATAACGACAACATCTCCTTTTTTTACCAATCCCGTACGAATCCCGTCATTGGCATCATACTCACTATTGAACACTTTTGCCGTTCCTTTAAAAAGCAGACCTTCCTTACCGGTAATTTTCGCAACTGAACCGTTTGTGGCCAGGTTTCCGTAAAGCATTCTTAAGTGGCCCGTTGCCTTAATGGGCTTATCCAAGGGCATGATTACATCTTGACCTTCTTCTAAATCCGGCACATTCTCTAAATTCTCCGCCAAGGTCTTTCCGGTAACCGTAAGACAATCGCCATGTAAGAGACCATTCTTTAATAAATATTTCAATACTGCAGGGATACCACCGACCCTGTGTACGTCTTCCATTAGGTATTTTCCACTTGGTTTTAGGTCCGCTATAAACGGAGTGGTATCACTGATATGTTGAAAATCCTGGAGTGTAAATTCTACATCTGCAGCCCTTGCGATAGCTAAAAAGTGAAGTACCGCGTTGGTAGAACCACCCATAATGGTGACTAACCGGATAGCATTCTCTAAAGATTTACGGGTAACGATATCCAAAGGCTTAATATCTTTCTCTAAAAGAATACGCATTTGTTTTCCTGCGGCAATGCACTCCGCTTCTTTATTATTACTTATGGCGGGATTCGAAGAATTGTAAGGCAGGGACATGCCCAATGCTTCAATTGCGGACGCCATGGTATTTGCCGTATACATACCACCACAAGCTCCCGCACCTGGAACGGATTTCTTTATAATAGACTTATATTCCGATTCTCCCATAGTTCCAGCTACTTTCTCTCCCCAAGCCTCGAATGCAGAAACGATATCTAATTTTTTATCATTGTGACAACCAGATTCTATTGTACCACCATATACTAAAATCGAAGGACGATTAAGACGCAGCATAGCCATTAAGGCTCCTGGCATATTCTTATCACAACCCACAACCGTAACCAAGGCATCGTAAGACATTCCCTGTACTACGGTTTCCATAGAATCTGCAATGATATCCCTAGAAGGTAATGAAAAACGCATTCCAGGGGTTCCCATAGAAATACCGTCACTCACACCAATGGTGTTAAAAATCAATCCAACAGTTTCCTCAGTGTTAACGCCTTCCTTAACCAATTTGGCCAAATCATTAAGATGCATATTACAAGGATTACCCTCATAACCCGTACTCGCTATACCCACCAGTGGCTTGCTAAAATCTTCATCCTTGAAACCAATGGCATAAAGCATGGCCTGTGCTGCAGGCTGGGTAGAATCCTGTGTAACGTTTTTACTGTATTTGTTCAATTCCATAATCTAGTTCTCGTAAGCGCTTAATCGATTTAATTCTCGTCTACTATCAAAGATAAAAGTTTAAATAGCGCAATAATTTTAACAAAGACAACTGGTTCAAATTCAATTTCATTAAAATTAGTTTAAGTTTCTGATTATAAGCAAAATAACGCTTCTTTTTATATCATATTCAATAAACATCGCTTTTGATTTAATAACATAAAAAAACCTGTATCGGAAGCATCTGATACAGGTTTTTTAAATCAATGAAAAAGCTATATCATTCCTTAGCGGGAATAATTAGAATTACATTGACCGTTACTTTGTTAGTTTTCATTAAGCAATAGTACATAAAAATTTTCATTTGAAAATTGGCAAACAAGAATTAATTACTTTCGTGGCTTTATAAACCCTAAATTTCTTTAAAAAATTTTATGGAGAAAACCGCAACCGAAGCCATACAATACAGGCGTTCCGTACGGGTCTTTAAAAAAGACCTAGCACTAGATGATGAGAAAGTAAAACAATGCCTTAGGAATGCCGTGCTAGCCCCTACCAGCAGTAATCTTCAACTTTGGGAATTTTATCATATTACAGATGCTGCCATTCTTAAACAAATGACCGAAGCATGTCTTGGCCAAAATGCAGCAAAAACAGCACAACAATTGGTTGTAGTGGTTGCTAGAAAAGATTTATGGAGGCAACGGGCCAAAGCGAATATTAACTTTTTAAAAAAGAGCTTCGGTGACAAAGACCCAAAAGACTACAGCAAGCGAGAGAAATTTGCCCTGAACTATTACCAAAAATTGATACCCTCTATTTATACGGATTTTCTGGGCATATTGGGTTGGTTCAAATATATCGTATTCCAAATCATTGGCCTCTTTAGACCTATCTATAAACAGGTGAGAAATTCCGACATGCGCGTTGTTGCACATAAAAGTGCCGGACTAGCAGCACAGAATTTTATGATCAGCATGGCGGCAATAGGTTATGATACCTGCCCCATGGAGGGCAGCGATACGGGAAGAGTTAAAAGGATACTTAACATTCCAAGATTCGCTGAAATAAATATGGTCATCGGCTGCGGCATACGTGATGAAAACGGTATCTATGGGCCCCGTTTTAGAGTTCCCTTTGAAGAGGTCTACAAAAAAGTATAGACTACAGCAGCTTAAAAGCGATTTTAGAACCTGCTCTTTTTTGTGCCAAGATGGCGATTGCCTTATCCGATAATTGTAATATTCTTGGGTAGCCACCGGTTGTTTGTCCGTCTTTCATTAAGACAATTAATTTACCGGACGGAGTCAGTTGCACGGTACCCGGAAGGGTTGCGGATGTCAGCATGTTGATTGTATGACCATTAATACATTCTTCTAACTGGTAGGCCATTCTATTGTTCTCTTTTGCCACCGTAAAATCGCCATCAAATAACTGCGCTAACTGCTCCTCTTGTAACAAATCGTACTCCGGCGCCCTATACACTTCCAAAACGGTTTCCTCTAGGAACGAGTCTACCTTTATTTCAAGAATCTTTGGCTTAAAAAGCTTATTGTATTCAAAAGGTACTACATCCCCATCCTTGAGTCGGTTTTCTCTGGTTATAGGTCTATATAAGGAAAAGCTACTTAAAATACTTTGCAATCGAAAGCCTCCCTTTACGGCCAAATACGCACGGAAACCCTTATCCAATCTTCCGTAAGAAAGAATATCCCCAATATTAATCCGATATACCTTGTAATTCTGAATGGGCATATTATTCAAGGTAGCGGACATTTCAGCACCTGCCAACGTTATATAGGTCTCTTCTTCAAATATCAATGTTGGTCCCGTCATGGTTATTTCCAATACAGCATCCGTAGTGTCATTTTCCAATAACGTATTGGCCTTAAAAACCGATAATTGATCCATGACGCCAGAAACGGGAACACCCTTGTTCCTAAAGTTAAATCTACCTAAATCTTGAACCGTGGTGTAAAAACCGGACTTTAATACTTTAAGCATCTATCCTAATTTTTTCTGGTTGATAAATACCTACTTCTGCCTCTATTTTGTGTAAATCATATTCCGCTCTAGAAATTTGATAGAATTGAATTTTATCGCCTACACTCACAAAGCATGGGCTCTCATTCTTAAGATTGAAAATAGGAACGGTACAACTACCGATAATATTCCAACCCCCTGGGGACTCTTGTGGATAAATACCCGTTTGCCTACCCGCCAATCCCACAGCACCTTTTGCTACTTTAAGCCTTGGTGTTGCCCTTCTTGGTAATTCTAAGGCTTCCGGCAAACCACCTAAATACATGAACCCCGGCAGAAAGCCTATGCCGTAAACGGTATATACATTTTTTGTATGCAGTGCTATTACTTCATCCGTACTAATACCCAAGGTCTCCGCTACGTCTTCCAAATCTATTCCAAATTCCAAATCATAACTCACAGGCAAGCGCCACAAATAACGTTGCCCCCTCGTAATTTTTTTTTTCTCCTGATACCAGTCTTGAATTTTATCCCTGAACGCGGCATAATCCAATGGGATATTTCTGTTTAAAACCAAAAGTGAATTATAGGCCGGAACGGTTTCCCAATCCTCCCCCTCTAAACAGTATTCGTGCAGATAGTTTTCAAACTGTAATATGCTATTTAGGATGGTTTCGTTAACCTCATTGGGCCATTCTATTAGAATAGCATGAACACCATAAGGTTTTATGTGAATGGAGGGAAGTTTCACTTGGCTAAAAATATATTATGATTTGGTAATTCCTTAGAAAGATACGCTAATATTTGAAAAGCTGAAGAAGTATCGCCGTGTACACAAAAAGTTTCAGCAACAATCGGCGTTTTTCTTCCAGTGCTTGTTAGCACACATTTTTCTTTAATAAGCATTACTACATGCCCTAAAACCTCAATGGGGTCCGTTATTAATGCATTGGTTTCTTTTCTAGGCACAAGACTTAAATCGTCCCTGTAATTTCTATCAGCAAAGGCCTCTAGTACAATTTGAAAACCCATTTCCACGGCTCGGTGTGCCACTACAGAACCAGGAGGCACATAAAGTTTGAACCTCGTTTTATATATTTCAATAGCCGCTAAAAAGACATTTGCCAATTTTTCATCCTTGGCAATATCATTATATAAGGCGCCATGAGGTTTTATATGCTGAAGCGCTATTGCTTCATCCATACAAATCAAAGCTAAGTCAGCTATCTGTTTCTGGATACTTTCCTGTAGCAGGGACGGACTTATCACCATAGAAACCCTTCCAAAATTTGCCTTGTCAGGATAAGACGGATGCGCACCAATTTTTACATGATGTTTTTTTGCTAACGCAACAACGGCTTTCATACTCTCATAATCCCCGGCATGACCACCGCAGGCAATACTGCAGGAAGAGATAAAAGGAAATAGATCAGCTTCATTACCAACACCCTCGCCCACATCACAATTTATGTCAATAGAATAATGTTTCATTTACAACAACCCAAATACCTTTAATATACTCTTTGCACCAAGTAAAATAGAGAGCGCCAAAATCACTATCCCGATGATATTCTGAAATTTGGTATTCTTATACGTTCCCATTACCGAAACCCTATTAACCACCCATAAAAGGAATACTGCTATTACCGGAAGAAGAATACCATTGGCAATCTGTGCGAATTTTATAATCTCAATAGGTTTTATACCAAATGAAAGAAAAAATACGCCCAGACCTAAGATAAGCATCCATACCAATCTAAATTTAATATTTTTCAAATCGGCCTTCCATCCAAAACAACTATTGGCAACATATGCAGCCGCTAATGGCGCGGTTATGGCAGAGGTTATACCTGCGGCGAACAGACCAATACCCATAAAGTATTTGGCAGCAGAACCATACAATGGTTCAAGTCCCTTCGCCATATCCATAACGTCGTTCACCGTTGTACTCTGAATGGCCGAAGCGGATATAATAATACAAATAGACACCAATCCGCCCAGAACCAATGCCACAAAAGTATCCCTTCTTGCCGCTTTAAGGTCGGCCGTGCTTTTCCACTTTTCGCTGACCAAGGACGCATGTAAAAATAGGTTGTAAGGCACCACGGTAGTTCCTACCAAGGCGATAATGGTTAAGATACTATCAGTAGGTACGGTAGGTACTAGTAAGCCTTTCAATACTTCTAGCATATTAGGTTGGGTTATCGCCGCGGTTAGCACAAAGGACAAACTCATTATAATCACAAGAAAGACAAATACCTTTTCCAAAATCTTATAACTACCAAGATATAACAGTACAAAGGCCAGCAATCCAATGACCAGGGGATAGTATGAAATATGAGCTTCCCCAAAAATAGCTTCCAAGCCTAATGTTCCACCTCCGATATTACCAGCTTCATAGGCGGCATTACCAATAACAATAGCCCCAAGGATAATGGCCAGTACGGTATTCCGCAACCATGGTGTCCTTAATTCCTGCTTAATGACATCGGCCAGTCCCTTTTGGGTGACAATGCCCAAACGCGCGGACATTTCCTGCAGCACCACCGTTGCTATGATGGATAACAGCATTGCCCACAATAAGGTATAGCCATAGCCTACCCCTGCAAGAATACAAGCGGTAACCGTACCCGGGCCAATAAAAGCCGCAGCTACCAGGACTCCCGGACCAACTTTCTTGAACATACTATTTGGTGTTATTTAGGGCATAGATGGCGAAGGAACCTAACCAATGGGTACCTCCATAATTATCATCTACGATATTCGGTAATGAATATGTTATATGTTGCTTTGCGATTTCTTTGAGGTGTGCGTATTCCGGTAATGCTTCCGCAATTCCATACAAACACCAAGCTCTGCTAAAATTGAGTCCGTCTAAATGCACCAATTTACCATCGGTTCTATCTAATATTTTTCCTGGGGCCAACTCGAATTTTGGGTTGGTCAATTGTGGAAGGAAAGCATCGAACCAAATTTTAAAATTCTCCAGCTCATAAACCCTACTGACCAAATACGCTTCCTCTAAACAAGGGGACAAGAAATCAAAACCGCTTGGTTCCCATTCTAAAGGACAACCGCCCATAGTATTATCGTTGACGTAAAACCGTTTTACCGTTCGCTCAATGGCTTCCTTTAAGCTAGTGTTGTTCAAAGTTTCCGCATAATCTAGAGCAAAAGAAAGCCCGAAGGCTGAATTGGAATGTTCTCCCACACGAATAGGATAATTCAGTTTGGGCAGAAAATCCAAATAAGATTGTACCATTAAATCTGTAAGCGGTTGTAAATTTTGCGCTAAGTCTCTTGCCAATGGGTCATCCCAAGTATGCAGTTCTTCTGCTAACTTCAGTATCCATGCCCATCCATACGTTCGTTCAAAGGAAGCGTTGCCGGGAATTTTGAAGTACGCTACTTCCAATGCGATATTAGCTTCTGAAAGTGAGGCCGCTAATTTCTCACGGATTTTATCGGCTTCATTCAAATTAGGGAATTGTTTTAGAAGCGAAATCAAGGACCAATGCCCATGAACGGCAGAATGCCAATCATAGCAACCATAAAACGCCGGATGCAACTCACTAGGCTCCTCAATAAAAGATTTATCGTTTAAAGATTGATTCAATTTATTCGGATACTCAATTGAGATACATTCCAAAGGAAGTGTAGCCAAGCGATTTGCCTCTTCAAGGGTTAGCGTGGGGGGATTATGTGTTGTGCTTTGAGCAAGTTCGGTTTTTACCTCATTTTTACAACCTATCAATAAAGTCGTCGTGAATAGTAATAAAAGTATGAATTGGCGCATAGCAAAAAAGGCTTCTTAAAATTAGTTCGTAAACTACCCCCGGGCAAACCCGCGAGGCATTAAAAGGAAAATCGCGTTAACTTTCGACACAAGCGTCGGAGCATTTTAATCTCGATTATCGAGTAAATATAAGTTCAAATTAGGTAAATGCCCACAAGTTGCCAGCCTGTTTTCACCACAGTTTTAACATTTTTTGATGCCGTTTATCTAAAAAAATGCAGTTCGTCTAAAAGTTGGGTGTCATACATCGATAGTTCATAATAATTCAAAAAAGCCACGGTTATACTAATCCCAAACCAAATTTAACCTACTTAATGACTTGTTTAGAATGTAAGAAAGAACTCGGTTATTTAGACCATAAAAATGCAATGGATAGCCTAGGTGTAGAACTCTGCGCCCATCATCATACCATGATGAAAGAACTGATTAAAAAGAACAACACACCCCTTGAAGCCATACAGTTGTATTATGGCCTTAAAGAAGCTGGCGTCCATGCCATGCTAGAATGGTGGGACGGTAAAAAGTCGATAGACATTGCCCTTTCCAGGGTAAAACTGAATATTGAGATAGACTCCGACTATGAAAAATTAACGGAAGACCAGGCCATTAATAATCTAGAGGAAGCAATGCATTCTTTTAAAAATGGATTTACCACCATTAGGATTCCCCATATCGTAGTACGCAATTACCTCAACGAAACGGTGAGGAATATCATTGGGATTACAGAGGGGCTAAAAGCAAATACCAAAGTGATTTAAAACAAAAACCATGAGAAATTCCCATAAAGTCTTAAAAACTCCCATACGGTTTGCCTTAGCGGCATTACTAGGTGGTATGTTGATGCGTATATTACAGATACCGTTCGCATCCGTGGTCACTTTCATGTCATTTTTGGCGATAGCGGTATTATACTTTGTTAGGTTCAGTAAAAAAGTGGACAAGAAACCCGTTGCTTATATTAAAATGGTACTGGTACTTTTTTGGACCACCAACGGTCTTTTAAGAATATTGGACTTCCCCTACACTATTATTTTTCAGATAGGTACGGCAATTACCTTTATTACTTGGTTTGCCATGGAAGGCACCTCCTATTTTATGGACGATGACCGGAAAGCCAAGAACAGTATTATAGAAATCATATGGAACTTTGCTATGGTCGTGGGCGTCTTAACCATCATTTCCGGTGGTTTGATGCATCTGCTCAACTGGGAATATGCCATACCTACATTGACCGTTGGCCTCAGTATCGTAACCGTATATATATTGAAAGATATTTTCAGTCCCGCAAAGGAAATGAACAAAGACCCCAATAACGAAGAATTTCAATTGTAAAGCATAGCCCTAAATCTTTAATTACCTACTTTTCTAGATTTTCGTATCTTAAACCAAACGTTTAGGTTATGAAAAATATAGATCGAAGACAATGGCTAAAAACTGCCGGTTTATCCGGCAGTTTTACTTTTTTAGGAGGTTTGCCTGCGCTGGCAAGGGACTCACCACAACACATTACTACAGAAGGAGGAAGAATTGCAAAACTGAATTCTAACGAAAATCCGTATGGACCATCCAAAGCCGTCCGTAAGGCTATTGTCAATTCCTTTGATAAAGCCTGTAGATACCCCTCGCTGGTGTACAAACCGCTCATTGCACAAATCGCTGAAAAAGAAGGCGTACCAACCGAATACATCGTTTTAACGGGAGGCTCTACGGAAGGCTTAAAAGCTGCGGGGCTGGCGTACGGTAGCCAAGGAAAGGAAATCATAGCGGCAGACCCTACCTTCCAGTCCATGCTTACCTATGCTGAGAATTTTAAAGGCTACGTGCACCGTGTTCCTGTAGATGAAAGCATGGGCCACGATTTAAAAGAAATGGAGCGCCGTATGAACTCCAAAACCGGTTTGGTCTTTATTTGTAACCCCAACAACCCCACAGGGACTTTATTGGATAAGAATGTCCTTCGCGATTTCTGTATCGCCACCAGTAAAAAAGCTATGGTCTTTAGCGATGAGGCCTACTACGATTTTATAACCGAGCCCGATTATCCTTCCATGATAACGTTGGTCAAAGAAGGTATGGACGTTATTGTTTCCAAGACCTTTTCCAAAGTATTTGGCATGGCCGGTCTGCGCATTGGTTATCTCGTGGCACGGCCGGAAATTGCGGATACCTTAAAAAAACATGTCATGGCCATGACCAACCTTTTGGCCATCGAAGCGGCCAAAGAAGCCTTAACGGATGATGAATTCTATAAATTTAGTATCGCCAAAAATGCAGAAGCCAAAGCCGCTATTTACAAAACCCTAAATGACTTGGGCTTAGACTATGTGGAGTCCCATACCAATTTTGTATTCTTTAAAACGGGAAGACCTATTGATGAAATGATTACTGCCATGGAACAAGAAAATGTACTTATCGGTAGGCCCTTCCCTCCTTTCTACAAGTGGGCGCGTATAAGTACCGGAACTATGGAAGATATGGTATTGTTTGATAAAGCACTGCGAAAGGTGATGGGGTAATTTTATTCTTTGTAGACCAGACCTGACGGTTTCCTTTGGGCTGATAATTTAAAAATTACTCTTGACGGCACGAGCAGGATGCTCGCGCTAGCGGGGGAATATCAACAAATTTTCATAATTTTAGATGCAGCAGAGAAAACAATTACATCAATTGAACAATCATTTTCAACGTTAAAAACGTCAAAAAATATAGATGGACTATCTTCAAAAGGTGATTGCTTTTGGGATTGTATGGCTTCTCAAGGAAAAGGCATTGCGCGTAGTATGGTAGGTGGTGCAGTTGCTGGTGCAGGTGTAGGCGCAATTATAGGGGCTGGCGGTGGCACAATAGTATTTCCAATTTTAGGAACAGCAACAGGAGCTGTTGCAGGAGCTGTTTTTGGAGGAGCAGAAGGTGCTATTTATGGAGCTACGACTGCGGCGATGTTTGCAGCAGCCGATTGTGGTATTCTTTGTGGACAAACTGATGTTTCGGGTTCGGGTGGTTCTTGGAAATTAACTAGCGCAGGCGGTTGTACAAGAGTTGAAGAACCAATAGGAAATACTGGCAATAGTATGGTTTTCCAAGTATGTCAATAAATTATAAACTTATGAAATATTTCAAACCTTTTATAAAAAAGAATTTTTATACTATTAGAATTTTTTTAATCGCAACTAATACTTTACTATTTCTTTATCTTTTATATTTCTATGATAAGAAAATATCTTTTGATAATGTTATGCAATATTTGACTGACTACAGGATGTATTTAGCTTCTATCTTTTCTGTTCTGGGTGCATTCTTGGTAAGCAACACTTTATTTAACAAAAAAAATATCGAAAACATTACTTCATCATAACATTCAAACATATTATTCAAACTAAAGGGTTGTTTAAGTATTAAACAACCCTTTACTGGTTTACACTTGACAGCTATAAATACTTTACAACCTGTAGTCCCACACTTATAGTAGCATCACTTTTAACCTATCCAAAACCGTTTCCATTATCCAAACTATGTTCTAGTATCACGTAAAACAAAGAACCAATTATTTCTGTATCTTGAAAAGCGATAAATAGTCAAGTAAATTAAAATTCACCTATGAGAACAACTAAAATCTATATCGTCCTACTGCTGACCATAAGCGTTACACTTGCGCATGCACATACAAAAAAAAGCAAGAGCAACAGTAGTGTAGCAATCTTAAATGATTCATTACGCATAGCGGAACTGAATCACTTTTGGGCAGAAGTTTCAAGAACGGTAGCGGAGGGAGATTTTGAAGACTATGCCGCCGCCTACCATGAAGATGCGGTCGTTGTCTTTACCACTGGTGCAAACAAAACCTCTGTTTCCATTGCTAAAGCACTAGCGAACTGGAAACCAGGTTTTATAGACACCAAAGCTGGTAAAACAGCAAATAGTGTGTCATTCCGTTTTTCACAGCGTGTAGGCAGCGAAACAACGGCCCACGAAACTGGAATTTTTGCCTTTCAATCCAAAGATGGCACTGGTAAGACAAGTCCAAAGCAATATGTGCATTTTGATGCCTTGCTTATTAAACGTGATACCACGTGGTTAATGGTCATGGAATATCAAAAAACCAGAGCAACCGAAGCGGAGTGGAATCTTTTGGAATAGTATTTTGAAGCTAGGCGGTACAAATAGCAACTAAATGATACGACGCTGTCTTTCGAGTTATTTTGAGCTGGTCACTGAGCGGAGAAGGTATTGTGGTAATTTTTATTCTTTGCTGACCAGACGGTTTCCTCTGGGTTAATCATTTAAAACGTACTCTTGACGGCACGAGCATGATGCTCGCGCTAGCGGGGAAGCATCTTCTTCTAATAGATAGTTGTCTGTTTTACTCAGATCCATTCAAAGTATTATGTTTTTAATAAATTGTAATTCAATACTTTATGGTCATCAACTTTTTTAAATATAGCCTTTTCTATTTTTGTTTTTTTTGCTGTTGCTCTATATTTTTTGTCAATGGTTAGTTTGCTTATAAAAAACTGAAACTCTGAATTTTCAGATTCATCTAATTTGAAATCCGGAAAAGCGTATTCTAATTCACAATTACCTTCACCCTCTGAATGTCGGAAATCATATTGAACTGTAATAGATAATAACCATAATGATTTACGGTATTCAGATTTAGAAATTATAACATGTCTTTTTAAAGATTTACCTTTTATATTTAGGTTATCAATATCTTTCAAAAACTCTCTAGCCTCTTCTGGGGTCTCTTTTTCCGGGTCTGGAGATATATTAACATTAACAATTTTTTTGAACTTTAAAAAATCAATATCGTCAATAAATTTTATGAAAAATAAGAAGCGGTTAGGGTTACTAAAATGCTTAAATATTATTCTTTCATAGCTATCTTCTTTTTTAACAGAACCAGTTAACTTAAAGTGCTGTTCAAGTTTGCTTTCAATAGAATTTACAATGTCTTGAGTTCCTTTTGATGTAAAAGTTTTTGTACTATGTAAATGAAGGTGACCGTCTTCCTTTAGTTCAATTATAATACTCCCTTCGAATTCTTTATTTCGATTATGTATAGAAGCAATATCCGAATGTTCTTCAATTTTAAATTGTAATTCAACCTTATCTTGTCTATCATCCACAGGCATAAAACTGGATACACCTAATAAATCAAAGCCAGGATGATATTCATATTTTTCATTTATAAGTTGATGTAAGTCTAGGTCAGGTAAATTTGCTAATATATTCTTATCTCCTTGCCAAGGTATTTGAGTCGTTCTATATTTAAATTTTTCTACTTTAAACTTTTGCAAATCCCTTATTTCATCATATTCCTTTGGGCTTAAAAGACTTCGCATTAGTGGAGGAATTGTATCTTCTTTAGAGTATTTAGGTAAGTAAACTCCTTTTGATTTCAAAACAGCTTTTAAATTACTTTCTGTAAGCTCAGTCCTTACTAATATTGTTCTAAGAATTTCACCATTTGGTAGATGAAAGTCAAAGTCTTTTTGGTCAGCGTTTAATTCTTTATCCATATCTATAAATTTCTAAAATCTGAATCTACTCCTTCAATACTGATTTGCTCTGTAAAATCTTGATCTTCAAAGTATAATTTAACTTTTGCAATTATATTATCATGACTATAAGAATTGTAGTTCAGAAAAGCAATTATAATTTTTTGTGTTGCTTGAAGCTTATCAAAGTTTTTTGCAAGACTTATCATCTGTACTAAAGTTTCTTCCGAAAAGGTTTCTCTACTGGCTAAATAAAGAATTGTAGAATCATCACTTTTATACCTCAGCGGCAGTACACCGTATGCAAAAAATTCTAAAGGCATAGCTTTCCCGAAATTCTCGTTATGTTTTGCATAATAGTTCAATCCTGTTGCAGGGTATACAAATTGAAAATTATTATTACTTAATAGTTTTACTCTTTCTAGGGTTCTGACTATAAATTGTAACCTTGCATTGTCCACAATTATAATTTGATCAAAACGGATTTGTAAAGATTCCAATTGAGATTTGGATAATGTTTCTAATAAATCTTCTTTTTTGGATTCCTCATTGTTAGATAGCCAGAATAGTATTCCTAGTATCCTTGTTTTTTTTACTCTTCTAGAATTTGATTGAATGTCAGTTAATAATGAAGAGTATTTAAAACACTCCATAGCTGTAGCTATGTCTATAAAGTGTTCTTTAAATTTACCGCGAGGATATTTTGGATAAGCATTATCGGTAGTTCTAACTGAAATAAATCCTATTTCTAAAACTTCTTCATCTAGGGGAGTTTTGTAATGTATTAAACCATCAACACCATGTGTATTAGATTTGTTATTCCTTAGTTTGGCGTGTTCCTTTTGGTTATGGCAATTAATACTTAACCCTCCTCTGTAATTTTGAAAACCTAAAAAATCCTTAAATAAGGATTCAATTATTTCTTCGCCTTTGTGGCCTATTTGATTTGATAACTCTCCCATATATCGTAAATATCTAAATTCTATCTTGTTTTTAAAAAAATAGATTGATAAATGTGGGAAATTAATTATTAAAACCCCCAGCTGGCGCGAGCGTCACGCTCGTGCCTATGATTCTAATGACCTTTCATAAAAGCTAACCGCTTCTACTCACGCCATTTTCCTGAACACCCTTTTACCATAAGGTGCCAATAAAACGTCTTCATTATCAATTATTGGCACCCCCACAACCACGCTAATCCCAGACGGTTTACTCTAGGTTGATAATTTAAAACGTACTCTTGACGGCACGAGCATGATGCTCGCGCTAGCGGGGAAACTATATCTATTAAGGGTTTGTGATTTTCTCAACGGCCTTATTCCCTATATCCTCAACCGCTTCCTCTACCATATCTTGCGCTTTGTCTTTTACGGTTTCCACAATATCTTTCTCCCTATCTTTCTTTTTATCTCTATCAAGTAGGTTCAACATTGGGTTATCGGATTTTTGATAATTGGATATAAGTTTACCAGGATTTTCACTTGTTACTTGCAAGAAGTTACTTAATAATCTTGTTCTCAATTCTCCTGCAACCTCATCATCATCTATTTCCTCAATTTGATTCGACAGCCCTTCAATAGTCATACTCAATACCTGCTTATGGGAGTATTCTTCAATTAATCTTTTAGAGAGGTTCACTTTTTTATTTGCAGAGATTGTAGTCCATACCAATGGGATGTAAAGAGGTAGGAATGCCAATATTATATTTGGAGCCCTTTGAATAACTATGGATAGCTCAACACCCGAAGCTAAAGAGTACACACTTATTGCTATTGGTAATAGTGATACCCATGCTAGGGTTTGGATTCCTCTACTAAACTTTTTCTTATGCTCCTTATACAACTCTTCTTCCTCACCTTTTTTGGCTATGAATGCTGAACTTAGGCCAGCGGTCATTGCATCGGGTAACAATGAGCTTATTTTGGCATTGATGGCTTCATACTCGGCATTAGAATTATCCGCCACTTTCTTTAGATCCTTCTTATTCTCTTCAATGAATGCATCTACCTTGGCATTGCTTTCAGTTGCAATCTCTTTAACCTTGATTTCAAGTACCACTGAATCCTCTTGAAGTTTATCATAGGCTTTTTCTAGTTGATCTTTTAAGCCTGCAATTTGAATGGGTTCACCATCTTCATCTTCATCCTCATACCCTAAAATCTCTCCATGAAGAGAGTCTATTTGTGTTTTCTTGGTTAATATACCTTTGTAAGTTAAGTTAGCCTTATTGGAGCTATCTTCTATGGATGCCATTTGATCACTCAACTCATTTATGTCTGTTTTTAAATTGGGATATTGGTCAAAGATTTCATCTAACCTATTACACTTGTCCGTTAATAATGCACCCTTATCACTTATATCTCTACTCGATGAAGTAGAGTCCTCTAGTAAAGTTTTTATTTCTTTATTTGCCGCTGTAATAGCTTGAGATTCCTTTAGCACTTCTCCCTTGAGTGCTTCTAAGTTTGCATAAAGATCATTAGCTTCATTTAGTCGCTTTTCTGTTTTATTACGATATTCAGCGGCTTTCTTCGATGCTTGTATTGCTTCCTTCTCATAGTCAGAAGGTTTTGTATCGACCTTCTGTTCAATCTCCACAATTCGTGCCCACAGCTTCTCTCTTTCCTTCTCTAAATACTCAATCCTTCTTTTAGATTCTTTATTCATATCGAACATTGCTAACCAAATAAAATTAATTAACACAAATCTCAGAATTATCCTACTAATATCAAATAGGAGTTGTTAACAGTTATTAACCATTAATCATTTACAAATCAGTTCTGTAGCTTATCGAAAACTCTAAGATTCATAGATATCAATAAGCATTTGAGCTTCCTACAATTCTTTTTGTCAACTATCTAAATCCTTTTTTAAATCGTTTTCTATCTGCTCCATTTTCATTTCTATAATTTGCAACCTATTATCATCCACAGGCTTTGAAGGATTGTTAGAAGGTCTAAAAAAAGATGCTACGGCAATACCAAGGCCAACCAAGGAAATTATTATTGGAATCCAATGGGTTTTTAGCCTTTGTCTGTTTAATTCAGTTGTAAGTCTTAGGTTTTCTTCCGTTTGGTTTTTGATTCTTTCATCTTGCATTAACAACCTTGCTGCTTGCTCATCTGCTTCCTTCTTGCTTTCGTACTGATTAACAAAACCCCCTGCATCCAAAAACTCTTTGGTAAAGTCATTAGCTTTAAAATAAGGATGAGGTACAGCATCCCAATTATAATCAAAATATCTTGACCCAGTTTCGGACATTTCTTTTATCAATTCCCGAAAGTGTCCCTTTGAGGGTGCTTTTTTTCCGTAATTATCTTCTAACCTATCTAGACCCCAAAGGCTAGATTTATTCAAGTAAAGAAATTCAAGTATTCTATTTTTTAAAATTGCTTTGTCCTTTTCGTTCATACAGGCAATTTAAGAAAATTCCTATATTGTGCTGTATGGAAAAATTAATCAAAAAACTTGAATTTGGAAACGTAAAGCCTTTACGGAAAAACTCAATGGTTTCCCAGCTGGCGCGAGCGTCACGCTCGTGCCCCTGGTTCTAGTGACCTTTCATAAAAACTAACCGCTTCTACTCACGCCATTTTCTTAAACACCATTTTACCATAATGTGCCAATAAAATGTCTTCATTATCAATTATTGGCGCCCCTACAACCACGCTAATCCATTGCGGTGGGCAACAAACTTAAAAAAAGCAATACTATTATAGTATTATTTTGATTGAACGTGACACGCTTTGCTAATCACGCACCAGTAAAGGTTTTTTTAAAATTACGAGCAAGGATATTTTAAGGGCACGAGCAAAAGATGCTCGCGCTATCAACTGGTATTAATTAAAAACAACTAGTGTTTTTTTCAAAGTACCAACAAGGATGTTTACGCTAGCTACGGAGCATAAGTGCGAAACTTATCAACGCTAAACCTTTAAACTTCCTCACCCCAACCAACCTTCCCTATCCAAACTACGGTATTGTATGGCCTCACTGATGTGATTTCCGTTTAATGCTTCGTCACTGGCCAAATCGGCAATGGTACGGGCTACTTTTAAGATACGGTCATAGGCACGTGCAGAAAGGTTTAAACGCTCCATAGCATTTTTAAGCAATGCTTTCGAAGCTACGTCCAGCGAACAGAATTCCCGAATCTGTTTGGTGCTCATCTGCGCGTTGTAATGCACGTTTTCTAGGGTTTTAAAACGTGTGGTTTGAATTTCCCTAGCGGCCGTAACACGTTTACGGATGTCCACACTACTTTCTCCTTTTCTATCCTCCGATAGTTTCTCAAAAGGTACGGGTGTTACTTCAATATGAATATCGATACGGTCCAATAAAGGTCCGGATATCTTGCTCAGATAACGTTGCATCTCTGCCGGAGAAGAAGTTACAGGCGCGTCTGGGTCGTTAAAATAACCTCCGGGACTGGGGTTCATACTGGCGACCAGCATAAAACTACTAGGATAGGTTACCGTAAAACGTGCCCTGGAAATGGTTACTTCCCTATCTTCCAAGGGCTGACGCATTACTTCTAAAACACCTCGCTTAAATTCGGGCAATTCATCCAAAAACAACACCCCGTTATGTGATAAGGATATTTCTCCCGGCTGCGGATACGCTCCTCCTCCTACCAGAGCCACATCCGAAATAGTATGGTGCGGACTCCGGAACGGGCGCTGGTTCATCAGGCCCATATTTTTTATTTTACCGACAACGCTATGTATTTTGGTGGTTTCCAAAGCCTCTTGTAAGGTCATAGGTGGTAAAATGGAAGGCAGGCGTTTTGCCAGCATGGTCTTGCCAGCACCTGGCGGACCGATTAAAATAATATTATGTCCGCCTGCGGCGGCAATCTCCATACAGCGCTTTATGCTCTCTTGTCCCTTAACGTCCGAAAAATCGAACTCAGGAAAATCCAAACTTTTATAAAATTCAGCCCTAGTATCGATAATGGTCTGTTCCAAAGGCGTGCCTTGGTCAAAAAACTCAAGCACCTGTTTAATATTATCTACACCATATACTTTTAAATCGCCCACAATGGCGGCCTCCTTGGCATTCTGACTAGGCAGAATAAATCCCTTAAAACCTTCTTCTTGTGCCTTTATAGCAATGGGCAAGGCTCCTTTTATGGGCTGCAGACTACCATCTAAGGATAGTTCTCCCATAATGATATACTGCTCAATTTCTTCAGATTGAATTTGACTAGAGGCGGATAAAATACCCAGGGCTAAGGTTAAATCATAAGCAGAACCTTCTTTTCGGAGGTCTGCCGGAGCCATATTAATGGTTATTTTCTTTCCGGGAATCTTGTATCCGTTATTCTGTAGTGCGGCCGCTATTCTGTAGTTACTTTCCTTGATAGCATTGTCCGGCAGACCAACTAAATGGTATCCAACGCCCTTATCCACATTGACCTCGACGGTTATCGTTGTGGCCTCCACACCAAAAACAGCGCTACCATAAACCTTTGTAAGCATATTACTCCTTTGGCCTAAAAATAAGAATTTCTTTAGAGTTCTTAATTTCGGCCTCGTTCATGAGCATTTTTCGGAACATTCCCTGATTATATAATTCTGCTTGGTCCCGGTAATACGCACTAAATGGATTTCCAGATTGTCCCGTAGGTAAAATACTTAAGCTATTTTCGATATCTGAAAAGTCTATGATACGTCTTGTAGATGGTCCGCTTGTCGTTTCATAGAATCCTTCCCCATCATAACCGAAATACATATTGTTGATGACCTCACGCGTTCCGCTTATGGGAAATGGGCCTACATTGAAAAATGACCGTAAAGCGGCAACCTGACCGATAGGGTGTGGATGTTCCAAGGTGTGCACCTTATTCCAGGTCCATTTGGAGCTATCAGAACCAAAATCCGAATTCAAGGATACAATCGCTTTTTTGAAAGCATCCACCACAATATCTTTTTGAGTTTCTACTTTGTCAGTCGTTGTAACATTGTCCCACCAAACAGAATTTGGTTTGGCCGCCATTGGGGCAATTACCCTTTTATGAAGGTGCGTCGCCAAGAATTGTTGAAACAGCTCATCCCCTAATTCGTCGTGGAAAATATTTTTTAAGAAGTAATACACCCATCGGGTATAAATGGTACCGGCAACACTTTCCAAAGGATAATCCCCTTGCCATTGTCCTAATAAATCCAGTGCTTTCAATTCAATATCGTTCAGGCTAGAAACATCCATTAATTTGGTAAAATCCTTCACCACTAGAGGGTCTACCGATGATGTTACATCCAAAATCATTTCACTTGCCGAAGCAATATCCCAATCATCCTTAGGTTCCAACAGGTCTACGATTCTTTTACCTCTATTCTCCGGTAAATAATACCCTGGATATAACATACCCGCAATAGAATCTGGCTGATTGTTAGCCGAATAAACATAGTTCCATGGGGGATTTACAGCTTGTGGATTTTCTGAAAAATCCAATAGTGTTTTTTGTACGGCTAGCCCTGTATCATTATCAAATACCATTTTTGTCTGCACACTATCAGCAATGGTATATAGTTGTGCCGTAGCGAACCAGCCAATATTATTCTCGGCATCGCCGTACATAATGTTCAAACCGGGAGCATGCAATTTTGGAAGCGCTTTTTTGAATTCAGTTACGTTGGAAGCCGTACCCATTTCATAAAAAGCATCCAATCCCTTATTTTCCATTTGGGTGTATATCCATGACATGGCTATAGGTCGCTCATATTTTACAAGGGCCGGAACACCGTTCAAAAGTGGTCCATGAATGGATTTCTTATAGGTATACGTGAGCTCGACCGTATCCTTAACTTTTATAGTTTTGGTAATAAGCTCATAATCTTCCCAGCCATTTTCGGTGGCATATTGATTCTCATTTTCGGGATTATTTTCTTCATAATAAAAATCGATATCATCGTTTTCGAACATGGTGATGCCAAAGGCAAGATCTCTATTGTGACCTAATAATGCAAAGGGAATTCCCGCCATATGATATCCATATTTGGAGTATGTTGGTGTTTCCAGATGAGCCTCGTACCAAACAGAAGGTTGCGAAAAACCTATATGAGGGTCATTCGCCAAAATCACCTTAGCATTTTTCGTTTTCTCAGGGCCTATGACCCAGCTATTACTTCCTTCGAACATGGGCAAGTCTAACTTTTCTAGCGCCTTTGTTACCGATGCTGTAATCGTGTTTTGAACGGAATCTTTAGAAGAAGGTTCGTAGTTCTTAATCCATTCTAAATCCGCGCTACTCATTATCTCTAAATCGGTTAGATAAGCTGGCCCTAATTTATTGTTAATATTGGTTAGCAGCGGGTCCGTTTTATGGGCCATCGCAAAACTAAAGGCCATGTAACCCATGGTATTATAGACATCCTCTAATGAAAATTCGGTTTTATCAATGCCCGTTAAATAAAATTCAATGGGTGTGGGTCCTTCTGCAATAAACTGGTTTATTCCATCAAGATATGCTTCCGCCAGTTGTATGGATTTTTTGTTTCTATCGACAGCGGCCACGGTTTTTTTTGATGCTTCATCTATACCAAGATTGAGAAAAAACTTATCCGTTTCAATAAGGTCCTTTCCAAAAACTTCCGACAACCTACCACTTCCCACTCTTCTGAGTAGTTCCATCTGCCAGAGCCTATCTTGAGCATGTACAAAACCTAGGGCACGAAAAGCATCCAAATCTGTTTTACCGTAAATGTGTGGTATCCCATAGTCATCATAATATACTTCTACCTCGTCTTCAAGACTTGATAGCAGCTTTTTTCCAGAATAATCCGGTTTAAGGATTTGAATGCCTACCACTCCGATTATGAGGACAACCAAAAGCAGTCCTAACAAAAAGAGTGTTATTTTCTTTAAAATTTTCATCTGTTGGTCTTAGGGGGAATTTGACCTCAAGGTAGTATTATTTTTTGAAATAAAAACGCTCGTACTCCTGCTTTTTATTGACACCTCCAAAGGTTATAAGGCCCAGGGACTTACCTCGAAATAAAATACTCGATTCAAGGAATGCCACGTAGACTTGCCCTGAGATTATTTGCTGAGACACTACAAAAAACAACTTGTACTATTATTCCTTAAAATTTCGTAATCCTTCTAGTAGCCAGATACGGTACGTTTCCGCATCGGTATTTTGGATGGACGTATTCAATACCTTTAAATCGGGTGAAAGAAGTACATAGAACGGTTGTGATACCGCATTAAAATTCACGTCCTGAAAAGTCCCCCATTTTTGTGCGATATTCGTAATCTCCTTAACACGACCAGAATCATATTGAAATTTGAACTGCTCTTCCACGGGTAATTCTTTTCTATCATCCACATATAAGGAAATAAGCACATAATCATTTTTAAGGATTGGATAGATATCCGGCTCGCTCCAAACGTTTTCTTCCATCTTACGACAGTTTACACAAGCCCATCCCGTAAAATCTAGTAATATGGGCTTATTTTTTTCTTTTGCAAAGGCGAGACCACTTTCAAAATCCTTGAAGCAATCGATTCCGAAAGGACAATCACTTTCCTGTTCAAAAACGCTGTAGAATTCAGGCGGAGGAAATCCGCTCAGCAATTTTAAATTGGTCATATTCGTAAGACCCAACATCAGATATATCGTGAAAACGGCACTTAGAATTCCGGTAATTTTCCTTCCTAAGGATAGCTTCTGTTTTGGTCCATCGTGCGGAAAACGAAAAATACCGAACAAATAGAGCGTCAAAAGCAAACCTAATGCAATCCAAATGGCCAGAAAGATTTCTCTTTTTAGAATGCCCCAATGCCCCACCAAATCGGCATTGGACAAGAATTTAAGGGCAAGCCCTATCTCTAAAAATCCGAGTACTACTTTCACTGTTGTCATCCAGCCACCGGATTTTGGCAAGGAATTTAACCAAGCCGGAAAGAGCGCAAATAACATAAAAGGCAGCGCGAGTGCCGCACCAAACCCGGTCATGCCGGCGGTAAGGTTTATCGCTACATCACCCTCTGCTAAAGTGGTACCTCCTAGAAGTCCACCAAGGATGGGGCCCGTGCAGGAGAAGGAAACTATGGCCAAGGTTACGGCCATGAAAAATATACCCAGAGCACCCCCTACTTTACTGGACGCGGCATCCATTTTATTAGCCCAAGAACTAGGCAAAGTGAGTTCGTAGTAACCAAAAAACGAAAAGGCAAAAAAGATAAAAATTGCAAAGAACGCCAGGTTAAGCCATACATTGGTCGCAATCGTATTCAGTATTTGTGAGTCTACAGAATCGAATAAATGAAAGGGTAGGCTTAGTAAGAAATAAATAAGGACAATGAAAAATCCGTACAAAAGCGCATTGGCTATTCCTTTCGATTTTTTTTGAGAATGTTTTGTAAAGAAGGAAACCGTTAAAGGTATCATAGGAAAGACGCACGGGGTTAACAATGCGATTAAACCACCTAAAAACCCTAGAGCGAACAATACCCACAGACTAGAACTTGTGCTTATGCTCTCCTGACCTTGAGTCAGTAATACCTTATTCTTTAAATCTAATCGTAGTTTGGCCCCTAATTCTTTGCTCTTTTCATCCAGAGCAACAGTCTCTTTTGAAATGGCGGAACCATCCAGGGAAAAGATAAAATCTTCATCTGCTGGAATACAGACCTCCTTACAGATTTGATAAAAAAGATTTACCTGAACCTGTTTTGTATTGGCATTAAGCACCTGTATTCTTTGGGTGAAAATGGCCTCATTTTTAAAAAAAGTTTCCGCTACCTCAAAAATTTCACTGTACTCCTCTACCGTTTCACTTTCCTTAGTTTTGCCTATAAGTCGGTAAGCTTCACCGGCTCCCTTAAAGGTAAAGGTGCTTGGCAATGAACCACCCTCAGCGGTAAACTGAGAAAAAATATGCCAGCCCTCATGAATAGCTCCTTTGAGAATCAAATCGTACTCGGTGTCCGATATTTGCTTTACCTCCTTGCTCCAAATTACAGGGTTTTCATCATCCTGACCGACAACGAAGAACGATGTCAACAAAAAGAAAACACTAAAAATTAAATACCTCATACTGCTATCGCTATTTTCATTATTTCGGTCGTTGTATCCACAACTTTAAACCTATTATCTGCCCTTCTTCCTATGACCCAAACAATTTTATCTTCGGAGCAAAGCAACCATTGTGCTTCTTTAGCTATAAGAGAAACCTTTTCATCCTTGAAAAATTTAGCCAGTTTCTTCTTTCCAAGAAGACCGATGGGATAAAAATAGTCGCCTTTATTCCATTTCCTTAACACCAGCGGATATTTTAACGCATTTTTATCCACATAAATTATAGTATCGCTATTTTCTTCTCTTTGTGTAACTGTTGAAAAACGCAAGGATATAGGTTGTTCTAATACTTCCTGCTCTTTATCTATCCTGTAAGTAGACGGTATTTCTGTGGCGTCATTTAGCGCCGACAATAGCAAATACTCTCTGTCTTTTAACAAACGGTGAGTTTTGGATACAACAGACTTACCGCTCATGCCTACTAATAAATCTTTAACGTTACCCCATTCCCTAAAATCATAGTCACTAAAAAGACCGTACATATAGGCCTCTAGCGGATGACAATTATTTAGGGCAGAAATAGCGATTTTAAAGTGATCGCCCTCGCAAAGAAAGTGTTGCTTTTTCCACGTATGTATTTCTTGCTTTGCCAGTTCATTGGTTTGGTTCAAGTAAGCGATACTGTCCTTAAAATTGGACAAGAACGAAGGGTGAAGGTCTTTGAGGGCGGGGACAATCTGATGCCTTATGTTGTTCCTTAGGTATTTCGTATCCGCATTGCTAGCATCTTCTCGCCATGATAAGCCATTCTTTTCAGCATAGTCCTGTATATCTTTTCGAGCATATTTTAACAAAGGCCGGTAAATCTTATCTGTTTTTTCAGGAATACCGGTGAGTCCTTCTATTCCCGAGCCTCTTGATAAATTAATAAGAAAGGTTTCCAAGTTGTCATCGGCGTGATGCGCGGTTAGTATATACTTTAAACCATACTCAGAAAGCAGTTTCTTAAACCACTGGTATCTTAATTCCCGCGCGCCCATTTGAACGGAAACCTTCTTTTCGTCTACGTAAGCTTTTGTATTGAAATGCGTGACGTAAAATTTTTTGTTCCATACTACGGACAGGTTTTTAACGAAAGCTTCGTCCAAATCACTTGCTGCTCCTCGTAATCCAAAATTACAATGTGCGAGGACAAAATCCATTTGGCATCGATAACAAAGATGAGCAAGTACTACACTATCCAAACCACCACTACAGGCTATTAAAAATCGATTTTCCAATAGTTCTGAAAAATTCTTTTCTATGTGGTCTGTAAAATCCTGAAGCATGCCGCAAAGGTAGTTAATTCGGGGATTAAGGCCGCTACTCCTCCAAAACTTGACGCATAGCCTTTGCTTTTAGCAAACATTCCTCATATTCGTTCGTCGGGATAGATTTTTCGGTAATGGCACTACCTACGCCATAAGACAAGTACTTGTTGGTCTGGTTGTAAAGAATACTTCTGATGACCACATTAAAATCGAAATCCGAATCTGGTGTAAAATAACCTACGGCACCGCTATAAAGGCCCCGCTTAAAGGATTCTAGTTCTTCAATTATTTTCATTGCGGAAATCTTGGGAGCGCCTGTCATACTGCCCATAGGAAATGTATCCTTCAACAAGTCCACGGCTTCCATATCTTGGGCTACTTCTGAAGATATCGTGGAAATCATTTGATGTACTTGGTCAAAGGAATACACCTTGCACAAATCCTCTACCCTTACACTACCCTTTAGCGCACTTTTTGATAAATCGTTCCGTACCAAATCAACGATCATAATATTTTCGGACCTTTCTTTCTCATTAGTTTCCAGCTCTTTTTTTAATAAGATATCTTTTTCTTTGTCTGTAGACCTACTGGCCGTACCTTTTATGGGTTGTGAGATTATTTTAGTTCCTATTTTCTTCAAGTACCGTTCTGGTGAAGCGCAGAGCAAGAATTTATCGAACAATTTTACATAGCTTGCAAAGGGAGCTTTAGAAATTTCGTTTAATTTTTTATAGATGTCAATGGGGTCGATGAAACAATCCTCCATGTAGAATTCTTGGCAGAAATTAGCTTCATAGATGTCCCCTTTACGAATATGACTCAACATTTTTTCCACCTGCCTAAAATACTCGTCCTTAAAGATTCGCATTTTAATATGTGCTTTGCTTTTGGTCGTGGCGGCTTTGGTGCTACTTGATTGAAAATTCGAGATTTCAGAAAAATCGGTTTCAATCTCATCGGCAACCATATTCAGATAAACAAAACGTATCTCGTCATCTATGATTTGAATTATTTTCTTGGGTTGAAAAAAATAGAGGTCGGGAAACTTAAGACCATCAAAATTATTGGAAGATAGTGGTTCAACGTCGTTTTTAAGGTCGTAGGACAGATAACCAAAAATCCAATCTTTGGTTTGTAATTGATACTCTTTTAAATTTTCAAAAGCATTGGTACAATCTGTAGTGAGAGCTGTTAATCCGTCTACGGCAAGCAGTGTATCAAAAGAACTATAGGAGTTTGTATGCTGATTGCTATCTAGCCATACCACTTCATCAAACTGTTGAGACCAAGACAGCAGTGCTTCTTTAAAAATCTTGGGACTAGCGGTCGTATAGGTTTTTGTCTGCCTCAAAAATTAGCCAATTGCTTCCATGAAGTTTTCAAGTGCTTCCTTGTGGGACTTTGATAGGTCTTTATCCAGAATACCTTTTTCCATATCAAAATTATCATGAAAACCGGGAAGCGAAAAAGATGCTACAAGCTCCGCTCCAAAACGGGCAAGTAATTTCTCCGTTACCTCAAATGCCCCTTTAGCCCCTCTCTTACCACCAGAAGTAGACATCAAGAACAGTTTTTTACCGTCGATAAAATTCTTGTCCACTCTAGACAACCAATCAATCAGGTTTTTGAAATATGCAGAAGGATTGCTGTTATGCTCGTTTACGGAAAGAATAATTCCCTTTGCATTCTGTATAGTATTCTTGACCTCTATAAGCGAGTTAGAATAACCGTTCTCCTTCTCGTAGTCCTCACCATACATAGGAAATGGGCAATTAGCCATATCCAACAATTTCAATTCGTTACCACTTATCAAGGAAGCCGTATACCTTACCAATTTATAATTTATTGAGGTTGATGAATTACTACCGGCAAAGCCAAAAATATAGGACATAATTATCGTGGATTGTTTGCTATACGAAAATAGCCCAAATCCTATAGAGTTGCCACTATTTTGTATAGTTTTGCATCGCAAAACATCCAAACATACTGTGATTTAAGTATATAGGGTAAGAGAAATGTGATGCAGACAAAAGATACGAGGCTTTATTTTATAGATGCTATCCGGGCTTGGGCAATTTTGATGATGCTCCAGGGTCACTTTATTGATGGCCTTCTGGACAATGCCTTTAGAGATAACTCCAATATTATTTTTAATGTTTGGAAATATTTTAGAGGCATCACTGCCCCTGTATTCTTTACCGTTTCCGGATTCATATTCACCTATTTATTGATAAAAGTCCCGGAATTAGGATGGGACAATCCAAGGGTAAAGAAAGGTATACGCAGAGGCTTTCAATTAGTATTCATCGGTTATCTTTTAAGAATTAATCTGTTAGGACTATTTCAGGGAGAGATTTATTCGACGTTCTATCTCGTGGATGTCCTCCACTGTATTGGGCTTTCCATTCTAGGAATTATAGGAGTTTATGTCCTAACGGCAAATAGAAAAAAATGGTTGTTCCCTTCAGTACTATTAATAATAACTACCTCACTATTTTTATTTGAACCCTATTACAAAGAGGTAAACTTTTATTTACTACCGCAGTGGATCGCAAATTATTTCACTAAGGCCAATGGCTCTGTATTTACCATTTTACCTTGGTTTGGTTACGCCACCTTTGGCAGCTTCATGTCCATCATCTTTAATAAATTTAAAAATCATGAAAAACTATATTCCCGTGCCATAGGTATTTCTATAGTTTTGGGAGCGCTTTTAATTTTTGGCTCATCAGAGTTCTTTTTGGCAATTTCACAAGCAACCGGAATTCAGCTGTTTGCAGATATCTTCTTTAATAACTATTTATTTATTCGATTAGGGGATGTCTTGGTCGTGTTTGCCGTATTTATGCTTTTGCGTAAATTCCTCACGAACAAAGTAGGTCTAAAATTGGGACAAAGTACCCTATCTATATACGTTATACATTTTATAATTCTTTATGGGAGTTTTACGGGATTGGGACTTTATGGATTCTTTCATCATAGCTTATCCCCTTGGTTAGTGGTTACCGGTGCCGTGTTATTTATGATTGTTTGCTCTTACCTGGCACTGCTGTATGAAGACCATAAGACAGCTATAAAAGCCGTTAGCAACAAAGGTATTGGCACGGTAAAATTACATGTGGAACGTACCATACTGTTAAGTTTTGGCGTTTTAAGATTTCTTTCTATAAAGCTATTAAGATTATTTGGACTGACTAAAAATTAGTCTTACCCCTATTTCTGCTTTCTCTTTTTATCTAAATTGACCAAAAATTATTTTCATGGAAGAGAAAAATTATGCCCCCATCGCAGTTGATTTAGAAAAAGATAAACGTTACGCTTGGTGCACCTGTAGTCACAGCGCCAACCAGCCCTTTTGCGATGGTGCCCACAGAGCACATAATAAACCGCCTTCCTTGGGGTTCACTGTTGAAGAAGATAAACAGGCCTATCTGTGTACGTGCAAAAAGACCGGAAACCCTCCATATTGCGATGGGTCCCATAACAATAGCTGAGTCAACATAAGCCCAACTTCATCGCTTTAAGCTATTAAAGTACTGTTAAACTTCTAAGACCTGTAGTTCTTAAACGACATAGTTCATAAAATACTTATGATTATGTTCAATTACAGAAGCGGTCTCATGCTTTTGCCTTTCTTAATAGGCCTGCTTAGCTACGTTGTTATATTACCGGAATTAACGCCAGAAACGAATACAGGCGCAAAAACCCTCTATAGCATTGAAGCTGATGTACCCATTTCTGATTTTCTAAAGTTAGCGACCACTAGCGACGAAAATACCATTACTACCCTTGTCGATAAAATCGATAAAAACTGGAAAGAGCGTTACGAAATTATGGCTCTAGAAACCCTTTATTTTTCGAATGATTCCAGAGTAAGACTTGCATTACGGAAACTATTGGAGAAAAAGACTCAAAAGGAAATCGTACGTAATTATGATAAAACGTTTCAATATATCTGGAACAAAGAACCGACATACACAGAAAATTATTTTGAATTTAAAGCGAAGCTACACCAAGCAATAGACCCTAAATTTTATACATACTTCTCAGGGAGAGCGGACCAAAGTAACATTCGTTTAGATGAAGTACGTTGGGGTGGTGTCCTGCAAGACGGTATTCCTCCCTTACGCCAACCACAAATGTTAACGGCCGCCGAGGCGACATATTTGGATGAAGATGACGTGGTTTTCGGTATTGAAATCAATAGAGACGTTAGGGCATATCCAAAACGTATACTGGCGTGGCACGAGATGTTCGTAGATACCGTAGGGGATATACCGGTTGCAGGGGTGTACTGCACACTTTGCGGTACCGTAATCCTATATAAGACAGAACATAAAGGCATCAACTATGAATTGGGTACGAGCGGTTTTCTATACCGTTCCAATAAATTAATGTATGATAAGAAAACACAATCGCTCTGGAGCACCTTGGAGGGAGAACCCGTAATAGGCCCATTGACCAACAAAGGCATCCAATTAGACTTTTTAAGTGTTGTTACCACTACTTGGGGAGCATGGAAAGATTTGCACCCAAGCACCAAGGTATTATCGCTAAATACGGGCCACCGAAGAGATTATGGTGAGGGCGTGGCTTATAAAAGTTATTTTGGCACGGACGACCTGATGTTTACCATCCCAAAAATAGATACCTCCTTAAAAAACAAAGATGAAATTTTGTCCGTTCGTTTAGCGGATGATACTACGGAAAACTATGCTATTGCCAGTAAGTTCCTAAAAAAGAATCCTATTTATCAAGCTAAAATTGCCGGCAAATCCTATGTCATCTTTACTGATAAGAGTGGCGCGCACCGTGCTTATTTTTCAGAAGGAATTAAGTTTAAAAATTATGACCGAAAGATTTCGGCTACCGACGATTCCGGGACCGATTGGAAGTTAGAAGAGGACCAACTCGTGGGCGGTAACGGAAAAATCCTTGAAAGATTACCGACACACAATGCCTTTTGGTTTGGTTATAAGGCCGCATTTCCTGATACCATTTTAGTGAAATAATAAAGTACATTATTTGCTGACAATAGAGTTTTTGCTCCGCTGTGCATTAAAATAGTTAGTAAACTTCCTCGGGGTGTTATACCCTTTGGCGGTGCCCATAAAAAAAGGATGCGGCTAAGAGCCGCATCCTTTTTTAATCTATTACTTACTTACCTAAATATGTAAGGCCCTATCCTCGGTAGCCGCTAGCGCCGCTTCCTTCACCGCTTCCGCATAGGTAGGATGTGCGTGGCTCATACGAGCAATATCCTCTGCAGATGCGCGGAATTCCATCGCTGTGACGGCTTCTGTAATTAAATCCGCACAACGTGCTCCAATCATATGCACCCCAAGAACCTCGTCGGTCGTTTTATCAGCGAGTATTTTCACGAATCCGTCGATATCCATGCTTGCCCTAGACCTCCCTAATGCTCTCATAGGAAACTGACCCACTTTATAGGCAACGCCCGCTTCTTTCAATTCTTCTTCGGTCTTACCGACCGCAGCAACCTCAGGCCAAGTATAGACAACACCCGGTATCAAATTATAATCAATATGCGGTTTTTGTCCCGCCAATTGCTCTGCTACCAAAGTCCCCTCTTCTTCTGCCTTGTGCGCTAACATAGCCCCTTTGACCACATCACCTATGGCATAAATATTTGAAATGTTCGTTTTGAGATGCCCGTCAACTGCTACCCTACCTCTATCATCTAATTTCACTCCTGCGGCTTCCACATTAAGACCGTCCGTGTAAGGTTTTCTTCCAACGGAAACCAAGCAATAGTCACCTTCGAAAACTACTTCTTGTCCCTTTTTATCGTCGGCTTTTATAATGACCTTATCTCCCTTACGTTCAACGGACTTCACTTTATGGGATAGGGCAAACTTCACTTTTTGTTTTTTCATCACTTTCATAAGTTCTTTAGAAAGTGCGGCATCCATACCGGGAATAATACGGTCCATATACTCTACCACAGTAACCTCGGCACCTAGTCTTTTATACACTTGACCCAGCTCTAATCCAATAACTCCGCCACCAATAACAATCATATGCTTTGGGATTTCTTTCAGCTTTAAAGCTTCGGTAGAAGTTATGACTCGTTCCTTATCCAGCTTAATAAAAGGTAAGGTAGAGGGTTTTGAACCTGTGGCTATGATGATATTTTTAGCCTCGATAGTCTCCGTTTTGCCATCGCTCTTTTTAATATTGATATGTGTAGCATCTTTAAAACTACCCAAACCCTCATGGACATCGATCTTATTCTTATCCATCAAAAACTGAATCCCTTTGGTAGTCATGTCCACAACGCCTTGCTTTCTTGCAATCATCTGTTCTAGATTCAACTTCACCTCTCCAGGAATTTCGATACCGTGCTCAGAAAAATGCTTCACAGCGTCCTCGTAGTGGTGGGAAGAATCTAACAAAGCCTTGGAAGGTATACAACCTACGTTAAGACAAGTACCGCCTAGCGTAGCGTATTTTTCAATTATTGCAGTTTTCATTCCCAATTGCGCACAACGAATGGCGGCTACATATCCTCCAGGTCCTGAGCCGATAACGGCTACGTCATATTGATTCATAAAAATGGATTATGGTATATTAAATTTTATCCCCCAAAAATACGAATGTTTTAGAGGACTACAAGACGTAATTTAATTGAACCCATTTAAAGTATGGGAACCGCTGTGGTGTGTTTCACCTCGCTGATGGAAAATGAACTTTGTGTGCTTCCGATATGATGTAAAGCGGTTAGTTTGGAAATCATAAACTCCCTATAGGCAGGCATGTCCTTTACGTGTATCTTTATAAGATAATCATAGTCCCCGCTTAAATGATAGCATTCCACCACTTCGGTCAATTTTAGCACATCCTTTTCGAATTGCTGAATATTGTCCTTTGTATGCTGCACGAGTTTAATGTGACAGAATACCGTAAAACTACGATTCACCAGTTCCTTGTTCAACAATGCCACATACCCGTTTATGGTATTGGACTTCTCTAGCCTTTTGATTCGCTCGTATACTGCGGTGTTGGAGAGACCTAAGCTTAGGGCATATTCTTTCGTTGTTTTCTTGCAATCCTGTTGCAACAACCTCATTAGTTTAAGGTCGGTTTCGTCGAATTTCATAAGGACAAATTTTCATGATTATCATTCATAATGAGCTCTAAAAAGAAATAAAATCTAAATTAATATTAATTAATAGAAATATAATCTAAAAATAGCTATTCGTATTGACTAAACATCATTATAAATGTATTTTTAATGAAAATTTAGATGAGATGAGTAAGAAAGCAGCCAACGATTTACAGGATTTACAATATTTTGGAGAGTACGGCGGTGTTAATCCCTCCGTTTCCGATTCTTCAACCTATACCTTCTTATCTGCTAAAACGATGTTCGATACGTTCGAAGGTAATACGGAGGGCTGTTATTTGTACAGCAGACACTCCTCCCCTTCCAACCTTTACCTGGGCGAAGCCTTGGCAGCTTTGGAAGGTACCGAGACGGCAAATGTCACCGCCAGTGGAATGGGTGCAATTACGGCTGTTATCATGGAGCTGTGTAATGCTGGGGACCACATTGTCAGTAGCCGAACCATCTACGGGGGAACCTATGCTTTCATGAAAAATTTTCTGAAGAAATTCAACATCAGCACCTCCTTTCTGGACATCACGGACTTAGATGCGGTAGCCAAAAGCATAACCCCGAAAACAAAAATGATTTACTGTGAAAGCGTAAGCAATCCGCTATTGGAAGTTGCCGATATTGCGGCACTATCCAAAATAGCCAAAGCGCATAATATACCTTTAGTGGTGGACAATACCTTTTCTCCTTTAACGATTAGTCCTGCTAAACTCGGTGCCGATGTTGTTATTCATAGCCTAACGAAATTTATTAACGGTACTAGTGATTGTGTTGCCGGAGTAGTCTGTGGTACAAAAGAATTTTGTCTACGGTTAAAAGATGTAAACAGCGGAGCTGGTATGCTTTTGGGAAGCACGCTGGATAGTTTGCGGGGAGCATCCATACTTAAAAATATGCGCACATTGCATATACGTATGAAAAAACATAGCGAAAATGCACAGTTTTTGGCCGAAAGGTTTGAGCAGGACGGATTGCGCGTCGTATATCCAGGCTTAAAATCCCATCAGGGACATTTGACACTGAAAGGTCAAATGAATCCGCAATATGGCTATGGTGGTCTTATGACCATTGATGTAGGTACCCTTGAAAAAGCGAATGCCCTCATGGAAATGATGCAAGACAGAAAGTTAGGGTACCTCGCGGTAAGCTTAGGTTTTTACAAAACTCTGTTCAGCGCTCCCGGAACCTCTACTTCGTCCGAAATACCAATGGAGGAGCAACTAGCTATGGGCTTGGGAGATGGTCTTATTCGCTTTTCCGTTGGTCTGGATGACGATATCCAAAGAACCTATGACTTAATGAAAGCCTGTATGGAACATCTTGAGATCTTGAAATCGGATACCATGAAAGTGTAAAGCCTTAGCTAGACAGGTTTGCACATCCGTAGCATAAATCGTAATATTACCAGATAACCAAACTACCGCTACATGGCAAACCAAAAATCCAACAAACATAGACAGGACGAGCATATTGTTGAAAATAGAGAATTAAACATCTATGAGGCTTTAATTCCTGTAATTGCTTTGGTGGGAATGCTCGCTTATAATGTGTATGTATTTGGAGATGATGCCTTAAGTGGCTCAAATCAATTTATTCTTTTATTAGGAGGAGCAGTAGCGGCGATAGTGGGTTTCATGAACAAAGTCTCCTACAAACAAATGCTTGCGGAAGTTGCCGAAAACGTAAAATCTACCACAGGTGCCTTACTTATACTATTAATGGTCGGTGCCTTAGCGGGTACATGGCTTATTAGCGGTATTATTCCCGCGATGATCTATTACGGGCTACAGATATTAAATCCCACTATTTTCTTGCCAGCTTGTGTAATCATTTGTGCAATTATTTCCATTGCTACCGGGAGCAGCTGGACAACCGCCGCAACCGTTGGTATAGCCTTAATAGGAATTGGGGATGCTTTGGGCATATCCTTAGGGATGACAGCTGGTGCCGTACTTTCCGGAGCCTATTTTGGAGATAAATTGTCACCCTTAAGCGATACGACGAACCTAGCACCTGCTATGGCCGGGGGAGAATTGTTCAGTCACATTAAATATATGACGATTACCACCGTTCCCACAATAGTGGTGACATTAGTGGTCTTTATCATTATCGGTTTAAATATTGATACCTCAGGAACAGCGGATATAGATGGTATTCTCACATCCATTGACGCCACCTTTAACATAAGCGGATGGCTATTTTTAGTACCCGTGGCGGTCATTTTCCTTATAGTAAAGAAAACACCACCCTTGGCCGCTTTACTTATAGGCACATTACTCGGAGCCGTATTTGCACTCTTCTTTCAACCCGATATTGTAGCTGGCATCACCAATGTCAAAGAACTAACCTTTGAATCCGGCTACAAGGGTATTTTAAAATCGATTACCGTACAAACAGCGATACCTACCGATAATGAAGCCTTGAACGACTTATTTTCGGCAAAGGGCATGGCAGGAATGCTAGGTACTATTTGGCTTATAGTTTGCGCCATGGTGTTTGGGGGCATCATGGATGGTATCGGTGCCTTAGCCAGAATTAGTAGTGCCTTATTAAGTTTAGCAAAAACCACCTTTGGTCTTTTCGCCAGTACAGTGGCCAGTTGTTTGGCTTTGAACGTTACTGCCTCAGACCAATATCTTGCCATTGTAGTTCCAGGAAAAATGTTCTCCAAGGCCTATGCAGATAGAGGACTGGCGCCAGAAAATCTCAGTAGGACCTTAGAGGACTCCGGTACCGTAACCTCCGTGCTAGTTCCTTGGAACACTTGCGGAGCTTACCATAGTGGCGTATTGGGCGTAAGTGTAATGGAATATTTTGTTTATGCTATATTCAATTGGTTAAGCCCTATCATGACTTTGATTTTTGCAGGACTGGGAATTAAGATAAAACAATTAGTCGATAAAAAAGAAGGCGAATAGTGTAATCGGAGCCATGAAGACTCCTGAGAAAATTGTTACATAATTTTATTGTAATTCCCTTATATATCCCTTCTATATTTTATAATTTCACGTATTAATTATAAAACTATAGCATATGGCTTCTGTAACCCTAAAGGGAAATACAATAAATACCTTAGGAACTTTACCTTCAACTGGAAGTAAAGCACCCGAGTTTCAACTTACAAAAAACGATTTATCCACCGTTAAACTATCCGATTATCAAGGTAGTAGAGTGGTACTTAATATCTTCCCGAGCGTAGATACTGGCACTTGTGCACAGTCCGTTAGACAGTTTAACCAAGAGGCTGCGGAATTAGACAATACCATTGTCCTTTGCGTATCCAAAGACTTACCCTTTGCCCAAGCCCGTTTTTGTGGTGCGGAAGGGATTGATAACGTAGAAATGTTATCGGACTTTAGAGATGGTAATTTTGGTAAAGCGTATAATTTAGAATTCACGGATGGTCCATTGGCACCCTTACATTCTAGAGCTGTTGTGGTGGTTGATGAAAACGGCAAAGTGATTCATACCGAACAAGTTCCCGAGATAGTGGACGAACCAAACTACAAGGCTGCTCTAGAAGCACTTATGAATTAAAGAAGCATGCGCTGAAATTATGCCCAAAGAATCTTTTTTGGTCAACCGACTAAAGAGTGTAGGCTTTGCCCTTAGGGGTGCCCTATTACTCATTAGAACGGAAGCCAGTATTAAAATACAGATATTCATCACCCTTGTGATGACCGCTCTCGGCTTCTATTATGAAATATCCAATATAGAATGGATACTTCAAATATTCGCCATTGCAATGGTCTTGGGAGTAGAAGGGATGAATACCGCCGTTGAAAAAGTGGCAGATTACATACAACCAGAGTTTGACCCTAAGATTGGTTTTATCAAGGATATTTCCGCTGGGGCCGTTATGATGGTTTCCATCGCAGCGGCTATCATCGGTTGTATCATCTATATACCGAAGATTTTTTAATAGGGCTCTATAAGACGCATGTAGTGCAAATAATCACGGGTAAAGCACACGTGGCTTAGAAAGGAAGTTAACATTGATTTCGACGGAAGCACAAGGACATTTTAGGTCCCGCTTATCGAGTAAATTTGTATTTTTACCCCTAGAACAAACGAATTCATGGCAAAAAAGGCTACTAAAACTAAGCCAAAATCAAAACCGGTAAAAAAGAAAGTTTCCATTGGATTATCAAAGCAGAATAAGATAATTCTCGGGAGCCTTTTGGTGCTTTTCAGTATTGCGCTATTTTTCTCTTTTGTTTCCTTTTATTTTACGTGGCAGGATGATCAAAGCCTACTTACGGAGTTTAAAGATCGTAATGAGGAGGCCAAAAATCTTTTGAATAAATTCGGTGCTAGCGTCAGTCACTTTTTCGTGTACAAAGGTTTTGGGATTGCTTCCCTAATAATCCCATTTTTATTGTGTTTGTCCGGTATTTATTTGTTTTTGGGCCTTGACCGAAAAGGAATGCTGAAGAAATGGATATGGGGATTAATTTTCTTGATATGGATTTCGATAGCATTCGGTTTTTTTGCCTTGGAAAGTCCACTTTTAGGGGGACTAGTGGGTTATGAAATGAATGATTTTCTTCAAGATTACACCGGTAAGATAGGTGTGTTATTGCTACTTGTTTTTGGTTTGATTTTCATCATGGTACGCTTGTTCAAGGTGACTCCAGAAGGTATTGGGCAATTTTTCAGGTCTAAGAAACAAGCGCTACGTTCCGAGTTTAAAGCGGCAAAGGAAAAATCAATTGAACAGCGGACGGAATTTTCGAAAGAGGAAGAAGAGGTACCGGTGGTTATTGATACCTACACCCATAAGAAGGATATCCCACCAATAGTAAAAGAAGTAGCTGAAAAAGAATTGGAAGTTACCGTGCCACAGGAGGAAGAGGAAGAACTCGCAATGAAGGTGGAACAAGTTGTGGAAGAGCCGGAAGAACTGGATTTACTGGCCAATAAATTGGTCGATGACTTTGGAGAATTTGATCCTACCTTGGAGCTAGGCAATTATAAGTTCCCAACTATTGAACTCTTGGACCAGCATGGTGTTACAGGTGGCATTACCATAAACCAAGAAGAATTAGAGGAAAATAAAAATAAGATTGTAGACACCCTTAAAAACTACAAAATCGGGATTGCGCAGATAAAAGCGACTATTGGCCCTACGGTTACGCTCTATGAAATAGTACCTGATGCCGGTGTTCGTATTTCTAAAATTAAAAATCTTGAAGACGATATCGCCTTATCTTTAGCTGCACTTGGCATACGAATTATTGCCCCCATTCCCGGTAAAGGCACCATTGGTATTGAAGTCCCCAATAAGAACGCAACCATAGTTTCTATGCGTTCGGCAATCGCTTCCAGTAAATTCCAGAAGGCGGAAATGGAACTACCCATTGCATTCGGTAAGACCATCAGTAATGAGACTTTTGTTGTAGACCTTGCCAAAATGCCACACTTATTAATGGCCGGTGCAACAGGGCAAGGTAAATCGGTAGGTCTCAATGCAGTCCTCACCTCTTTACTCTACAAGAAGCACCCCGCGGAGGTGAAGTTTATTTTGGTAGATCCTAAAAAAGTAGAATTAACCCTCTACAATAAAATAGAACGTCATTTCTTAGCCAAGCTACCAGATTCGGAAGAGGCCATTATAACGGACAACACTAAGGTTATTAACACATTAAATTCCCTTTGTATTGAAATGGACAATAGGTATGAACTATTGAAAAAGGCCATGGTTCGAAACCTAAAGGAGTACAATACCAAGTTCAAAGCAAGAAAACTCAACCCGAACGATGGACATAAGTTTCTGCCTTACATAGTACTGGTAATCGATGAGTTTGCCGATTTGATCATGACCGCAGGGAAAGAGGTGGAAACCCCGGTGGCCAGACTAGCACAATTGGCAAGGGCCATAGGCATACACTTGATAATAGCCACCCAAAGACCTTCTGTAAACGTAATTACAGGGCTTATTAAAGCCAATTTCCCTGCGCGTATTGCATTCAGGGTAACATCAAAAATAGATTCCCGCACTATTCTAGATGCACAGGGCGCAGACCAACTTATAGGTCGTGGAGATATGCTGTACACCCAAGGCAATGATGTAACCCGTATTCAATGTGCCTTTGTAGATACGCCGGAAGTCGCAAAAATCACCGAATATATAGGCAGCCAAAGGGCCTATCCAGAGGCCCACGAACTCCCCGAATATGTGGGTGAAGAATCTGGCACGAGTGTTGATATTGATATCGCGGATAGGGATAAAATGTTTCGAGAAGCTGCAGAAGTAATCGTAATTGCCCAACAAGGTTCCGCTTCTTTAATACAAAGAAAATTGAAACTTGGTTACAACAGGGCAGGTAGGATTATTGACCAACTTGAAGCGGCTGGAATCGTTGGCCAGTTTGAAGGTAGCAAGGCGAGACAAGTGCTTATCCCGGATATGATCGCATTAGAACAATTTTTTGAAAACGAAAGTAATTAATTATACTATGAAGAAGTTCCTATTTTTAACAGTAGTCTTTTTAACCGCAGGATTTGCACAAGCGCAAGATGCGGCCAAGGCAAAAGCGTTATTGGACGATGTATACACTAAAGTAAAAGGGTATGATAATGTTTACGTAGATTTTAAATTTGCGTTGGATAATGCCGAAGCGGGTATTAAACAAGAAACAAGAGGAGACGTTACACTATCTGGAGAAAAGTATCTTTTCAATTATTTGGGTTCCCAACAATTATACGATGGCAAAAAGGTGTACACTATAGTTCCTGAGAATGAAGAAGTGACCATTGAAGACCAGTCTGATGAGGAAGATGCCATAACGCCTTCCAAAATGCTTACATTTTACAAAGAAGGACATAATTATGCTTGGGATATCTTACAGAACGTTCAAGGTAGAAAAATACAATACGTAAAATTGACACCAATTGATTCCAATTCTGAAATAAAAAGTAGGCTACTAGGTATTGATGTCAACACAAAGCATATCTACAAACTCATTGAAACAGGAAACAATGGGACCAAGACCACCATTACCGTTAATTCTTTCAAAACAAATCAGCCTGTTTCAGAGACCTTATTTACCTTTGATGAAAAGAAGTACACAGATGCTGGGTACTACATTATAAAGAATTAGCACTTTTGAGGATTTTAGACCGGTATATACTATCAAGGTTCGCATTCAATTTTTTCAGTTCGTTTGTTATATTGATGTTCATCTTCATATTTCAGACGATTTGGCTCTTTATTGATGATCTTGCCGGTAAAGGTTTGGACATCATTATCATAGGAAAGTTCCTTTTCTATTTAATGCCAGATTTAACTGAGAAAGTGCTACCCCTTACCGTATTGCTATCGTCCATACTTACTTTTGGAACCTTTGCCGAAAATTATGAGTTCGCCGCAATGAAGGCGTCGGGAATATCGTTACAAAGGTCTATGTTCAGCTTAATCATTTTTGTTACGATTTTAGGTGGGGTCACCTTCTTTTTTGCAAACAACGTTATTCCGCTATCACAACGAAAAATCTATAATCTAAGAAAGAACATTGCCAAGGTAAAACCAGCGGCCGCAGTTTCCGAGGGTATTTTTAGCGATTTTGAAGGAATGAACATCAAGGTCGATGAAAAATATGGAGAGAACGATCGTTTCTTACGCAACGTAATCATTCATAAAAAAACCAAGTCTAATATTAATAGTACGGTAATCAAGGCCAAAAAAGGAGAATTGATCAGCAGTGAAACTTCCGATATTATTCAGTTGGTCCTAACGGACGGACATTATTACGAGGAAATAGAAAGCAAGAAAAACAAGTTTAAATATCCTTTTGCAGAAGCTAGTTTTGATACCTACATTATGAATATTGAGGTGCCGGAACTGGACAATGAGGATTTAGAGGAAGAAAGAGATGTCAGTACCGCCAAGATGAAAAATATCAGCCGGCTGTCAAAAGATATTGATTCTATCAAAACCGATAATTTTAGGATAGTTCGTGCTTTTTCCAAGAATATCGTTAGCAGAATGGGCCTGTTTTCCCCATTAGCCATAAGGGACACCTCTATAGTAAAGAGTAAAGAACGTATACTAAAGGACTCGATAAATGCCGCAAAAATAGCCTTGCTTAAAGAGAATAAACCCAAGCAGGACTCCATTAAGGCGGACTTGTTACATCTTTTTCCGGATTGGCAGCGGATACAAGTGCTAACTAGTGCCAAAAATGCGACCTCGGGAATACTGGGCTCCGTGACGGGCAAGAAGGATGAAATTCAAAAAAGATATAAGAACTACAACCTCCACATCTTATCCTTACACAATAAATATGCCTTGGCCTTTTCCTGTATTATTCTTTTTTTCGTTGGAGCTCCCTTGGGTGCTATCATCAGAAAGGGAGGCCTGGGACTTCCAATGGTTATTGCCATTGTTCTCTTTTTAGTGTATTATTTCATTGGTGTTTTTGCAGGCAATTACGCCAAAGAAGGAAATATTCATCCTATGTTAGGGGCATGGGTTTCTACCCTGATTATGCTACCTTTGGGCTTTTATTTGACAAAAAGGGCAACCGAAGATAAAGGAATGACCAATTTTGGTGCGGTGACGGATTTTTTCAAAAATCTGTTCCGAAAAAAGAAAGAAACCGATTAGATGGGAGTACAAATGCCAGAAACAGTTCAGCTGAATACCATACAGGAAGCGATTGCCGATATACGAGAAGGCAAGGTCATTATTGTGGTAGATGATGAGAACAGGGAGAATGAAGGAGATTTTTTGGCTGCGGCGGAATTGGCCACACCAGAAACCGTAAATTTTATGGCAACTCACGGAAAAGGGTTGATTTGTGCGCCATTGACCGAGGGAAGATGTAAAGAACTTGGACTCCACATGATGGTCAGCAATAATACCGACCCTATGGAGACTGCCTTCACCGTATCTGTAGATTTAAGGGGAAACGGTGTTACCACGGGAATATCGGCATCGGACCGTTCAAAAACTGTTTGCGCTTTAACCGATAAGGAAACCAAACCGCATGATTTAGCAAGACCGGGACACATTTTCCCTTTAGTAGCTAAAGAAGGTGGTGTCCTACGAAGAACAGGACATACCGAGGCTGCAATCGATTTTGCACGATTAGCCGGATTAAAGCCCGCTGGAATTATCGTTGAAATCATGAACGATGACGGTAGCATGGCCCGTTTACCACAGCTGATGAAAGTGGCTGAAAAATTTGACCTTAAAATAGTTTCCATTGAAGATTTGGTCGCTTACCGAATGGAACACGACAGTCTTATCGATAAGGAGAACGACTTTGAAATAAAGACCCGTTTTGGAGATTACAGGTTACGAGCGTACAAGCAGACCACCAATAATCACGTACATATAGCCCTGACCAAAGGCAACTGGTCTAAGGATGAAAAGGTGTTGACCCGCATTAACTCCACCTTAATCAACAACGATATTCTAGGCACCTTGACCAATAGCCCTGACCAGAAGTTAGAGAATATGTTCAATGCTGTGAATAAAGAAGGTAAAGGCGCTATTGTATTTATCAATCAAGATGCAGAATCACTTAACTTATTGAATAGGTTGGCAGAGCTTCAGGAATTACAGAAAAAGGGAATTTCTAAAGCGCCCAAAATAGAAATGGATTCGCGTGATTTTGGAATCGGGGCGCAAATACTACACGATTTAGGAATCAGCAAAATGCGTCTATTGACCAATAGTAGACAAGGAAAACGTGTAGGTATCGTGGGTTACGGATTGGAGATTGTTGAGTACGTAACCTATTGATTAAAGGGATTAGATCATAATAGAAATAATCGAGTACATTTTTTTAGCGCGCTGCGCTACTTCTTCCTCTGTCCAACTTAGTTTTACCAAAACGGAGATAGTCCTTCCCATCCATTGGTCCGATTTGGAAAAATCGGCCTTCGAGTAATCCGGCAAAAAATGGGAGACTTCATTAGGTAACTTTCCTAGAGATTTCAAATTGGTCAAATGCTCCCACTTCTTATAATAATGCCAATTATTATCAAACCAATAAAAACAAGCATCAACACCTCCATTAACCAAAGCTTTATGTGTATTTCTGGCTATTTCTTCCGAAGGAAGGAAGAAATTTAAAAAGGAGTAATTCTCTTCCCCTCCGGCAGGCACCCTTCTAAAAGTCACCCCATTAACGCCTGCTATTTCGTTTTTTAAAACGCCGTAGTTTTTCTTTTGTATAGCGATAAATTCGTCCAAACGTTGTACTTGTGCACAACCTACTGCCGCGTTTAATTCAGATATTCTAAAATTATAGCCTAAGAAAGGATGCGTTTCCGCTCCCCTATCATTTCCCACATGGTCATGGCCGTGGTCGGAATAGTGGTCCGCATTGCGATAAAACTCTTCATTATTGGTAATTAAAGCACCACCCTCACCACAAGTAATCGTTTTAACGTAATCAAAAGAGAAACATCCCAAGTCTCCATAACTCCCTAACGGTTTACCGTCAAAACTACCTCCTATCGCTTGGCAAGCATCCTCTAAAAGTAATAGACCGTGTTTTTCACAGATTGCTTTCAACGCTCTTAGGTCCGCCATGGAACCACACATATGCACGGGCATTACTACCTTGGTCCGTTCCGTTATGGCAGCTTCAACCGCAGCAGGGTTTAAGGTTAAAGTATCATCAATATCAACTAAAACGGGTATAGCTCCCAGCGCAAGTATAGATTCAAAACTAGCCACAAAGGTGAACGTTGGCATGATGACCTCGTCCCCTGCTCCAATACCGGCACTTGCCAAAGCCACGGTGAGTGCGGCAGTCCCACTACTGACCAGTTGCACATATTTTGTCCCCATTCTTTTGGACAAAGCGGCTTCTAATTCCTTAGCCTTCCATTGTCCGTTGCGCATCCCATCAAAACCATAGCGCATAAGCACTCCCGTATCTAGCACAGTTTGTACTTGTGCTTTTTCATTATCTCCAAACAATTCAAATCCAGGCATATTACTTCAATATAAAATTAAAAAAACCACAGTTTTACGGCCATCGCTACGACCATAATCACTAAAAATACTTTAATAAATCCGTCACCCTTCTTAACAGAGTATCTACTTGCAATCCAAGCTCCACTGCCGTTTCCGATAGCCAAAATTAGACCAATCTTCCAGTTTACCTTATCATTCAAGGCAAAAACCGCCAAGGCAGAAATCATATATAGAAAAACGACCGAAACCTTGGTAGCGTTGGAACGTACCAAAGACATTCTATTAACGTAATGTAAAAATAAAATCATAAGGAAACCAAGGCCTGCGTTAATGAATCCGCCATAAATTCCAAAAAAGAAAAATACTACGATTCCTATCCAAAGGTATTTTCCGGTAAGCCGCTCTTCTACATCCTTAAAATTAATTTTTGGACTGAAGACGATGATGAACACCACCAAAATCATAACTATAGCTAAAATTCTATTGAATACCTCCCCTTTGACATCCACCGCAATGTAGGCGCCAATAATTGAACCAAGAAATGCAGCTATTCCCAAATAGGCATTAAAGGGAAAAGTGGAAACTCCCTTACTCTTAAAACCTGCCGTGGCGAGCGCAGTCTGTATAACGATAGCAACCCTATTGGTACCGTTGGCAATATTCGAAGGAAGTCCTAAAAATATGAGAACGGGGAGCGATAGTAAGGACCCGCCGCCAGCGACCGTGTTAATAAAACCTACAGCAAAACCCACTACGACCAGCAAGGGGTAATGATACCATTCCTCCATAATGCAAAAATAAAGGGTTGTACGGTATTTAACTAGGAAATAATTATTCTCGTGGATAGCAAGATTACGTTCGGTGTTCCCAGTAAGGAATCCTTGGCAAACACAAAACCCACACCAAAGCTACGTTTGGTTGGTTTCCCATGCAAAAAGGCACAATCGAAAACAACAGGGATTCACTCCGTGCATCCCAAAAGGAAGTCCTGAGCAAGCATAAAACCAACTCCAAAGCTACGCTTGGTCGGTTTTGTATTTTAGGTTATTTCGCTCAAATAAATTTGGCTCATGCCGTAAAATACAAAACCCGAAACTTTCGTTTCGGGTTTCTTTTGCGGAGAAAGAGGGATTCGAACCCCCGGAGGTGTGACCCTCAACAGTTTTCAAGACTGCCGCATTCGACCACTCTGCCATTTCTCCAAGTGTCTCATCAGGTATTCCCTGAATGCGGGTGCAAATATAGAAAGCTTTTTCTATCTATTAAAGTCTTTTTGGTAAATAAATCTATAATTAAAACGAACTAAAGGGTATATATTATTGCCTATTACATTTATCCTTGTTACTTTTTCCCAATACTAGCATAAAACATGGAAGTACCTTTGGTAAGTATACTCATCCCTTTTAAAAACACCGCCCCTTTCCTGGAAGCTTGCCTAGATTCTATTATCTCACAGACCTTTACAAACTGGCAAGTCTTGGCGGTAAATGATAACTCTAGCGATATGAGTTTGGCTATTGTTCAAAAATATGCGAACAAAGATCCAAGAATAAAAGTTTTCAATACTAACGGACGGGGAATTATTGAAGCGCTCCGAACTGCCTATGATTATAGCGAAGGAAAATTTATCACCAGAATGGACGCTGATGACCTAATGACACCAAAACGTTTGGAGCTTATGGTGGCCGATTTAGAACAATACGGAATGGGGCATATTGCTATTGGACAGGTTAAATATTTTTCAGAAAAGGGTATTGGAGACGGTTATGAACGGTACGAAAAATGGTTAAACGCATTGACCGAAAAAGGCACGAACTTCTCGGAACTGTATAAGGAATGTGTAATCCCCTCCCCGTGCTGGATGCTACATAAAGTTGATTTAGATGCCTGCGAAAGCTTTAAACCTGATGATTATCCGGAAGATTATGATCTAACTTTTAGGTTTTATGAGCATGGGCTTAAAGTCATCCCTAGTAAACAGATATTACTTTTATGGAGGGATTATGATCATAGAACCTCTAGAACTAGCGAGCACTATGCACACAACTACTTTTTGGATATAAAGCTGCGCTATTTTGTTAAACTACATTATAATCCCAATGAAAATTTGGTTATTTGGGGCGCTGGAAATAAAGGAAAAACGATAGCGAAAAAATTAATTGAACGAAAAGTTCTCTTTCAATGGATATGTAATAATCCCAAAAAAATAGGAAAAGAAATTTACGGCAAAACACTTTTACCTATAAATTCCTTAGAAAAAATACCAAACTCCCAAAGTATTATCGCCGTTGCCAACGAAGAGGAACAAAAGCATATACATGACTATTTTAATAAAAAGGGGAAAATCTCCATGAAAGATTATTTCTTTTTCTGTTAAACCAACTTACATAAATTGAAACTTAGCAACGAGGTTCTTTTGGCGTTAAACAGTCTATTTTATTAAGAATCAACTTCTATATTTTAGTTATCTTTGAGCAATCAAAAACAGGAATGCAGTTTAAACATCCAGAATTTCTTTGGGCCCTTTTTCTACTACTCATCCCTATTTTTATTCATCTTTTTCAACTCCGGAGATTTAAGAGAACACCGTTTACCAACGTAAAACTACTGCAACAAGTGGTCTCCAAATCCCGAAAAAGTAGCACCTTAAAAAAATGGCTGTTACTCTTTTCAAGGCTCGGCATCTTATCTGGTCTGGTCCTAGCATTTGCGCAGCCTTTTAGCGCTAATGAAAATGCGGTTAGGGAAAAGGAAAACGTTTTCTACTTGGATAATTCCTTTAGCATGCATGCCAGGACAGCGAATGCTACTTTATTCCAAAATACCGTTCAGGAATTTATACAACGTGTTCCAGAAGATGAAAAGTTTCATCTGTTCACTAACGATAACACGTTTTTGGATGTTGAAATAAGTGACCTTAAGAATGATCTGCTAGAAATGAAGCCCAGTGCCGAACAGTTGACCTTAAAGGAAGTTGTTCTAAAGGCAAAAACGCTTTATAGCCAAGATAATAGCAAGCAGAGAAACACTATTATTATATCCGATTTTCAACAGCGTTTAGGCGACTTGCCCAATGATAGCAATGCCACGACAAATCTTTATTACATCAATCCACTTAAAGAAAAAGTAGAAAACATCACAATCGATTCCATTTATCTCAATCCCAATGAAAACGGTAGCTTGGATTTAACAGCGTTGGTCAGCTCAAATTATAGCGTAGAGACCACGGCCGTGTCCCTGTATAATGGTAATAAATTAATTGCAAAAACGGCAGCCAATTTTGATACGAACAATAAGGCCAAGGTCTTGTTTTCGATTCCTTCAGATGAAGAGATAAACGGCAGGATAGTGCTTGCAGATAATGGGCTCACCTATGATAACGAATTTTACTTCAACATCAATGCCCCAGAGCAGATTAAGGTTTTAGACATTGGAACAACGCCCAACTATTTGAAAAGAATTTTTATCGCACCACAGTTTCAATACCAAAAGACAAACTTAAATCAACTAAACTACGGAGCCCTGGAAACCTACAATCTTATTGTCCTTAATGAGCTTACGGAAATTCCATCCGGTCTTATAACGGCGTTACGTTCGTTCACTGACGATGGCGGAAGCTTGGCAATTATTCCTGCGCAAAAAATAGATTTGGCCGCATACAATCGGTTATTATCCTTCTATTTAAATACGACTTTTGATACTAAAATAAATCAAGAAGTAGCCATATCCAACATAACATTTGAACATCCCCTTTATTATAATGTATTCCAAAAAAACGTCTCCAATTTTCAATATCCTACCGTAAAAGCGTACTACCCCATAAGGACGAATGCTACTGCGGCACTTTCATTGCAGAATAAGGCTCCTTTCTTGATAGGCAGGGATAATGTTTATATGTTTGCTGCCTCCTTAGAGGACACCAATTTTAAAAATTCCCCATTGATAGTCCCTACTTTTTACAATATAGGGGCCAACAGTCTAAAATCTTCGGAACTATACCATGTTATTGGTAAACGGACACAGGTAGATGTGCCCTACGTATTGAACAAAGACAACGTACTGAAATTGCTAGGTGAGGATTACGAGTTTATTCCCCAGCAAAGAGCTCTTCCTAAAAAGACACGATTGTTGTTTGATGATAATCCAACAAAAAGCGGTGTTTATCGAATACTGGACAATGACCAGGTTTTGCGCAATATAAGTTTCAATTACGATAGAAAAGAAAGTGACTTGTCTTACCTAGAACTGGGTGCCGGGACTTCAACAATTGTAAGTAGTTCTATCACCGACTTTTTTGAAACCAGTCAAAAAGAAAATACCATAAACGAGTTTTGGAAATGGTTTGCTATTTTAGCATTATTGTTCGTTTTTATAGAAACCATTCTCCAAAGATTTTTAAAGTAACTTCAAAATGAACGAGCAACTAAGCGCATGAACGTACTCATAAAATCGGCAAAGATTATAAATCCCGGTACAAAGGATATCCACCTTAAGAAAAGGGATATTTTAATTACCAATGGCGTTATACAAAAGATTGCTTCACGGATTGACCCTCCTACAAAAACAAAGGTAGTATCCTATAAAAATCTGCACGTATCATTAGGGTGGTTTGATAGTAGTGTGAGCTTTGGTGAGCCTGGCCATGAAGAGAGAGAGACCATAGTTAATGGTCTGAAGACCGCCGCTAGTAGCGGTTTTACGGATATTATACTGAACCCCACAGGTAATCCTGTTCCAGACAGTAGTTCGGACATTATATTCCTCAAAAATGCTGCGAAGGACGCCCTAACCAGATTGCATCCTTTGGGAAACCTTACCGTGAAAGGCGAAGGTGAAGTCTTAGCGGAGTTGTACGATATGAAGAACGCCGGTGCTGTTGGATTTTACGACTATAAAGCGGCTGTTTCAAACCCAAATTTGCTAAAAATTGCCTTGCAATACGCGCAAAATTTTAACGGAATCGTATGCTCTTTTCCGTTAGATAAAAAAATTGCAGGAAAAGGAATCGTTAACGAAGGGATTACCAGTACAAAGTTGGGTCTAAAAGGCATACCTGCCTTGGCAGAAGAACTTCAGATAGTACGAGATTTGTTCATACTCGAGTATACGGGAGGCAAACTTCACATACCGACCGTTAGCACAGAAAATTCAGTTAAGCTTATCGCATCGGCCAAGAAAAAAGGATTGAACGTGACCTGCAGCGTCGCCATCCATAATCTATTGTTCAAGGATGATAGTTTAATAGATTTTGATACGGATTATAAGGTAATGCCGCCCTTAAGAACAAAAGGAGATAGAAACGCTTTATTGAAAGGGGTAAAGAATGGTACTATCGATTTTGTGACATCGGACCATACGCCATTGAACATAGAACTAAAACAGGTAGAATTTGACAATGCCGCTTTCGGCACCATTGGCCTAGAAAGCTTTTTTGGTTCCTTGCGTACGTTATTTGAACTAGAAGAAGTGATAAAAATTCTTACCAAAGGTCGTTCAGTATTTGGTTTGGACACTCCGGAACTCAAGGAAGGTGCTTTGGCTTGCTTAACTCTTTTTGAACCGGATACCGAATACGAATTTTCTAAGGACCTTATTATGAGCTCCTCAAAGAATAGCATGTTCTTAGGTAAATCAATAAAAGGAAAAGTATTGGGATCTATGGTTGAAGATGCTTTGACATTAAATTTTTAATATGGCTGATTCAAAAAAAGTCGAAGGAAAAACTACGGCCATCGTAGCATACCTAACCATAGTGGGTGCATTAATTGCTCTATCCATGAATTCGGAACCAAAGCATGATTTTGCAAGGTTTCATACGAGGCAAGCCTTTGGGTTGCATTTGCTTTTTATTGCTTTTGGTATTCTCTCCAATAATTGGGGAAACTTATATTCCTTCTTTGGCTTATTTCTTTGCTATTCCATTCTATGGGTATACGGCTTTAGCGGTGTCCTCAGCAATAAAAAATTGGAAGTACCCGTTTTAGGCCCCTATTTTCAGAAATGGTTTACATTTATACAGTAATACAATAAGATGACAACAGCTCCCCTATCTTTAGAACACATCATTAGACCCTCCTCTTTAAAAAGTGAAAAGGCTCCGGTTCTTTTTTTATTACATGGGTATGGAAGTAATGAAGAAGACCTTTTTTCTTTTGCGGAAGAACTGCCTACCGAATTGTGTATTATTTCAGTTAGGGCACCATATACATTACAACCCTTTGGTTATGCGTGGTATGCCATAAATTTTGATGCCCAAAACGGAAAATGGAGCGATGACGAACAGGCCATTGCCTCTAGGGATAAAATACTTGCCTTTGTAGAAGAGGCCTGTAAGACCTATAATCTAGATACACACAATGTTTCCTTATTAGGTTTTAGTCAAGGAACTATTCTAAGCTACGCCGTAGCCCTCTCCTACCCGAAAAAAATTAAAAACGTAATTGCCCTGAGTGGCTATATCAACGAAGGAATTCTAACAGAAGATTATCAAAGCAAAGACCATTCGGGCTTACAGATTTACGCCTCTCACGGTCAAGTAGACCAAGTAATACCAATAGCATGGGCTCAGAAGGCACCAGATGTTCTATCTCAATTAGAAATACCACATGTTTTTGAAGAATTCCCAACAGGACATGGAGTAGCACCACAAAATTTCTATTCCTTTAAAAGTTGGCTAGAAAAAAAGCTCTAATTACTTTTTGTATATAGCAAATGGTCCATTAGCGTAAAATCAACTCCCAAATCATCTTTTAGTTCGTATTTAATAAGAAGTTCACCCCAGTATTTTCCATCGGAAAAATCGGTCAATATCCATTTGTGGTTCAACACTTTTATTTTATTGATTTTAAAATCGCTTTGCATACCGGCATAAGGAATTAAAGGATTATCTCCGGCAGACTCGTTCGTTTCCAACAATTTATCGGCAATATATCCAGCGGGATTTTCAAGCTCTAGATGTTCATAGTATGCCAGCGCATCATCATTGTTTTCCAAAGAAAAGTATTGCATCTCTAAAACACGCAGTTCTGACTGCTGAATGGAATCCTTTAAACCCACAACCTCTTGTTTAAATTTTTCGATGCTCGTATTGTTGGCATCCGCCATTTTACCACTACTTACGAATAGGTAGAGGCATATAAGTGATACAAAAATAAATAGGTAAAGAAAAATTTTACTTTTCATAAATTATAGTTCAATAGTGAGATTATCATAAGCTAAATGTACATTTTCAGGAAGATTTTTTTCTACCTCCGCATGGAAACCCAAAAGATGGCTAATATGTGTAAAGTATGCCTTCTCTGGCTTTACTTTGTTTACAAAATCCAGGGCTTCCTCTAAGTTAAAATGAGATTGATGTGCCTCTATCCGCAGTGCATTGACCACTAAAACTTTTGAGCCAATAATTTTATCCATTTCCTTTTTCTCCATGGATTTTACATCCGTGAGATAGGTAAAATCCCCTATACGATACCCAAAAATCTTCAATCTATTATGTAACGCTTGTATAGGAGTTACCGTCATTCCACCAAGTTCAAAAGTGCTGTTTTTCTTAACGATGTTCACCGTTACTGCCGGTGCACCGGGGTATCTTTCTTTTTTATTAAAAATATAATCAAAACGACGTTTTAAGGCTTTCACCACGCGTTTACGGGCATAAATAGGAATGTCTCCCTGCCTAAAAAAGAATGGTCTAATATCATCTATACCAGCCGTATGGTCGGAGTGTTCATGGGTGAACAAAATACCGTCTAGTTTGGAAACATTATGGGTAAGCATCTGTTGTCTAAAATCTGGTCCACAATCAATAGTGAAATTATAGGTGTCCCATGAAAGTAAAACGGATACCCTAAGTCTTTTATCTTTAGGGTCATTACTTAAGCAAACAGGGTGTTTACTCCCGATTATAGGAATACCCTGCGAAGTTCCGGTACCTAAAAAAGTGATTTTAAGTGTCTCGTTCATCCAAAACAAAGTTAAGTTATATTTGATTATGAGCTACCAAGAATAAATCAAAGCATTAGACGTTTTATAACAGTAATCCCAAGAATATAAAACAAAGGACAGACCCTTAAAACTAATTGCAAATTTTCTTATGGTTTAGGCTGTAGGTAGTTTGTTCTTTTTAACTTTGTTAAAAGCAAATTCATAAAATAATGGCTTCAGTTCTAAAGAGAGATAGTGCCTTTGAAAACATTCCTTCCATAAAGGCAAAAACTTTAAGAATAAACTTAAACCCCGACATTTACGGAACCTTTGCGGAAATTGGTGCAGGCCAAGAGACGGCACGTCATTTTTTTAGATCGGGAGGGGCTTCAGGTACTATTGCCAAAGCCATGAGTGCCTATGATAAGGATTTCAGTGATGCCATATATGGTATAGAAGCGGACGGTAGGTATGTTACCCAGGCACGGCTGAAAACCATGCTCTCTCATGAAATGAATTTGATGGAAGAGCGTATTAGTAGGGAAAAGCATCCGGAAAGACTGTTCTTTTCCTATGCGAACACCGTTGCTACGATTGATTTTTCAAAACGATATAAGGGACACGGTTGGGTAGGTATTCGCTACCAATTAGACCCTAATCAGAAAGAATTCGATGAAATAATCCTTCATATCCGTTTTAAACAGAATGAAGCACGATTACAACAAGAAACTTTAGGGATTTTGGGTGTTAACCTTATTTATGGAGCATTTTACAAGTATCATAAGCCTAAGAAAATGCTTAAATACTTGTACGATCATATCGATAAGGATACCGTAGAAATTGACATGGTCAATTTTAATGGTCCAAGTTTTAAGGATGTAGATAACAGGTTGATGAGTTTACAGCTGATTAGGAACGATATGACCGATGCGGTGATGTTTGGTCCGGATGGTAATAACGTATTACCCGCAGCTGTACTTTACAAAAAGAATATTCTTGCACTTCGTGGTAGTTTTAGGCCCGTTACCAAGGTAAATCTGGATATGTTCGAGAAGTCATATGATATTTTTATTCGTGACCCTCAAGTAGACCAGGACAATAGCATCGTTATTTTTGAAATTACCCTATCCAACCTCAAGGCGTCAGGAGAAATTGATGAGCAGGATTTTATGGACCGTGCAGAACTACTCTGTTCATTGGGACATTCGGTAATGATTTCAAAATTCCAAGAATATTATAAGCTTGTTGAATACCTACATAACTATACTAAAAATAGAATTGGCCTTACCATGGGCGTGAACAATTTGGTAGACATTTTCGATGAGAAATATTATCGCCACTTAAGTGGGGGCATTTTGGAAGCCTTTGGAAAGCTTTTCTTTAAAGATTTACAAGTGTATCTCTATCCTATGAAGAATACCGAAACTGGGCAAGTAATGACCAGTAATAATGTGAAGGTGCATCCACGAATGAAAGAACTTTACAAATTCTTCAAATACAATGGAAAGGTGATGGACATTATTGACTATGAGCCAGAAATAATGCATATTTTCTCTAGGGATGTACTCAAAAGAATCATCAACGGAGAAGATGGTTGGGAGGAGATGTTACCAGAAGGTATTGCTGAAATTATTAAAGAGAAAAAACTCTTCACCAGAAAAGACACGGAACAGATTTCAGAAGCAAAGTAACTAAGTCCGGTAAATTATCAAAGCCCCTTTTAAAGGGGCTTTTTTTATGGGTTACGCTAAAAGTTGTGCAGCGTGGTCTTTGGTTTTCACCTTCTCAATAACCCTGCTCACCTTACCTTCACCATCTACAACAAAGGTCATTCTATGAATACCATCATACTCCCTACCCATGAATTTTTTAGGACCCCAAACTCCAAAAGCATTGATAACGGTATGGTCCTCATCCGCAAGTAATGGGAAAGGAAATTCATACTTATTTCTAAAATTCGCCTGCTTTTTTTGAGAATCCTCACTTACTCCAAGCAACTCATAACCAGCATCTTGCAGCTCTTTATAGTTATCCCTTAAATTACAGGCTTCAGCCGTACAACCTGGAGTATTTGCACGAGGATAGAAAAAAACCACCAAATTTTTACCGGAATAATCAGATAAATGTATAGTATTGCCATCTTGATCGGTGCTCGAAAATGCAGGGACTTTATCACCTGCTTTTAATGTTTTCATAGTTATTCTATTATTAATTATGTTTAACAAATAATATGTAAAATTAAACAAATATGACTAAAGCTGAAAAAGTTAATTTTGCGATTACCAAACTACAGGAACTTTACCCCGTAATTCCTGTTCCCTTAGACCATAAGGATCCGTATACATTACTAATTGCAGTTTTAATGTCCGCCCAAAGTACGGATATCCGAGTAAATAAGATAACCCCGTTACTTTTTGAAAAAGCGGATAATCCTTATGATATGGTAAAACTATCCGTTGAGGAAATTAGGGATATCATACGTCCTGTAGGGTTATCACCAATGAAGTCTAAAGGTATTCATGGACTCTCAAAAATTTTAATTGATAAATACGATGGCGAAGTTCCAAGGGATATAGCATTATTAGAAGAATTACCGGCTGTAGGTCATAAAACGGCCAGCGTAGTTGTCTCGCAAGCCTTTGGCATACCTGCTTTTCCAGTAGACACCCACATTCATAGGCTCATGTATAGATGGGGTTTTACCAATGGCAAAAATGTGGTACAAACAGAAAAAGATGCAAAACGGCTATTCCCAAAGGAATTATGGAATGATTTGCATTTACAAATAATTTGGTACGGAAGAGATTACTCTCCCGCGAGAGGTTGGGATTTGAATAATGATATCATTACCAAAACAATAGGAAGAAAAACTGTTTTGGATGACTACTATAAAAAAATAAAGACCCGCAAATAGCGGGTCTTTATTAATTTAAAAAGGTTTCAAACCTCAAATTTTTGTATTCAATGTCATAAAGTGCCTGTGAAAAACTCAATAAAAAATTGATAGTTTTAGGACAAACTTTATTAAACTCGGTCTGTTCTTGATAATTAGAGTAAATTTTTTCCATATTTCCAACGTTGTTACATTTTAAATAACGCAACTAAAAAGGAAATATTGTTTATGTTGTTTTTGAAGAATCTAGTTGGTAAGAACTATATTGTTTTTCTCAATTATCTTTCTAAGGTTAATCAGTGCATATCTCATTCTCCCAAGAGCGGTATTTATACTGACTCCAGTGTTTTCAGAAATTTCTTTAAAGCTCATATCTTTATAGATGCGCATTACTAAAACCTCCTTTTGATCATCCGGTAATTCTTCTACCAAATAACGTAAATCTGTATCTATTTGGTCTTTAATTAGCTGCTTTTCCGCATTTAATTTGTCATCACCGATAACTGAAAAGATATTGAAGTCATCACTTCCTTCAAACATTGGCATTCTTTTGTTCTTTCTAAAGTGATCTATAATTAAGTTGTGCGAGATACGCATTACCCACGGCAAAAATTTACCCTCTTCACTATAAGTACCTTTTTTTAATGTCTTTATAACCTTTATGAAAGTATCTTGAAAAATATCCTCGGTGATATCCCGATCCAAAACTTTAGAATAAATAAAGCTTGTTATACGTTGGTTATGTCTATTAATAAGTACTTCTAGAGCCTTCTCGTCTCCGCTGATGTAATCTCTTACTAATTCTGAGTCTTCAATTTGTAATTTCATATTAGTCATTTTCTTTTGGATTAAAGATTTGGGCATCTTGTTAGTAATTGTAATTAGTTATTTATTTCTGGGATAAAACTATATAAAACCGCTCCTTCTCAAAAAAGTATGTTGTCAAATAGCCTTTTTATGATGTGAAACAACGAAAACCTATTTTTCAATACAATAAATGGATACTTTACTAGTTGCGTGAGAAAGTGGTGACAGAACTTGATTCCAATGGATATGTAGTAAAGAAACAATAGGCGTCAAGTCATTCTTAAAAAAAGAAACCCTAAGGAAAATCCTTAGGGTTATTTATATTGAAGAGATAATTAGTTAATTTAATTCAAGTTGCTTTCAAATTTTATTCCTTTTGCTTCGGTAATTTTCAGCGACTTTGAGTAGTTTAATAAAAATTGTATTGTTTCAGGTTTAGCTTCAACTGATTTAGACTGGTCTTTTTTCTTAGCGTATAATTCTTCCATACTACTTTCGTTTTGGTTCAATTAGAGAACGGCAAGGAAATAAATATAGTAGATCTGCTCGACCTGTGGCCAATTAATTCGTTAAAACAATACTATTTGCTTCAACAAGCTTTCTCAGGTTAATTAAGGCGTAGCGCATTCTTCCAAGTGCGGTATTAATACTAACACCTGTATTATCGGAAATTTCCTTAAAACTCATATCCTTATATATACGCATTTGTAGGACCTCTTGCTGATCTTGTGGCAATTCCTTAATCATCCTAGTCAAATCAGAATCTATTTGGTCTTTTATCAATTGTTTTTCTGCATTGAGGCGTTCGTCTCCCATTAAGGAAAAAATATTAAAACTGTCTGCGCCCTCAAACATGGGCATCCTGTTGTTTTTTCTAAAATGGTCTATAATAAGGTTATGGGCAATACGCATTACCCAAGGCAGAAATTTACCTTCCTCACTGTAGGCACCACGTTTTAAGGTACGTATAACCTTCATAAAAGTATCTTGGAAAATATCCTCCGTTAGTTCGCGATCACCTACTTTGGAATAAATAAATCCCGTGAGCCGGGCATTATGACGTTTGATAAGAACACCAATGGCTCTTTCATTACCGTTTATATATTCTTTAACAAGTTGGGAATCTTCAATTTGTGCTTCCATAGCTTTACTTTTTTGTGGTTAAAAGTTGACCCCAAGTTCAAATGAACAAGGGCCTTGTGGGTTACTATTCTAACTTAAAAAGTAAAGGTGCGCTATAGGCGTATTGAATTTTTATGAATGTCAAAGATAGAAAAAAATAAATATTCCCAAAGAAATGCCAAAAAAATAAGGGGTTTAAAATCCTAAAAGACTTTTACTGGCTATTGAATAGGCCATATTGTATCTTTGCGAACTTAGAGAAAAATATGCCTTCAATTGCTAAAGTAAACCCTAAAGAGAATATCATAATTAAGGGTGCAAAACTGCACAACCTTAAAAATATTGATGTCGTAATACCTAGAAATAAGTTAGTCGTTATTACGGGGTTGTCCGGCTCCGGAAAATCTAGTCTGGCTTTTGATACCCTTTATGCCGAAGGTCAACGACGTTATGTAGAAAGTCTGTCTTCTTATGCCAGACAGTTTTTAGGCAAATTAGATAAACCAAAAGTAGATTATATAAAAGGAATAGCTCCCGCCATTGCCATAGAGCAGAAAGTAAATTCTACCAATCCAAGGTCTACGGTAGGTACGACCACGGAAATTTATGACTACATTAAGTTGCTGTATGCACGGATCGGAAAAACTTTTTCGCCCGTTTCAGGAAATGAAGTAAAGAAGAATACGGTAACGGATGTTATTGAGTACATTAAAAAGTTCCAAGAAAACACCAAACTACTACTTCTTGCTCCAATTGTAATCAGAGAAGATAGAGATACGCTAAAATCCCTTCAATTATTCTCAAAGCAGGGCTATGCGCGCATAAAGTACAAAGGTGAAGTTTTAAGAATAGATAAGGCGCCTGAGAACATTGAAAAAGAATTCGACCTAGTTGTTGACCGTATCATCACTAAAAATGATGAAGATTTTTACAACAGATTAGCAAATGCAGTGGACACTGCGTTTTTTGAAGGTAAGGGACAATGTATTATTGAGAAACTGGAAGATGGAAAACAGCAATTGTTCAGCAACAAATTTGAATTGGACGGGATGCAATTTTTGGAACCGAATGTGCATCTTTTTAGTTTTAACAATCCCTATGGGGCTTGCCCAAAATGCGAAGGCTATGGTGATGTCATAGGAATAGACGCAGACTTGGTGATACCTAATACCGCACTTTCTATCTATGAAAATGCCGTGTTTCCATGGCGCGGCGAAAGTATGAGCTGGTATAGGGACCAGTTGGTAAATTCCGCTTACAAATATAATTTTCCCATTCACAAACCTTGGTTTGAACTGAATGAGGAACAACAGGAATTGGTTTGGAGCGGTAATGATCATTTTATTGGCCTGCATAAATTTTTTGATACACTAGAGGAGAAAAGTTATAAGATACAGAATAGGGTTATGTTGTCCCGCTACCGCGGAAAAACCAAATGTAATATCTGCAACGGTAAGCGCCTAAGACCAGAGACGGATTATGTAAAAGTAGGTGGAAAATCCATATCGCAACTAGTGGGACTATCTATTGAAAAGCTCATTATCTTTTTTAGTAGACTAGAGCTAAGTAAGAATGATGCCCAAATTGCTGACCGTTTGCTTAAAGAAATCAATACACGATTGGGCTTTTTGGACAAAGTAGGATTAAATTATCTGACCTTAAATAGAAAATCCAATACCTTATCCGGGGGAGAAAGTCAACGTATAAATCTGGCCACTTCATTAGGCAGTAGTTTGGTCGGTTCCATGTATATATTGGACGAACCTAGTATCGGGCTTCATCCAAAAGACACCGAAAATCTTATTGAAGTACTTATTTCACTAAGAAATCTTGGTAATACGGTTATCGTGGTCGAACACGACGAGGATATTATGAAAGCCGCAGATGAAGTTATAGATATTGGTCCCGAGGCAGGAACCCATGGTGGTCATATAGTTGCGCAGGGAACCCTTGCCAAGATATTAAAATCTACGTCCCTTACCGCAAGTTATCTTAATGGTACCAAGGTGATAAAAGTTCCGTCCGAGCGACGTACTTCCAAAAATCATATTCAAATCAAAGGCTGCAGGGAACATAACCTCAAAAATATCAATGTCACCTTTCCCCTAGATATGTTAACCGTTGTGACCGGAGTTTCCGGCAGTGGTAAAAGTACCTTAGTAAAAAAGCTGCTCTATCCTATCATTTTAAAAGAAGTTGGTGGTTATGGTGAAAAAGCGGGTCAGTTTACGGCAGTAGAGGGTAAATACAAGCATATTAAACACGTAGAGTTCGTAGACCAAAACCCTATTGGAAGGTCTTCTAGGTCCAATCCGGTTACCTATATAAAGGCATATGACGATATCCGAAATCTGTTTGCGGCACAAAAACTAAGTAAAATCCGGAATTACCAAGCCAAACACTTCTCTTTTAATGTTGATGGTGGCCGATGCGAAAAATGTAAGGGCGAGGGGGAAATCACGGTAGAAATGCAGTTCATGGCCGATGTTCATCTAGAATGTGATACTTGTGGGGGTAAGCGTTTTAAAAAAGATGTTTTGGAAGTAACCTTCAATAATGCAAATATTGATGATGTCCTTAATATGACCATTGATGACGCCATCACCTTTTTTGAAACCGGCGAGCAAACTAAAATTGTAAAGAAACTAAAGCCGTTACAGGACGTAGGTTTGGGCTACGTTACCTTGGGGCAGTCCTCTTCTACCCTATCCGGTGGAGAGGCACAGCGGATAAAATTAGCATCTTTTTTAGTAAAAGGGACTACAAAAGACAAGGCGCTCTTTATTTTTGACGAACCCACAACTGGACTTCATTTTCACGATATCCAAAAACTATTGACCTCTTTTAATGCCCTTATTAAAAAAGGACATTCCATTGTGGTGATAGAACATAATATTGAGCTGATCAAATGTGCGGACTATATTATTGACCTTGGACCTGGAGGTGGCGAAAATGGTGGTCAATTACTGGCAGAAGGTACACCGGAAGAAGTCGCGAAAAATAAAAAATCTTTTACGGCGAAGTATTTAAAGGAGAAATTATAAGAACTGAAATAGTAAAAACCTTAATGTCAATTTAATTTAAGTAATTGATAATTAGATGTTTAAATTTAATTAATATTTTTTGGCACGCTGTTTGGTATTAGGTAAGTGAATGTGAATAATTACATTCTGAATTTAAAACCTTATATCATGAAAAATTTAGTACTCCTTTTTACGGCGATGCTTTTAGGCACCACAGGTGTTGTTGCCAAAAGTACAATAGAAGATAAGGTTGCAACACGCAATGCTTATTATAACAACAACTCTTTCATCTTTGTTGAAAATGGCATTACGTTTTCAGTATTCCCAGATGGTGAATTTGATTTTTATATTGAAAATCAAGTTATAGGCAGAAGAAACGGGATTACATTTAATTCTGGCTTTGATTATAGCCCTTTTGCCCAGTATGATGATTACGGAGCAGTAATACAAGTAGAAAATGTACCCATTTTTTACGATTTCTACGGACGTGTAAATCAAATTGGTGATGTAGATATCCGTTACAGGAACGGAAGAGTTAGAAGATTGGGTGGTATGACCGTATTTTATAATAACAGCGGGTTTTTCAACCATCATGTTGGTTTCATCAACGTATATAACAGACATTATGTTTACCGACCGTTTCATAGATGGTTCGCAAGACCGGCCTTAGGATTTAGCTTTGTGTTGAATAGACCTTATAGAAGATTCTATGCACCAATTAGATATACCTACTATAATCCTTATAGAAACAACTTCAGAAGGTCTTATGTACAGATTGGAAGAGAGCACAGGTATAACAAGGTTCGTAGAGAAAGAGCTAATATCTATAGAAATGACAGGAGAGTTGCGGTACGTGACAACTCGTTCAGAAGCAATAGAAGTGTTGCCAAAAGAAATAATTCCAATAGGGGAAACACCATTTCCAAAAGGAATGATGGTTTAAGAAACGGGAGAAGTGTTGCTTCTAATAGCACCGCACGTTCTAATAGGAACAACAATGTCTCAAGAACTACTTCTACCAGACGAAGTACATCTACGGTAAAACGTGGAAATAACAACGCGGTAAGAGGTAATCAAGGAAGAACGGTTACCAAAAGAGAGGTAACTAGAACTCCTAGAAGTACCACAATAAAAAGAAGTACTACCACGTATAAGAAACCTGTTAGTAGAAGTTCTAACGTACGTAGCACTCAAGGTAGAACACAGAGAAGTGTTGCACAACAAAGAACGCAGCGAAGTTCTAATACTAGAGCTACGAGCAAAGCTCCTTCTAGATCAAGATCTACGGTAAGTAGAAGCACAAGATCAAGGTCAGTGAGTAAAGCTAAAGCTCCTAGCAGAAACACAAGAAGTAACTCAAGGTCCGCTACTACAAGAAATAGTAGAAGACTATAAAAATAGTTTTTAGGTTGGTTAGTTGTTTAGCCCCGTAGTGAAACCATTTCACTGCGGGGCTTTTTTTATGAACTCTATTTTGAGTTTTCAAAATAGCAACTTGAATTAACCCTGAGTACAGAAGAATGTTCCGTTTAAAGCGAATATGGTTTGATCAGTTATTACTTCTCACAAAACAATTTTAAACAACTTCCCGAACTTTTTTGGAAGTCTACATTTAATAATCAATTCTTCTTTTGTGAAAGGATGAACAAACTTGAGCTCGCTGGCATGGAGGTACAAACCCTTTCCCTTTAGAATTAAATCATCGAAAGCGTAGACTGCATCTCCCAAAATAGGATTACCTAGGGTCAAAAGATGCTTACGAAGCTGATGTCTTCTTCCTGTGCTAGGTTTTAGTCTCACTAAGTTTAAGAATTCAAACCTTTCTGATGGTATCACTTGTAGCACTTCAAATTCAGATTCAGCCGCTTTATCGTCTACCGGGTATTGTAGTAGACCCTTTCTTTTCATATCCTTAATGGTAACAGCGTGGTAAACCTTGCTGATTTTCTTTTCTTCAAATAGTTTACTTAAAAGCATAATACTTCTGCTCGTTTTTCCGATTAGCAATAATCCCGTTGTCGGATAATCAAGTCGATGCACTGGTTGCGGCATTACGGCATCGGCTTCTTGGCTGGGCATTAGGTTCTGAGCTAGGGCATTAGCTACCGTTTTAAAACTATTACCGCTCACCAATATCCCCGCAGGTTTATTAATGATAGCCAAGTAATCGTCTTCGTAAACTACCTCTAAATTTAATAGTAACCTCCGCGCTAGACTATTACGACTAGAGGCAAGTAATTCGATTTGCTCCCCGCCCTTGATAAATGTAGCCGTACTTCCAACTGTCTCATTAACTAGAATCAATTCCTTTTTAATCGCTTTTTTTAAAGCTGATTTGGTCACTAATACGTCAAAAATCCCTACACCATATTCTTGTAATCGAACCGGGTTTTCCAAGACAGGTACCGCGTGACTAGCTATTACCAGCATTTATTTTTTAAGAAATTTAGAAAGTATCCCGTAAACATCTTCAGATATCTTAAATCGATATAGAATAAAGGTGTACATAAGAACGAGCAAAGCACTTTTTAAGGCAATATTCAAAATAGGATGAAAAGAAAACTGTAAATAATAAAAGATAGCGCCCAATACAAGCAACAAGGAAAATACCTTTACTGTTTCCCTTGTAAATGGGGAGATTTGAAATTTTAACTTCACGTAATACAGCTTTAGGCAATTGTACACAAAAAAAGCAGAAAAACTGGCTATGGCAGCTCCATTTAAACCATAAGTAGGAATTAACCAAAGATTTAGTCCTATGGCCATAAGGGCCAGTAAAACTCCAAAAAACAATATAGAACGATAGTAGTCCGAATTGTAGAGTATGGAATTATTATTGCCCAGAAGCGCATCAAATACTTTAGCCAGGCCTATCCAAAAAACAATAAAGAACCCTCCGGCATAACCATCTGGCAATAACTTATACAAATCATTTAGATTCAAAATAATAAGAAGAAACAGCAAGCCGGAAATTATAAAAAGGGTCAATGAACTTTTCTGGTACAGCCCTTTTAAGGAGAATACATCGTTTCTATTGAGATATTCCGCCGTCATGGGATAAGTAATTTGATGCATGGCCCTAGCCGGAACCGCTATGGAAACGGCTATAAAACCGGCAACACCATAATAGGCAACATTGGCTATAGGTAAGAAGTTGTTCAACATTACCTTATCTATTTCCATCAATACAATGGCCGTAGAACCACCTAGAATAATCAGCGCACTATACTTTACGATATCTCGCCAATTCCCGGGAATATTCCATATTAACTTTGGCATGTGCAATCGATAGGCGTAGAATTTCATAATAAGCATACGGAGTAAATAACTTACCACTACTGCATTGATAAAGAATTCTATTTCGATATAATCGAAAACGAATAATACAAGAAGTATGGATTGACAAACCCTACAAAAAATCTCCTTCATGAAATTTCCGAAAACAGATTTCATACGAACACGCACCCAGGCATAGAAAACCTCAAAATAAGCCATGGCCAAACCGATAAGAAATATATGCCAGACATAATCTCTGACAACTGGGTTTTCTCTAGCCAACAAACTACCAATGGCTTCGTTGGCAAAAAAACTAAGTAAAGCAATGGGTACGATAAGCACCAATGGTAATAATAACATCATGGTCAAAAAACCATCTTGGGCTCTATTTTCATTGAAGCTACTGTAGAATTTCACTAAACTATTTGGAATTCCGAACGCCAGTATGGGCATGAGCACAGCAGAAACGGACAAGATAACTTGAACGAGCCCATAGTTTTCCGGTTGCATGAATTTCGTATACAAAAACAAAGTGTTCACAGCACCAATACCAAAGCCAATATAAGTGACTATGGTATTGCTCATTGACTGTTTTAAAACGATCCCCATTAAATATGCTCGGCTAATTTTCTTGTAAGCTCCCTCCTACTATATTGGTTAATATTATTGGAGGCAACGTTCAGTGCATTCTTTTGATACTGTTGAAACCAGTTTAAAAGTACATTTTTCAATTGAAAATGTGCCCTATAATCGAATATTGCTCCTGTCTTGGTATCCGCTACAAGTTTTGCCACTTCCCAGTCCTCTGGGCCAATACCAAGAATAGGACGCGCTGCAGCCATATATTCAAACAATTTACCCGGAATAATGCCTACGGTTTCCGGAGCATCTATTTCAGCAAGCAAAAGTATTTGTGAGCGTCGTTGATACGCAACTGCCTCATCATGTTTTACGTAACCTACTACATGCAGGTAATTATCGAGACCAAAGGATTTTAGAGATTTTAAAATATCCTCGCTAACAACACCTATAAAACGAAGTTCCAATGCCGCTTTAAAAGCACTATGCTCATTGACCAATTCTGATAATACCTTCCAAAAATTTTCGGGGTTCCGTGCGGAAAGCATGGAGCCTACGTGAGAAATTGTAAACTTCTTATCTAAATTAACTTTAGCTGGGGTTACGCTATCAAAACCATTGGTGATTACATGTATAGGTTTACGGGTCAGTTGTTGAAACTCGTTTTTAGTTGTTTGGCTTGTGACCACAATTTTATCGGCATTGTTTAACACTAAATGCTCCAGTTCTTGATGTCTGTTACGAGCAATCCCGGTGAGTTTTAACTTTTTATGGTATCCTATGGATGTCCAAGGGTCCCGAAAATCAGCAAGCCAAGTTACCTTTTTAAATTCCTTTAAATAGTGTCCTATAAGATGTACGCTATGTGGTGGACCAGTGGTTATTATACTGGATATCCCTTCTTTATCTAGTACGTCGTATAAAAATTTTATCGAAGGTCTAACCCAATATTTGCGAGCATCGGGTATAAAGAAATTACCGCGAACCCATAGCATCAATTGCTCTAATATAGATTGATTTTTATGCTGTATTATACCAGAACTAATGCGTTCAGTTTTCTTCTTAGAAAGCAAACTTGCGAATCGGTACGGTTCCCAAATGGGATGTTTATAAATAACAATATCATCAGGAATATCACTTTCAAAACTTTTATCAATTAACGGGTAATGTGGATTTTCGGGGATATAGAGCACTGGTTCTATTCCAAAATCCCTTAAATATTTCACAAATTTCAACCAGCGCTGTACCCCGGGGCCGCCAGCCGGTGGCCAATAATAGGTAATGACCAACACCTTTTTCATTATGATTTCTCCTGCTTTTTGTTTTTCCAGAACGAAAAGCCAATTCCGCCTAAAAGAACGAGTCCCAATAAAATTGTGCTTGCTAAGGTCACTGAACTACCTTGTTCTACTACCGCAGGCTCAAATTTAAATTCAATAGTATGTTCTCCTTCGGGGACTTTTAATGCCCTAAGCACATAATTAACCTTAAAATGCTCCTTTAATTCTCCGTCTATATAGGCATTCCACCCATTGGCATAGTACATTTCGGAAAAGACGGCAACCCCAGCATTCGCATTGGTAGCAGTATAGGTAAGGTGATTGGGTTCGTAGTCCGTTAAGCGAATAGCCGCAAGAGAATCTACCTTATAATCATACCTATTTATATTCTTAAATTTTTCTGTGTTCACTACTGCGACACGTTTCGTATCCAAACTATCTAAGGCTTTTATTTCTTCATCCGCAGTAGTTACTTGCACTAACTTTTCTACAAACCAAGCATTACCATTGGCATTGGGGTTTTCTATTGGAAATTTATTCCCCTCCTCATCTTCACGTACAAGATACTTGACATTGAGCATATTAAAAACGGAAAGGTTTCCCTTGTAAACATGAAACTCGAAAAGATCCTGCATTCCAGCGGGCTTCGCCGCATGGTATCCCGTTATGGCATTATGAAAATATGCGGTTTTAGCAGAGTCAAAACCATCAGTTTGGTCAAAAACCCTGAACTGTCCCTCATCCTTTAAAATCATTTGGTCGGCCGCTGTTTTTTGAAAAGGTTCCAACATTCTTCTTTTAGAAACGAAATTATCGGCATTGACGTAGCGCAAATTCACACCAACGAGGTCAAATACAATCATAGCACCTAAAACTATGACGACCATATTGGTTTTGACTTTCCCTCTAAGGTAAAACCATAACAATACCGCAGTCGCTAAGACAAAGCCTAAAGAGCGTAATAAATCACTGGTGTATACCGCTTTGCGATCTAAGCGAAGCATTTCCGGTAGCTCTTCAAGTCCGGTCATCCTCAAATTAGCATCCGCCGCACCAACAAAACTAAATGTTCCCTTAAAAACAAATAACAAAACACCCAAACCTAGTACCGTTGCCGATGCATATTTGAGCGCATTTATTTTATCTGCCTGTGGCACCTTATCCTTGAACAACTTCTTTATAGCTAAAATAGCCAAGATAGGCACGCACAGTTCTAAAATAACCTGTATGGAAGACACCGCCCTGAACTTGTCGTACAGCGGAAAATAGTCTATCATGAAGTCAGTAAGTATACTTAAATTCTTTCCCCAAGATAAAATCAGGGACATTAACGTACCAAAAAGTAGCCACCATTTATGTTTGCCTTTTACTAAAAACAATCCCAGTGCAAACAGGAAAAAAATTATAGCCCCTATGTAGGCCGGACCGGACACCCCTGGTTGTTTACCCCAGTATAAAGGAATTCCGCTAACAAAGTCTAAAGCGCTAGACCTTGGTAGTCCCTTGTCTACTAAGTAATTAAATGATTTTGATTCCTCGCCCAGGTTTTCCTGACTGGCACCTCCGAACAATCGTGGAACAAAAAGATTCAAAGACTCCGTAATGCCATAACTCCATTGCGTAATATATTCCTTACTTAAACCACCCGTATTGTTTTTTGGAGAACCATCTGGGTTTATGGTCAATTCACTTTTGCCACGCGTACTCCAATCTGCATATTCCTTTGTGGCCATTAAGCCCGTAGCATTCGTAGCTATACCTAGTAATACCGCAACCAATAGCAAACCGACCGAGGTGAAAAAATGCTTAAGCTCTTTTCTTTTTATGGCGTCTATAAGATATACAATACCCAATACCAGAACCAACAACATAAAATAATAAGTCATTTGATAGTGATTGGCCACAATTTCGAGTGCCATAGCTATTGCCGTGAGTAGAAATCCCCAGAGGTATTTTTTTCTGAATACTAGAACTATACCAGCCAAAAGTAATGGCAAATAGCCTAGTGCATGAGCTTTTGCGTTGTGACCCGCACCAATTATTATGATTAAATAGGTAGAGAAGCCGAATGCAAGTGCCCCTACAATGGCCAATCGGTAATCTACCTTTAAACAACACAAAAGGATATAAAAGCCGATAAGGTACAGAAACAGATAATCCGCAGGCCTTGGTAAAAAACGAAGGGTACGATCTAATTGTTTTATATAATTATGAGGATAATTTGCACCAAGCTGATAAGTGGGCATACCGCCAAATGCGCTATTGGTCCAATAGGGTTCAGTGTCCGTCCTTTTACGGAAATCATTTTGCTCCTTTGCCATTCCCGTATACTGAGCAATATCGTGTTGATATATGACTTTACCTTGAAGTACCGGGTGGAAGTAAGAAACTGCTGCTAGAACAAAAAAGACAGTTACGAAAAAATGAATCAAAAAGAATTTTAAGCCCTTCTTCATATTGATTAGCGGAGATTGGTTAGACAAAGATAACTAGTCTAGTTCTTCGAAATCAATATACTCCCCTACTTTTTCGGAATCACCTTTTCTCTTTGTTGATTTTTTATTGATGATCACTTCCCCTTCATCCGTTTTATAGGAATTAGCTTGTTGTTCAAATCCTTCAAAAGCCTGCTTAAAATGGGACTCCGTTTTCTTTGCTGCGTAATTAATTATTTTGGGAGCGAATAATCTTGCCAAGATTTTGAGCAAGTAATATCCCAAAAGAATAATCAGTATTGTTTTTAAAAAAGCCATTTATTTATTAATGATATATATCAAAAATACAATTATCACGTTGTTATACTAGATTCAAAGTATTAAAATAATTATAAAGTCGTATCCATGAGCAAACCCTTTTACATCAAAAGAGTTTCAAGTTTCATCCTTTTTCTTTTGTGCATACTGCCATTGGCTTTAAAGAGTCAATATACAGATGTTATCAATTCGAATAGACCAGGTCTTTCTGTAAGTGCCTATGCCGTTGGGAAAAATGTTGTGCAAGCGGAACTAGGTCTGTTCTATGAACAAAGTGACCATACTTTGCTGAACACGCAATCCGATATGTGGGGAACGGATATCTCTTTGCGATACGGATTATTATTTGAAAGACTAGAATTAAACTACGAGGGAAGTTTCCAAGACCAGGAAATCCTATTTAACAATTTTGATGTCACCGCAAAAAGAACGGATTTTACTAGAAATAGACTAGGATTAAAATTTTTGGTTTACGATCCCTTTAAAAATCCCGAAAGAAATAAGCCCAATTTATATAGTTGGAGAGCAAACAATAAATTTCAACTTAAAAATCTGCTTCCTGCGGTATCAATCTATGCAGGTGCAAATTTCGTGTTAGGAGATAATCCCTACTACCCAGGAGAGGCCACAATTTCTCCCAGGGTAATGCTAGCTACACAAAGTAGATTAACACCTAGGTTCGTTATGATCACTAATGTTGCTCATGACCGAATAGGGACGGAGTTTCCCGAAATGAGCTATATCATTTCCCTCTCCCATGCTTTTAGAAATCCAAAATGGAGCGCATTTGTTGAGCATCAAGGGATTCAAAGCGACCGCTATGCAGACCTATTAATCAGAGGTGGTATTGCACATTTGTTAAATGAACGCTTACAAGTAGATTTCAATTTAGGCGCTAGTTTCAAGAATACCCCCTCAAGAATATTCGTAAGTGCCGGTGGCTCTTACCGTTTTGACTTCCATAAAGACAGTTTAGTACCCATTGAAGATCAAGATGCCGATCAAAATGGTGGAGCTATCGAAAAGAACGCCATGAAAAAGAAAAAAAGAAAAAATAAGGGCAGCGGTGCCGAAGATATTGATTTGGGGCCTTCCAAAAAACAACTTCGAAAACTAAAAAAGGCCGAAAAGAAAAAGAAAAAAGACTCTGGAGAAATAGAGTTCTAGGATAATATTGCAATGAAACATTTATACCAATGCTATTTTTAAGTATTGATTAATATCCCTAATATTGATGGTTCTAAAAACCATCGATGATCACTATAAAAGAGGTTTCCTCCAAATCGGATTTAAAGAAATTTGTAACCTTTCCTTTTGTTCTTTACAAAGATTCTAAATATTGGGTACCTCCGATAATCAATGATGAGCTGGAGTCCTTTGACAAGACCAAAAATCCAGTTTTCAAGGATGCGGACGCATGGTTCTTTCTGGCCTATGAAAATGATAAGATTGTTGGGCGGGTTGCGGCAATTATTAACAGATTGGAAGTACAAGAACAAAACGTAAAAAAAATGCGTTTTGGGTGGTTCGATTTTGTTGATAATACGAGTGTTTCTGAAGCTTTATTACAAAAAGTCAGCGAAATAGGAACAGCCAATTCCTTGGAATACATGGAGGGTCCGGTAGGGTTTTCCAATTTAGATAAGGTTGGCGTGCTAGTAGAGGGTTTTGATCACATTGGCACCATGATTACCTGGTACAACCATCCTTATTACAAAGAACATTACGAACGCTTGGGTTTTGTAAAAGAGAAGGAATATATGGAGAATAAGTTTCCGGCACGGAATGCAGACCCCAAACTATTCACTAAATTAAATGACCTTATTAAAAGGAGATATGGCCTAAGTGAATTGAATTTTACCAAAACAAAGGAAGTATTGCCCTTGGCCGATGAGATGTTCGACCTTTTCAATAAAACATATGCGAGCCTTTCCTCATTTGTGCCCATCACCGAAATTCAAAAGGCCTATTTCAAGAAAAAGTATATCAGTTTTATAAATCCAGAGTACATAAAGTTCATTAAAGACAAGGAAGATAAGCTTGTAGCTTTCGCCATAGTCATGCCCTCTTTTTCAGAAGCGTTACAAAAAGCTAAAGGAAAACTCTTTCCTTTTGGATTATTTCATCTATTGAATGCAAAAAAGAACAGTAAGGACGTTATCTTTTATTTGATTGGTATTGACCCTGAATATCAGAATAAAGGGGTAACGGCAATAATTTTTAATGAATATTACAAGACTTTTACTGAAAAAGGCATAGAAATGTGCTATAGAACGCCAGAACTTGAGGAGAACCTAGCGATAAAACAGATGTGGAAACATTTTGACTCGGTTATTTACAAAAGACGAAGAACGTACCGAAAAGATTTATAAATAGAGCACCTCGGGGCAAGCCAACGGGTTATTCGTAGGAAATGAACATATAATTTCTAGGCAGACTTTAGGGTCTACCGCCCTTTTGGAGGTACCAATAAAAAAGCCCGGACAATTGTACGGGCTTTTTTATAATTTGAAAAATATATTTTATTCTCCCATTGCCGCAGCAACAGCAGCAGATAGTCGTTTGTATGTACCGTTCTCCAATCGTTCTCTAATGGCAGAAAAGGCCTCTAGCGTTTCGTCAATATCAGCCATGGTATGTGTAGCGGTCGGTATCATCCTTAATAGGATAAGCCCTTTAGGTATTACCGGATAAACAACGATAGAGCAGAAAATACCGTAATTTTCTCGTAGATCCTTTACCAAGGCCATTGCCTCGGGTATACTACCGTTCAAATACACAGGCGTTACACAGCTGGTGGTATTTCCTATATCAAAACCTTTGTCCTTTAATCCGTTCTGTAAGGCATTAACGTTCTCCCAAAGCTTTGCTTTAAGTTCGGGCTGGGTACGTAACATATCCAACCTTTTTAAAGCTCCCTTAACATATAGCATGGGTAGCGATTTGGCGAACATCTGCGAACGCAGGTTATACTTTAAGTAATCTATAATTTCTTTATCGGCCGCTAAGAAGGCACCGATGCTTGCCATAGACTTGGCGAATGTGGCGAAGTAGACATCAATATCATCTTGAATTCCTTGCTCCTCTCCTGCTCCTGCTCCCGTCTTTCCTAAGGTTCCAAAACCATGTGCATCATCCACCAAAAGGCGAAAGTTGTATTTTTTCTTAAGGGCGACGATTTCCTTTAATCTACCCTGCTCACCACGCATTCCAAAAACACCCTCAGAAATTACCAGAATACCTCCTCCGGTCTGCTCGGCCATTTTTACGGCACGTTCCAGATTAACTTCTAGACTTTCGATGTCGTTGTGCTTAAACGTAAAACGCTTGCCCATGTGCAACCGTACACCATCTATAATACATGCATGGCAATCTACATCGTAAACAATAATATCGTCTTTAGAGACCAGTGCGTCAATAGCGGACATAATGCCCTGATAACCAAAATTTAAAAGGTAAGCCGATTCTTTATTGACAAAGTCCGCACATTCCTGCTCTAGCTGTTCATGGAATTTTGTGTGTCCGCTCATCATTCGCGCACCCATAGGGTAAGCCGCACCATATTCTGCAGCCGTCTCACCATCAATTTTTTTAATTTCGGGAAGATTGGCAAGACCTAGGTAATCATTAATACTCCAGGTAATTACATCCTTACCCTGAAATTTCATTCTATTGGAAATAGGTCCTTCCAGTTTAGGAAACACGAAATAACCCTCTGCCTGCGAAGCCCACTTCCCTAATGGTCCTTTATTCTCTATAATTCTGTCAAATAAATCTGTCATTGCCTACATTTTGTTCTAAGTGCAAAAGTAAAAATTTTTAGGTTGCATTCATAAATTATTTACAACATGAAAAAGCGGGTGAAAAACCCGCTCTTTCTGCAAATACGTACGATTGCATTATTTTACGAATTGTATCTCTTGTGTTTCTTCTACAGGATTAGTCTCTAAAAAACCTTGGTCCTCCATCCACTGATCGCTATATATTTTGCTCATATATCTAGAACCGTGATCAGGAAAGATTACCACGACCTTACTTTCCTCAGTAAAAGTATTTAATTCGTTCAGTTGCTTCAAAGCTTGCATTACTGCGCCACTCGTATACCCCACAAAAATACCTTCGGTTCTAGAAACCTCTCTTGCGGTATGTGCACTTTCTGCATCGGTAACCTTAATAAACTCGTCTATAATCTTAAAATCCGTTGCTCCGGGGATTAAATTTTTTCCAAGTCCCTCTATTCTATAAGGGTAAATTTCATTGGTATCCAAAGTACCCGTCTCATGATACTTCTTCAGGACCGAGCCATAGGCATCCACTCCGATGACTTTTATGTTTGGGTTTTGCTCCTTTAGAAAACGAGCCGTACCGGAGATAGTGCCACCAGTGCCACTACACGCAACTAAATGTGTAATCTGCCCAGCGGTTTGTTCCCAAATTTCTGGTCCGGTGGATTTATAATGAGCATCCATGTTCAACTCATTAAAATACTGATTAATGTATATGGAACCTTTTGTTTCTTTATGCAAACGTTTTGCAACCTCGTAATAAGACCGTGGGTCGTCTGCACTTACATGGGCAGGGCAAACGTATACCGTAGCTCCCATAGACCTTAGCATGTCTATCTTATCTTTAGAAGATTTTGAACTTACCGCCAAAATACATTTGTAGCCCTTTATGATACTGGCCATTGCTATGCTGAAACCAGTATTACCAGAAGTTGTTTCAATAATTGTACTACCTTCCGTTAAAATTCCTTTTCGTTCCGCTTCTGTTATGATATGTAAAGCGATACGGTCCTTGGCGGAATGCCCTGGATTAAAGGCCTCTACTTTGGCGTAGAAATTACCAATGAATCCTTTAGTGATTTTATTGAGTTTTACTAAGGGAGTATTACCTACTAGCTCTAAGATATTGTTGTAAGCCTTTATCTCATTCTTCATAAGGGGATTCTAATTTTACGACTTTCCAGCAATCAATTTAGGTCAGAAAATCAATACAAAACTACTATTTTTTTTCAACTAGGGTATTTTTCCTTCTAAATCCAGTAAAAATGCATACTCTTTAGCTACCTCCTTAAGTGATTCAAACCTACCTGATGCACCGCCATGTCCGGCATCCATATTAATATCGAATAGCAATAGCGTGTCATCTTTCTTCATGTCCCTAAGTTTAGCTACCCATTTCGCCGGTTCAAAATACTGTACCTGAGAATCATGTAGACCTGTAGTGACCAACATATTGGGATAACCTTGCTGCTTAACGTTATCATAGGGCGAATAAGATTTCATATAATCATAATAGTTCTTTTCATTAGGATTACCCCATTCATCATATTCTCCTGTAGTAAGGGGGATTGTATCGTCTAGCATGGTCGTAACCACATCTACAAAAGGTACTGCAGCAATAACACCATTATAGAGCTGTGGTGCCATATTTACGATTGCCCCCATTAAAAGCCCCCCAGCTGATCCACCTGAGGCATATAAATGCTCTGGGCTCGTCATTTTTTGATCTATTAAAAATTGGGAACAGTCCACAAAATCCGTAAAGGTATTTTTCTTGTTCAATAGTTTACCGTCTTCGTACCAAGGGCGACCCAAGTATTCGCCACCGCGGACGTGGGCAATCGCATATACAAATCCTCTATCCAAAAGACTTAAACGAATAGAGGAGAACGATGGATCTATCGTATAACCATAAGAACCATAAGCATATTGTAAGATAGGCGTATCGGGATTTAAAGAAGTATCCTTATGATAAATAAGGGACATAGGAACTTTAATACCGTCCCGTGCCGTTGCCCAGATACGTTCTTCTTTGTAATTCTCCTTGTAAAAGTGTCCACCGAGAACCTGTTGTTCCTTTTTGACCTCTTTTTCCTTTGTACGCATGTTAAAATCAATAACGGAACTAGGTGTTCTTAAAGAGTTATAACCGTACCGTAAAATTTCAGTATCAAAATCAGGATTTGCACTGGTGTATGCGGTATACGTTTCACTTTCAAATGGCAAATAATACTCCAAAGAGCCATCCCATTTCACTATCTTAATTTTACTGAGTCCGTTCTCTCTTTCCGTAAGTACGTAGTAATCCTTAAAGATGTCCATATACTCTAAAAGCACTTCTTCTCTGTGCGTGATGAAATCCTTCCAATTCACCGATTCCGTCGCAGTTTCCGGAGTCCTCATTAATTTAAAGTTGGTAGCACCATCTTTATTGGTAAGGATATAAAAACTATCCTGATAATGGGATATGGAATATTCCAAACCCCTTTCTCGCTTAGAAAAAAGCTGAAATACACCATCAGGTTGATCACTGGGTAAAATTTGATATTCAGAAGTCAAGGTGCTCGAAGACCCAATAACAATGTATTTTTTTGATTTTGTTCGATAGACATACGTAGTGAACGTATCGTCCTTTTCATGATAAACAAGCTCATCTTCGGATGAAGACGTACCCAATCTATGCTTGTAAATTTTATCCGACCTTAAGGTGACCGCATCATTTTTGGTATAGAACAAGGTTTGGTTATCATTGGCCCAAACACCGCCACCCGTTGTATTTTCTATTACATCATCAAATACTTCTCCCGTCTCAAGATTTTTGAACTGTATGGTGTACTGTCTACGGCTAACTTTATCTACACCATAGGCGGCAATTTTGTTATTGGGGCTTATGGCAATACCTCCAATCTTAAAATAATCCGTTCCTGCGGCCATTTCGTTTCCGTCGAACATCACCTCTTTAGGAGCCTCTAGGAGTTCTTTATGTCTTGAATAAATTGGATATTCCTTGCCAATTTCATAAAGCGTTTGGTACCAATATCCGTTCAACTTATAGGGTACGGAGGAGTCATCCTCCTTAATCCTACTCTTCATTTCTGTAAAAAGTTTTCCTTGAAACTCCTTGGTATGGGCCGTAAGCTTCCTGTAGTATTCGTTCTCCTGGTTCAAATAAGAAAGCACTTCCTCATTCTCTCTGTTATTTAACCAGTAATAATCATCTATTCTAACATCGTTATGAGCTACAAGTTCTTTGGCGATTTTTTTTGCTACGGGAGGGTCTATTTTGGGCATCTTATCTCTTTGTTCATCTTTACAGGAAGCGGCAAAAATAATACTAATTAATAGAAGTATTTTTTGTAATTCTCTATGATTCATTATCTAAATTAAAATTCTAGTAATTTAGTATTTTTACACTTTAGAAACCTATAAATAATATACAATGTTTGGAGATATGATGGGAATGATGGGTAAATTAAAGGAGACCCAACAGAAAGTAGAAGACACCAAGAAACGCATGGACACGGTGCTTTTGGATGAAAAATCTGCCGACGGCCTATTAGAAGTGGTTATTACCGCAAATAGAGAGCTGAAGAAAATTAGTATCTCGGATGATTTGCTACAGGACAAGGAACAACTAGAAGATTATCTTATACTTACCTTGAACAAGGCAATTGAAAAAGCAACTTCGGTAAATGAAACCGAACTTGCCGCGGTAGCCAAAGAAGGTATGCCCAATATTCCAGGGATGGATTCGTTATTTAAGTAACCATTATACTAAAATATCATGAAGAAACTACTTTTAGTACTGTTGCTTCCGTTATTCTTATCGGCTCAAGCGCCGATTGAAGTATCGAACGATACTAAATGGGAATATAATCTTGAAAAAGCATTAAAACTTGCCAAGAAGAGTGATAAGAACATTCTTATTTACTTTACTGGGAGTGATTGGTGCCCCCCATGTAAAATGCTTAAAAAAGATTTTTTTGAAACCACCCAGTTCACGGAAGTTTCTAAAAACTATGTCACGTTGTACGTAGACATGCCAAGAAATCAAGATCTTCTGTCTGCCGAGCAGATGAAGCATAATAAGGCGGTAGTGGCAACCTATAACAAAAAAGGTGTATTCCCATTACTTAAAATAATAAACAATAAAGGGAAAGCCCTAGACGAATATTCCGGGTATGCGATGAATGGCGATGTACGCTATCATGTACAACTGCTCGAAAAGAACAAATAAAAAAGGCTTTCCGGTAAGGAAAGCCTTTTCACTTTAGGGAACTTTGGGGGATTAATTGTTGATCAATCTAAATTCAGTTCTTCTATTTACAGCATGCTCTCTTTCTGTACATGTAACTCCCTCTCTACATCTATTCTTTACTTTGTTCTCACCATAACCATTGGCAACTAAAAGGCTAGAGTTAACTCCTTTAGTAATTAAATAATCTGCAACGGCTTTGGCACGTCTCTCGGACAAATCCTGATTAGAACCAGAGTTTCCTCTTACATCCGTATGTGAAGCAATTTCCAATTTAACACCAGGGTTTTGTTGTAATACCGGCATTAATCTAGTGTCTATTATTCTTTTTGCGTCAGCAGTTAAAGAGGCACTACCAAGATTCCAGTTGATAGGTAAGGCTTGATACTCCACTAAAGAACACTCTACCTCTTTCCAAGTAGTAAGTCCGCCTTTTTCCTTCAATACTTCTTTAGTAACTGTCTTGGTCACGGCAGGAATAGTTTCTTCTACAGTGTAAGCGTCCTTATCCAGTACCGTTTTAGTTATAGTTCTGTATTCTGCAGGGATAATTTCTTCAACTACTCTAGCAGGCTCTAACAATACTCTTTTGGTATAAGAAGCGTTCTTTGAACCGAGTGGCGTCTTAGAAATGGACGCATCCGCTCCTAGAACCTCAGTGCTAACGGTGGTAAATTCTGCGGGATAGCCCTTGTAACACCAATACCTACAATCATCAGGATTTCCCGATGCACAGTCTGGGGCTGCCGCTCCCAATTCCCATTGCGCGTAGGCAGGCTTAATTTCAATCGTTTCCGAAGAAGGTCTAAAACTAGCCGGAGTAATACTTAAAGTGTTTCCTCCTTCTTTGGAAACGTACGTTACCGTTTCTGTTCCCCATTTCTCTGGAATGACAGTGAGCTTCTTCCCTGCCGCCTTTACCTCAACTCTTTCCGTAACGGTTTTGAAAGTCGCAGGAATTGTTTTCAAAACTTTGTAAGCTGGCTTTACGGTCAAGGTCATTGTTTCATTGACGTACACATCCGGTGTGGTACAACGAACATAACATTTGCCCGGTTCAGGGTTTTCTGGTAGGTCTTGCGCCATGGTTACGGCTGCTGTCATAAATGCAAATACAAATAATACTTTTTTCATAATGGTTGATATTTATAATTAATAGTGTATCTATAAGAAACCCAACTTTTGAAAAAGTCACTATCCATTTGAAAAAAATTAAAAACAGTCTTGTTTTCTATAATAGATAGAATGGTTATCTTTAAAGGAAAAGCGCTGGAAATGATTGAAATAAAGAAGAAAAATGAGAATGGATTTCAGTTTTTGGTAAAATCGGAAACGGGGAAAATATTATTGAAAAGTGTCCCTTTTTCTAACAAAAAAGAGGTTGAAAGAACCTTGAAAGGACTCCATATAGCTAACTCCCCATTAAAACACTTTGAACGTAAAACAAATTTTGACGGTAAGTTTTTGTTCAATCTCAAAAACGAGGATGGTACCGTTATCGGGAGTAGCGGGCTCTATAGTTCCGAAGCCGGAATGGAAAACGGAATTAAAAATCTCAAAAGCAGCTTCGTTAAGACTGATACTTTTTAATTATCACATGTTTCGTAACCTCTCTAAAAGATAACTATGCATAGTATCCGTGTAATCCATGTGAGTAACCATTCTTAGTTTACCCTGACCCATACTTATGATATGAATATCTGAACGTAGTAATTTTTCCGTAAACCCATCGCTAGAGCTATGGGTTTCGTCAATTTCAAAAATAATAATATTGGTTTCTATGGGTTCTACTTTTTTTATAAAACTTAACTCCTGTAAAGTACTCCCTATTTCGACAGCTTTTTTATGGTCTTCCGAAAGACGTTCTACATGCTCGTCTAGTGCAAATATTCCCGCAGCAGCTAAAAATCCGGATTGACGCATTCCCCCACCTAAAATTTTTCTAATACGAAGTGCCTGATGAATAGTATCCTTATACCCTACCAAAACGGAACCTACTGGGCAGCCCAATCCCTTACTAAGACAAACACTGATGGTATCGAACATGGTACCATATTGTTTGGGAGTCTCTGCTTTCGCCACTAAAGCATTCCATAAACGCGCACCATCCAAATGATATTTAAGATCGTGTTTCTCACAAACTGCCTTAATCCGTTCCAGTTCTTTAAAATCCCAACAAGCCCCACCACCTTTATTCGTAGTATTTTCGATACATACTAGCTTAGACAAGGGACTATGGTAAAAGTCTGGTGGATTTATTGCGCTTTCAACTTGCGCTGCGGTCATCATACCCCTATGACCATCGACCAAGCGACAAGAAACACCACTATTAAAACTTACACCACCACCCTCATAATTAAAAACATGTGCATATTTATCACAAATAAGTTGCTCTCCAGGCTGTGTATGTAGTTTGATTGCCGTTTGATTGGTCATGGTACCGCTTGGAAAGAAAAGAGCGGCCTCCATACCAAACATAGTAGCTACCTTTTCCTCCAAGGCATTTACCGAGGGGTCCTCTTTAAAAACATCATCCCCAACTTTGGCACTCATCATAGCATCCATCATTCCTGCCGAAGGCTGTGTAACGGTATCGCTTATAAGATTTACTTTCATTAATTAATATAATTCAGTTTAAAAAATTTAGTGAAAGCAGTCCATTCCAATCGGCGAACCATCTGGTAATTTAGGAGCGGCAATTACTTCAAATTTATCTGGATGGGCATAAAAATTATTGATTCGTCTAACCATCTCCATAGCATTGGCATCCTTTCCTTTTGACATTAGTGCGGCTTTTAAGGCCGTTAACTGGGCATTGGCAATGGCATTGACCTGAGGGTGAACCGCATCATGTGCCGCTAAATTCATCAAGTGAAACAGGACTCTATAATTAATGTTGCGTTGCACCTCTTGTAGGTAAACATCTTTGTACGATTTAAATATGGTGTTCGCTACCAATTCATTAAATACCTTTTCTAGACCAATATTACTAGGCTCCAGTGCTTTCTGCTGAACTAGTCTGGATGCCCGCTCTGGATGTAACAACAACCCTAGTGACATGTCCGCAGCGGTTTCTGGGGCGGAAAGGGCATCAAAAGACACTCCGGTCTTACCGTTAATAGACTCCCTAGTTCTTCCATAACCGAACGCCCTAGGAGGAAACAGCTCTAGCTTATCCCTAGGAATAGCAATCTCTTCAGCTTCCAAGGTCCTTAATACTGCCTTTAAAGCTTTTTCTTGAGTGGATTTATCAATAGTACGGACAACTTCTTGCCCGTCTCCTTTAACCGCATAATTATACTCCAGACCGCCTACAACTTTAGCAACCCCTTCTGTTTGATACCTATGGAAAAAGAATAACGGTACAAAAACATCCTCGAGAACGGAGTTAGGCTCATTGGTTTTTATGTTATCGATAGAAAAATTACGAATAGCAGTTTTTCTGACCTGAAGCATAGCATTCAACTCTGCACTAATATCTTCCCCGTTATCCCATAGATGCGCCAAAACATGCGCGCTACCCTGCGGACGTGCGTCTTGGTCGGTAATGTACCGTAACCCTTTTGCTTTGGCGTCATCCAATATTTTGTTCAGCGCTTCTTCCTCTTCCACATTATCTGGAAAGGTTGCATACGAATAGGCTACCGTTACCTTATCCCACTCCCCAATTCCTGTCGCATAGGCATTTGAAAAGTCAATTTCTCCATTAGATACGGAGAACTGAGGATGCGGATAGTCCATTACGGAGGCTCTGTCATTAGTACTAGCGGCATAATTATGTGCAAAACCTAGCGTATGCCCGATTTCGTGTGCAGAAAGTTGGCGTATTCTGGCTATTGCCAGGTCCAACATTGGCTTGTGATTATCATCTCGTTCCGCAAATGGCTTGTTCATAAGTGCCTGCGCTATCAAATAATCCTGTCGTATTCGTAAACTGCCCAAACTTACGTGCCCTTTCATAATTTCACCGGTACGTGGATCAGTAATACTGCTACCGTAACTCCACCCACGTGTGGAGCGGTGAACCCATTGAATTACATTGTACCTAACGTCCATAGGGTCTGCATCATCCGGTAAAATTTTTACCTGAAACGCATCCTTATAACCTATGGCTTCAAAAGCCTGGTTCCACCAACGACCACCTTCCAGTAATGCAGAACGTACTGGTTCTGGTGTTCCGTTATCCAAATAATAGATAATGGGTGCCACAGCTTCACTGACCGCATCGTTAGGGTTTTTCTTTTCCAATCGGTGTCTTGTAATGAAACGTTTTAGAATGGACTCTTCAACTGGAGTGGCGTAATCATAGTACATAAAAGGATAGGAACCTGAACGTGGGTCGAACTTGCGTTGTTTAAAACCATCATCGGGCAGTTCAATAAAAGAACAATGCTGGGCAACCGTAATGAGACCGGGGTTTGGCGTAACAGAATTAATGAAGGCCCCGGTAGATTCACCTTTGAAGGTCATGGTCATATCAAATTCTACATTTTTGGGAAAAGCCTTAGTTCTCTCAAGGGCCATGGCACTTTTCGTTTTATCCAAACTATAGGAACCTTGTTTCCCTCTTTTCAATCGTTTTGAGACACCATGCGCATCTTGCATTAAGAAATCCGTAATGTCAATGACATAAGTACCATTCTTTTCCTCTTCTATATTAAACCCTCCCAATATGGATTTAGCGAAGGCCTGCTCAACGGATTTCCGTTCTAAATCATTATCCGTTAAGGCGCGGAATTTTAAGTTTGGTTGCACCAACAGTAATTTATTTCCTGCTTTCTTAAAATAGACCACTTGCTCGTTACCCAATTGTCCGCGATCTAAACCTATATCATTGCTCCCTATACCACTACTGAGAGAATATACATAAAGAAACTCTTTATCTAGCTTGTCTACTTCTAAGTAAACCTTGTCCGATTCCGCGTCATAATAAAAATTAAAAAATCCCTCATATTTCTTAAAATCTTTCTTTTTCTCCGAAAATTGAGCGGTACTCATTTGAAAGGAAACCAATCCGATGAGAAGTAGTAATACGTTTTTCATTCTAGTTAGTTTAGAATCTAAAAATATGCAAAATATGGGAAACTAATTTTAGTTCTTTAGAGCATGTGAGTTAAAGAACAAATCATAGAAAATCTCATCATTTATTGAATATTCATTAAAAAATGGAACCTATTAATAAAGAATAACTACCTAATAATTATTTTAAAACCACTACCTTTTAGAAAACAAGTATACCATGGGGAATAATGAAAATAAAATATTTTCATCTTACCAAAGAAATCCTGAATTATATGATGAAATCTATGAAACCGACGGTTCCATAAAAAGTGTCTACCAGAAACTTTTTAATCTTTATGGGGAACATTCCATTAAGGATTATGTGAATTTAAATTCAAAAGCGAAATCCTCATTTTTCAATCAAGGAATTACCTTTCAGGTGTATGGAGGCAATGAAACCCAAGAAAAGATTTTCCCCTTTGACCTTTTTCCTAGAATTATAGACCCTCTTGAGTGGGAAGTCATAGAAAAAGGTGCCATACAACGAAGTAAAGCACTTAACCTTTTCCTTTGGGATATCTATCATGATAAAAAAATATTAAAGCAGGGTATAGTTCCTTTAGAATTAATCAGTTCTTCTGAAAACTATTTGGATCAAATGAACGGCATAGATCCCCCTGGGGGAATCTACAATCATATTTCCGGAACAGATGTCATAAAACATAGCGATGGCAAATATTATGTATTGGAAGATAATATAAGATGCCCGTCTGGAGTAAGTTATGTTATCTGCAACAGAACAGCACTCAAAAGAGCCCTTTTTGGTGTTTTTAACCACTATCAAACCCATACCGTAACCAATTATGCAGAAAATTTGCTCGAACTTTTGGAGTCGGCAAAACCTAAAGGAGTGGACGTTCCCAATTGTGTGGTAATTACCCCTGGAATGTATAATTCTGCATTTTACGAGCATTCGTACCTCGCAAAGACTATGGGCGTAGAACTAGTAGAGGGTCGTGACCTTTTCGTAGAAAACGATTTCGTTTACATGAAAACAATACGAGGTCCTTTAAAAGTAGATGTCATCTATAGACGTATTGATGATCTTTTTATAGACCCCTTAGAATTTAAACCAGATTCATCTTTAGGTGTTCCCGGCCTGTTCGCAGCGTATAAAAAGGGAAATGTCACCTTGGCTAATGCACCTGGAACCGGTGTTGCCGATGATAAAGCGGTATACACCTACATGCCGGAAATTATAAAATACTATTTGGACGAAGAGCCTATTTTAAACAACGTACATACCTACCACTGTAGTAGGCCCGATGAGCTGAAATATGTTTTAGAACACATCCACGAACTGGTCATTAAACCAGTAGATGAAGCTGGCGGTTATGGCATTTCTATTGGTAATAGACTTACAAAAGCAGAAATAGAAAAGGTAAAAAAACAGGTCTCTGACCACCCTCGAAAATACGTAGCACAGCCCATAATGTCATTATCCGTACATCCCACTTATATTGATGAGAGTGCATCTTTTGAACAGCGCCACGTAGACTTACGAACATTTACCGTCTTGGGAAAAGACAAAGAATTTGTATTAAAAGGCGGACTCACCCGTGTGGCACTTCAAAAAGGAAACTTAATCGTGAATTCCTCGCAAGGAGGCGGATCAAAGGACACTTGGGTACTGAAAAAATAGTAAGTGGTTAAAAAAAATCATACTTAATAATTACACCAGAAACAATAATTCTATGCTAGCAAGAGTAGCCAATAATCTTTTTTGGATGGGCAGATATATAGAACGTTCAGAACATATCGCCCGTTATCTCAATGTAAATTATTTCGCCTCATTGGATGCGCCCAACATAAAATCACAGAATAGGCAGTTCGTACTTCAATCTATGTGCTATATGGTCGGTGATCCGGTAGCGGACGAAAATGTGGTATTACAGGAAGAGGACGTCCTGTTCAAAATTGGTCTGGACCCAGATTTTCCGTTTTCCATCATCAACAATGTGAAATACGCTCGCGAAAATGCCAATAGCGCCAGGGACCTAATCTCTACGGAACTCTACGAGGCAATAAATAAGTTTTATCACTTTGTCCTCAACTATCCAAAGGACAGATTCGTTAAGAACGGTTTACATGACTTTACGGTTAATGTTACTGAAATGACAGCTATTTTACGAGGTAAGATTAGAGGTACCTTATTGCATGATTCCGTGTATGCCATTATACTAATGGGAGTTAATATAGAACGTGCAACACAAATCACTAGAATCATAAACACAAAGTACAATGATGCACTAAAGGCTCAAGGGAGCTATGGCGATAAGTTCAGTAACAGTTTTGAATGGTCTACCCTACTTAAGTGTGCAGAATCATATGATATGATGAGACGTTTCTACAAAAAGACCCCGACGAGTATTTCTACCTTGGAATTTTTAATTTTGAATCCAAATTGTCCACGCTCCGTAATGAATTCGTTAAATCAGGTTTATAAAAATGTGAAAATTTTAGACCCAACAAAGAAATATAACAAGAATTCTACGGCTTTCCTCATCGGTAGGGTAAGGGCGGAATACGAATTTAAATATATAGAAGAAATTGAAAAGGACATCAAAACGTTCATAGAGCATATTCTAAAAAGCCTAACAGAAATAAGTAATAAGCTAGAAGAAGAGTTTTTTACCTATTAATAACAGGTTAATTAACGTACCTTAGCCCTATGCCAAAAGAATATTCCATTACCTATAAAGCGGATAATAAATACGAAAACTGGGTGCACAACGCACATTGGCAATTTTTAATTATTCCTCAAGAAAATAGTTCTCAAGAATATGTGTCCGTCGAATTTTCGAATTCCATTAACGCATTTAACGAAACTTCTATTAACGGTTATGGCTTTAAGACCATACGAGTGCACCCAAAACAGAAATTCAAGCAAATTTCCTTTGAGGCACATTTCAAATTAATTAAAAAAGATTTGAACCCGTTCGATTTTGAACCCGAACAGGATATTGTAGCATCATTCAATAGATTAAAAGAACTTAACTTTAGAATAGATTTCGATGCTTTTCTAAAAACTACGCATTTAACCACCTTACCTAAATTAGACCGTCCGCTTTTTAAATTTGATACAAACCTTTCCATCTTTGAAAATCTAAAGGCGCTTACCGATTGGACTTACATTCATATTTATTTTAAGACCGGGGTAACGGATGTTGGGACCATGCTGAATGATATTATAGCGAATAGGCATGGGGTATGTCAAGATTTTACACATCTTTTTTGTGCTTTGGCGAGACAAAACGGAGTGCCAACAAGGTACGTTTCGGGGTACTTACATCAAGGCAACGGTTATTTTGGCGATTCGCAAATGCACGCCTGGGCAGAAGCGTATATTCCCAGCTTAGGTTGGGTAGGTTTTGATCCTACGAACAACCTCTTGGCCAACGATAACCATATCAAAGTGGCTCACGGAAAGGACTACAATGACTGCTCTCCCTTGAGAGGTGTTATTTACGGACAGGGGAAAAACGAAACCTCGCACACGGTGCTTGTCAGTAGTCAGCAACAGCAACAATAAAAGGCGGGTTGCACTGCTACAATTGCAAAAAAAGAACCTTATTTTTACACAAAATTTTAGGGAATGATAGTTACGACAGACCATTATAAAGGTCTTTTTGATCGCCTTGGTGCGTTAAGGAGGTATCTTTGACATCGATGCCAAACTTATAGAAATTGAAAATGAACAGGAAAAGACCTTGGCCCCTGACTTTTGGGATAATCCACAGGAGGCGCAAGCGCATATGAAGTTCATCCAATCCAAGAAACAGTGGGTAGATGATTACAATGCCGCCGAAGTACTGGTCAATGATTTGGAGGTCCTTATAGAGTTTCTACAAGAAGGAGAAGTTTCTGAAGCCGAAGTTGAAGCCCAATACCAAAAAACATTGAACGTTCTTGAAAAAATGGAGTTCAAGAACATGCTTTCTGAAGAAGGTGATGAACTCCCGGCCGTTCTGCAGATCACTGCAGGTGCAGGTGGCACGGAGAGTTGTGATTGGGCCGCCATGTTGATGCGTATGTACATGATGTGGGCAGAAAAGAACGGATATAAGGTCAAAGAACTCAATTACCAAGAAGGAGACGTTGCCGGTATTAAAACAGTGACCTTAGAAGTAGATGGCGATTTTGCCTTTGGTTGGCTAAAAGGTGAAAACGGCGTTCATAGATTGGTGCGTATCTCTCCTTTTGACAGTAACGCTAAAAGACATACCTCCTTTGTATCCGTATACGTTTATCCTTTGGTGGATGATAGTATCGAAATAGATATAAATCCTGCGGATATAACGATTACCACGGCACGATCCAGTGGTGCGGGCGGACAAAATGTAAACAAGGTGGAGACCAAAGTACAACTAGTTCACCATCCTACCGGAATACAAATTTCATGTTCAGATTCCAGAAGTCAGCATGATAACAGGGCAACCGCAATGAAAATGCTCAAATCCCAATTATACGAGATAGAATTACGTAAAAAAATGGAAGCACGGCAAGAAATAGAATCCTCTAAGATGAAAATTGAATGGGGCTCGCAAATCCGTAACTATGTAATGCATCCCTATAAATTGGTAAAAGATGTCCGTACCTCCCATGAGACAGGTAATGTGGATGCAGTAATGGACGGAGATTTAGACGCATTTCTAAAAGCTTATCTCATGATGATGGGACAAAAAGACGAAGAATAATATAGTAATGAAATTATGATTAAAATATATCACAATCCTAGATGTAGAAAATCCAGGGAAGGATTGGCCGCGGTCGAAAAATCTGGCAAGGAGTTTGAAGTAGTAAAATATTTAGAGAACATTCCTTCTAAAGAAGAATTACGGGAAGTTATAAATTGCCTAGGTATAAAACCAGAAAGTCTGGTGCGTAAAAACGAAGCGGTTTGGAAAGAGAACTATAGAAATAGATTACTTTCTGACGAAGAAGTCTTAAATGCCATGATTGCACATCCTAAGCTTATTGAGAGACCTATAGTCATTAGTAACGGAACTGCGGTAATCGGTAGACCACTATCGAATATTGAAGATTTTCTTGCCTAAATTGGGGAGAATGTTCATTTTTAAACATATTAACAAAGAATTAACCAATTACGGTTAAACCAACATATCACATTATAATCTAACATCATGAAAATTTTATTGAAATCAAGTTTTGCAAGAATATTGCTTTTAGCAGTTTTGCTGCTTATCGGTTCTGAAAGTTTTGCCCAGTTCGGTCGCGGCCAACAAGGTTTTGGTGGCAGGGGAGCCTATGGCTACGGGAGACAGCGCAGTACTATTCCACAAGCCCAAGAGGCTCAAAAAAAAGAGGAGCCCCAAACAGCGGAACAAATTGTGGACGGTACCATGCCATCCATAACGGAAGCTTTGCAGCTTAACGAATTTGAAACGGCGGTTCTAAGTTCGGTTTTAAAGAAATACGTGCAAGAACGTATTGAAGCTCAAATTTTGAAACTACCTCCAGAGAAAATGAAGGAGGTTTATGAAAGTATAACGGAGCGACAAGATGAAGAGTTAAGGGCAGGATTACCTGCGGAGAAATACGAAGCCTTCGTTGAACTCCAAAAGAATGGCGTGGCCAAGACCATAAAGAATAATAAAAAGAAAAAAAAGAAACGCAAAAAAGACAAAAGTTAACCTTATGAAAAACATTTTCCTGTTACTCCTTCTATTATGTATTACTAGTATTAACGGTCAAAGACAAGGAGGGAATAAAGGGCAGCGACCCAGCCCTATAACAATAACAGGAAAAGTTATAGATCAAGAAACAAGCCAACCTTTAGAATACGCCACCTTTGTACTGCAAAGCATTAGAAATCCCGACAAAATAACAGGAGGAATCACTGACATAGATGGTATATTTAATGTAGAAACACCCCCTGGGAAATATAACTTAAGTATTGAATATATAGGGTATAAAACCTATAAGAGTGCTAATCAGGAAATCACGAAGAATACTGATATCGGTACTGTAAAGCTTCAAGTTTCCGCCGCACAATTAGAAGGGGTAGAAATTGTCGCTGAAAAAACTACCGTAGAAGTTAGGTTAGATAAAAAAGTATATAATGTTGGTAAAGACCTCACCAACAGTGGTGCCACCATAAGTGATGCCTTGGACAATATACCTTCCGTGACCGTAGATGTTGATGGTGCTGTGGCTTTAAGGGGTAACGGTAATGTGCGCATACTTATAAATGGAAGGCCTTCGGCTCTGGCAGGTTTTGGCTCAACAGATGCGCTCCGTCAACTCCCCGCAGATGCAATAGAAAAAGTAGAGGTTATTACAAGTCCGTCGGCACGGTACGATGCAGAAGGTACCGCAGGTATTTTGAATATCGTTTTGAAAAAAGAAAAAACCCGTGGGGTTAACGGTACAATTAATACCACTGTGGGTTTTCCCGCAGCAGCTTCACTTACTGCTAATCTTAACTTAAGAAAAGAAAAATACAATCTCTTTACTACCTTAGGATATTCCTATCGTGAACCACCAGGAAATGGTTTTGCCGACAACACTTACTTTAGCGATGCAAGTGAGTTTGATAGGATTATAGAAGAGCGAGATATCAACAGAATAAACAGCGGTTTTAATCTAAATTTAGGTGTCGAGTATTTTTTAACGGAAACCTCATCGATTACCGCAAGCGCCTTCGCTAGGACTAACGATGGAGAAGATATCACTGAAAATATTGCAACAGGATTCGTAGCGGCCGAAATTAACCGTATTGCGTTACGTGTGGAGGACGAGCAAGAAGAAGAGAAAAGCGCACAATTCTCCTTGAATTATAATAATGATTTTAATACCGAAGGACACAAGCTCACTGTAGACCTACAGCTTTCCTATGACGAAGAATTTAAACCAACACCGATTACAGAAAATCAAATCTTTCCCAGTACCGCACCCATCGCAAACCTTAATATAGAAGAATTAGAGCTGCAAAATGAATATTTGGCGCAGGTAGATTATGTGCTCCCTATGGGAGATGCGCAATTTGAAGCAGGATACCGAGGTAATTGGGAACAATCGGATACCGATTTTTATTTGGAAGAAGAACTCGATTTAGGTTCTGGCGTTTTTATCCCCAATGCAGGCCTCGTCAACCGCTTTGTATTTAACCAGAACGTGAATTCTTTTTACACACAATATGGAGATAAGTTAGGGGCTTTTTCTTATTTGGCCGGACTTAGATTGGAAAACACCCGACTTCAAGGAGAAATTGTAGGTGCGGACGTCGAAAGTTTGCAAGAGATAGTAGGCGAAGGAATAGATATTAATTTTGATAAGAATTATTTGGGCCTTTTCCCTACTCTAAACCTTATTTATGAGCTGGCAGAAAACGAGAATTTAACCTTAGGTTACAATAGAAGAATCAACAGGCCTAGAGGACGCTTTATTAATCCGTTCCCTTCACAATCTAGCCGGACCAATATTTTTCAAGGTAATCCGGATTTGGACCCTGCATTTGCAAATGCATTTGATCTTGGATACTTGAAACGATGGGAAAAATTAACTTTAACCTCATCTATCTATTACCAAAAAGAAACAAATTCTTTTGAACGTGTACAGGAAGAAACGGGACAAGTGACATCAGACGGTATTGTAGTTATCCGCTCTATCCCTATTAACCTAGCAACAAACGAGCGTGTGGGTGCGGAATTGGGATTGTTGTACAATCCGGCTAAATGGCTTCGGTTAAACGGTAGTTTTAATTTCTTTCAGTTTAATTCGGAAGGAGAATTCAACGGTGTTGATTTTGGGGCAACAAACACAAGTTGGTTTTCTAGATTTAGTTCAAAAGCAACCTTACCCGGTAAAATAGATTGGCAGACCAACGCCTTTTACCGTGGACCTACCAACAATGCACAAACTGAAAATGAAGGCATATTTACATTGAATTTAGCTTTTAGTAAGGATATTCTAAAGGATAAAGGTACGCTCGCGTTAAATGTTAGCGACCTATTAAATTCAAGGAAAAGAATTTCATCTACGGTAACCCCGTTTTTTACCTCGGAAAGTGAGTTTCAATGGAGAGAGCGTCAAATTACGCTTTCCTTTGTGTACCGTATAAACCAGAATAAGAAACCCGAGCGCGGAGGAAATCGAGGAAACGACGATGATGATTTTGAAGAATAAGAGCTAATGTAAACCCCGTAAATATCTAAAATAAAAAAGGAGCCCATAAGGCTTCTTTTTTTTATGCGTCACGTTTGGCTCGTTTGGCGTCACGTTTCTCTTTCAAAAGTTCTATAATATTACCTCCCAGCCAATAAGGCACTGCAAAAAGTAATAAAAATATCATTAGCCAAAACCCGATAGTAAGTATGGTTAAAAATGCTAAAAATCCTAAATATTGGTCAAATTCGAACATATCAATATTATATATATAACAAAGATACCATAAACCTATTATTTTTTGCAAACTATAAATGAAATTAATTTGTGTTGAGGATAAAAAATAAGCTCTAATTAATTTAATCCTTTATTTTTAGCTTTTATCGTATACCTTAACTTTGTAATAGAAAAAAGTACAGTATGGAATATAGAATTGAAAAAGATACCATGGGACAAGTAAAAGTTCCAAGTGATAAGTATTGGGGTGCCCAAACGGAGCGTTCTAGAAATAATTTTAAGATTGGGCCCGTAGCTTCTATGCCCTTGGACATTGTGTACGGTTTTGCCTATTTAAAGAAAGCTGCTGCCTATACCAATTGTGAACTTGGCGTTTTAACCGAATCCAAACGCGATTTAATAGCCCAAGTATGTGATGAAATATTGGCAGGTAAGCATGATGACCAGTTTCCATTGGTCATTTGGCAAACTGGCTCTGGAACACAGAGTAATATGAACGTAAACGAGGTTATTGCCAATAGGGCACATGAGATAGCCGGCCATAAAATTGGTGAAGGCGAAAAAACCATACAACCCAACGATGATGTCAATAAATCGCAATCCTCTAATGATACCTTCCCTACGGGCATGCATATTGCCGCCTACAAGAAAATTGTGGAAGTAACGATTCCTGGTGTCACTCAGTTACGAGACACTTTACAGGAAAAGAGTGAAACATTCAAGTCCGTTGTAAAAATCGGAAGAACGCATCTTATGGATGCCACTCCCCTAACCCTTGGTCAGGAATTTTCCGGTTATGTTTCTCAGCTAGATCACGGTCTAGTGGCCTTAAAAAACACCTTAGGCCACTTAAGTGAATTAGCACTGGGCGGAACCGCGGTAGGAACTGGACTCAATACGCCAAAGGGGTATGATGTCCTGGTGGCAAAATATATTGCTGAATTCTCCGGTCTTCCATTTGTAACGGCCAAGAATAAATTTGAGGCACTAGCAGCGCATGATGCTATTGTTGAAAGTCATGGGGCGCTTAAACAATTAGCAGTTTCATTGAATAAGATAGCGAACGATATTCGCATGATGGCCTCGGGGCCAAGATCGGGTATCGGAGAAATAATTATCCCAGCCAATGAACCCGGCAGTTCGATCATGCCCGGAAAGGTGAACCCTACGCAATGCGAGGCCCTGACCATGGTCTGTGCACAAGTAATGGGTAACGATGTGGCCATAGGTGTTGGAGGTACACAAGGACATTATGAATTAAATGTTTTTAAGCCGATGATGGCCGCTAACATTTTACAGTCCGCTCAGTTAATAGGAGATGCTTGCGTAAGCTTTGAAGAAAACTGTGCTGCGGGTATAGCACCGAATCATTCCGTAATCAAAGAATTATTGAACAACTCCTTGATGTTGGTGACCGCATTAAATACCAAAATTGGATACTATAAAGCGGCGGATATAGCCAATACAGCGCATAAGAATGGAACTACTTTAAAAGAAGAAGCTATTAATTTAGGCTACGTAAGTGCTGAAGATTATGATGAATGGGTAAAGCCCGAAGCTATGGTAGGTAGTTTAAAATAGGGTCCTATTTTGCCATAAAACAAAAAGGGCAATCCATGATGGATTGCCCTTTTCTTATAAAATGGGTAGTGTTCCTACTTTAAGGTAAACTGAGAAGTTCCCAGTAATTTCAACTTGTCGTCATATACATTTACCATATATTGTCCTTTTTGAAAATCACCTGCTGGCTTATTGATATAATCACAAATATCCAAGGACTTGTTCTCGTAGTAGAAACCAGTTCCTTTGCTATAGGTTATTGAAGCACCGTTATCATTGGTCTTAGAAAAACTCTCTCCTAAAACGTTTCCTTGAGGATCTAATGTCTCAATATAGAACTCTCTGTCCCCTGCTTGTGCTATAACGTTATCAGCAACTGTAAAACAGATTTTAAACTTATCTGTAGCTTTAGCTCTTGAAGTAGAGACTAATTTACCACTGTTACGCTCCTTAACGGCATCAACGTTAATTTTTGAAAGATTCAAAGCGGAACCCTTCTCTACAACATCTGCTAATTGTGTATTTTGAACTACAAGAGAATCATTGAAGACCGTTTGCTTCTCTAACTCCACGTAAGTGCTATCTCTCTGCATGGCGATCATGCTGTTCGAACGTGTTAACGAATCTACTTGCTTTAATAATTGCTCTCTTTCCGCTTTAAGAACACCCACTTGTCTTCTATATCTTGCTAAAGAAGAAATATCGGCTTTCATCGTTTTTACAGAATCAATATATTTTGCAATATTATCTCTGGCACTTACTAATTCCTCGTTAGTAGCATTGCTCTCTAAAATAGCCTTATCATATTCAGATTTTAAACTATTTAAATCTTCTACTACCAATTCTTTTTCTTTAGTAAGAACAGTTTCAGTCTTCTTTTTATCTTGATAAAGACTTACTGTGTAAATAATGGTACCTAAAAGCACAACACCAAGTAATGCCGCTAATACCTTTAATCCATTGTTATTTTTTGTTTCAGTCATAATGTACTATTTAATTAATCTTAGTTGATTTTCAATAAATGTTTTTGTTTGTATCACTCTATATACGAGTAGAACAGTTTTTTAGATGTTGAAAGTGTTAATTTATTGAAACGGCTTTAATTACATAACTTAACTTTGTTAAATCAATTAGACCAATCAATATATTATCATGGTTAACATAGTCCCATTTCAAAGAGAGTATGCTACGGCTTTTAGAGACTTGAATATGGCGTGGCTCAAGGAATATTTTTATATAGAGCCAAAAGACAGGATGTTATTGGAGCACTGCCAAGAGCACATTATTGATAAGGGAGGGCATATTTTCATTGCCTTAATAGAAAACCGTCCTGTGGGTTGCTTTTCGCTTATTCCCATCTCAGCTAAAATTTTTGAACTTGGAAAAATGGCCGTTTCCCAGGAAAACCAGGGAGAAGGAATAGGACAACAATTACTCACTTTTGCCATAGACTTTGCAAAACAACGGAATTGGGAAAAAATCATTCTCTACTCTAGTACAAAATTACCGAGCGCACTTTATATTTATAGAAAGTATGGATTTAAAACCGTTGCACTGGAAAAAAATTTACCTTATGCCAGAAGTGATATAAAAATGGAATTAAATTTGATTCCCGTAATTGAAAAATAACGAATTATGAAAAAGATTAGTGTCAGTCTAGTATTACTATCAGTGCTAATATTAGGCTGTAAAGAAACGAACAAATCCCAGATAGTGCAAACTGCGGCATTACCCGGTAATGAGGCTGTGACGGAGAATTCCGAATTAAAAATAATACCTATTTCTCATGCTACGACAGTTTTAGAGTGGGACGATATTGTCATCTACGTTGATCCCGTAGGAGGTGCTGAAGCCTTTTCATCTCAAAAAGACCCCGATCTCATATTGATAACGGACATTCACGGCGATCACTTTAACTTAGAAACTCTACAAGGACTCAATACTATGAAGTCCAAAATTGTTGTACCACAGGCCGTGGCCAATAAAATGTCTGATGAATTTGTACCACAACTGGATATTCTAAATAACGGTGATACAAAAGAACGTTTTGACATTGACATCAAGGCCATACCCATGTACAATTTGCGAGAAGAAGCCTTGAAGTTCCATGAAAAAGGCAGGGGTAACGGTTATGTCTTGACAAAGGAAGGCCAAAGTCTTTATTTTTCAGGAGATACCGAGGATATTCCGGAAATGAGAGCCTTAGAAAATATAGATAAGGCTTTCATCTGTATGAACCTCCCCTATACCATGACAGAAGAAAGTGCTGCGAGTGCAGTGCTCCAGTTTAAGCCTAAACAAGTATATCCTTACCATTACAGAGGAAGACCTGATGTGAGTGATGTAGCAAAATTCAAAAAAATCGTCAATAATGGAAATCAGGACATTGAAGTAGTTCAGCTAGATTGGTATCCCAATGAGGATTACTAAAGTATAGGTAACACGTGTAATACTAAAAAAGCTCCTGAGAAATTCAGGAGCTTTTTTCAGTATTGACATCAGCCGCGACTACTATCGAATCAGCTTTTTGTATTTAATTCGCTTCGGCATAATATCCGCACCTAAACGTTTCTTTCTGTTCTCTTCGTAATCAGAGAAAGAACCTTCAAAGAAATATACTTGCGAATCACCCTCAAAAGCCAAAATGTGGGTACAAATCCTATCTAAAAACCATCTATCGTGAGATATCACAACAGCACAACCAGCAAAGTTTTCCAAGCCCTCTTCTAGGGCTCGTAAGGTATTTACGTCCAGATCGTTCGTTGGTTCATCTAAAAGTAAAACATTACCCTCTTCTTTTAAGGTCATGGCCAGGTGTAATCGGTTTCGCTCTCCACCGGAAAGCATATTTACCTTTTTGTTCTGCTCACTTCCTGAAAAATTGAATCTACTTAAATACGCTCTGGAGTTAACTTGTCTGCCCCCCATCATAACGAGTTCTTGTTCATCACTGAAATTTTGCCAAATAGTTTTTTCAGGATCTATGTTAGCGTGACTCTGGTCTACATAGGCAATTTTAGCGGTATCACCTACGATGAACTCTCCCTTATCGGGCGTTTCTTCTCCCATTATCATTCTAAATATAGTCGTTTTACCAGCACCATTAGGACCAATAATACCTACTATACCCGCTTGTGGCAGGTTGAAAGCTAAATCCTCATAGAGCAACTTGTCGTCATATGCCTTGCTTACACCTTTGGCCTCGATAACGTTTGTACCTAGTCTAGGACCGTTGGGAATATATATTTCCAGTTTCTCGTCCAGCTGCTTTTGATCCTGGCTCATCAATTTGTCATAGTTCTTCAAACGTGCCTTTTGTTTGGTCTGTCTTCCTTTTGCTCCTTGCCTTACCCACTCCAGCTCTCGCTCTAAAGTCTTCTGTCTTTTAGAGGCCGTTTTACTTTCTTGGGCCAAGCGTTTCGATTTCTGGTCTAGCCAAGAAGAATAATTCCCTTTCCAAGGAATGCCTTCTCCCCTATCCAGTTCCAAAATCCATCCCGCAACATTGTCCAGGAAGTACCTATCGTGCGTAACTGCGATTACCGTGCCTTTATATTGGGCCAAATAATGTTCTAACCAATGTACGGATTCAGCATCTAAATGGTTCGTAGGCTCATCTAAAAGTAAAATCTCCGGCTCTTGAAGCAGTAATCTACATAGGGCGACCCTTCTGCGTTCCCCACCGGATAGCACTCCTATTTTCTTATCCGAATCAGGTGTTCTTAGGGCATCCATAGCGATCTCTAACTTGGTATCTAACTCCCAAGCGTTGGAGGCGTCTATCTTATCTTGCAACAAAGCTTGTTTATCCATAAGTTTCTGCATCTTATCAGCATCTTCATAAACTTCCGGAAGCCCAAACATGTCATTGATTTTGTTATATTCATCTAAAATGGCCACGGTTTCAGCGACACCTTCTTTAACAATCTCAAGAACCGTTTTATTTTCGTCCAACTCCGGCTCCTGTTCTAAGTAGCCTACATTATACCCAGGAGAGAAAACTACATCACCCTGAAAATTTTTATCGACTCCTGCGATTATCTTGAGTAAGGTGGATTTACCTGAACCGTTCAGGCCCAAAATACCAATTTTTGCTCCGTAGAAGAAGCTTAAATAAATGTTCTTTAGAACAGGCGTATTCGCATTCTTGTAGGTTTTGGTTAAACCGGACATAGAAAAAATGACCTTCTTATCGTCAGACATAAGTTTTTAATATTAAATATTAGATGTAATTGAACAATTGGTGAACGTTCGAAAGTATCGCACGTATTTTATATAAGATCAGCGGATTAAGTAAGGACTATTATTCCTTTGATTTAAACGCTATGGTAAATTTTAAACCCTACCCTTCAATGCATTGAATACCCAAGCAATGGCAAAAAAACCAACGCCTACAGAGGCAAAACCCCATCCGGCAACATCATCATATCTAAAGGCTCCTAAGGCAATAAGTCCAAGCCCAACTCCTATCATAATCCAAGTTGCCCATGCCAATACTGTATTCTTATTCATGCTCATATGCTCATTTTGGTTTGTGGTAACTCCAAATATCGTGAATTTAAAAAATAATACAAGATTTTTTAGACAGGTTTTACCCTTCAAATGGGAATCTTACACCGGCTTTGTTCCTTACCGTATCCAATAGCGCACACAAATCGGTACTATTCTTATGGCTCCAAAGTTGACTTTGCAATAAACCTGCTTCCAGACAGTGCTGTACCTCTTGAATTTCATAGGAGTATCCCTTGCCAACTTTACCAACCTCAACATCCGTCATTTCCTGCCCTTTTTGTACGATATATCCAAAAGTTTCATGCCATCTAGGTTTTATATAGATAGACCCTTTGCTGCCGGCTATCTCCGCCTTCATCTCCGAATTAGAAGATAAACCGCTATAAAGTATGGCTTGTGCTTGCTCATATTCGAAAATCATGGAAGTCTGAACTTCAACCCCGGTTTTATGAAAATTTGATTTTGCCGTAATGTTATCTGGCATTCCTAATAGGAGATAAGCCAGAAAAATAGGATAGATTCCAATATCCAATATAGAGCCCCCTGCCAAAGCTGGATTTAAAATTCTTCCCTTCTCATCCCTATCCAATCCATAGAAGGCAAAATCGGCCTTTAAATAACCAAGGGTACCTATTTCACCATTTTCAACAAGTTCCTTTACCTTTCTAATGGTAGGATTAAATCGGGTCCATAAGGCTTCCATTAAAAAAACCTTATTCTCCTTAGCTTTTTCGAGCATACGGGCCACCTCTGCACCATTTATGCCTAAAGGTTTTTCGCAGAGCACATGTTTTTTATAATCCATCGCCATAATACTCAGTGCTGCGTGCGATGTGTGTGGCGTAGCGATGTAAACCACATCTACAGTATCACTTTTAAAAAGGTCTTCATAGCTTCCAAAAGCGTGTGGAGCGTTATAATGAGCAGCAAATTCCTGTGCTTTTGTTACATCTCTTGATGCTACCGCAGTAATGGCATTATCCTTCACCAAAGCCATATCCTTAGCAAAGGTGTGAGCAATATTACCGGCTCCTACAATTCCCCATCGTATCATTCTAAAAGGTGTTTGAAGTTTATCCAAATGTACTCAATTTTCCTGCTTATCTTTAACCTATAAATTGAAACTACTGGAATGGATATTAAGTTCAATAAAAACGAAGACGTAAATAAATTGATGCTTTCCGAGCTTCGAAAAAAACTAGCCGAGGTTGCTTTAGGAGGTGGTAAAGCCAGAATTGAGAAGCAACACAAGCAAGGGAAAATGACCGCTCGCGAGCGTATCGATTATTTATTGGACAATACATCCCAAAGTATAGAAATAGGAGCATTCGTAGGGGATGGCATGTACGAAGAACACGGGGGATGTCCATCTGGTGGAGTTGTCATAAAGATGGGTTATGTTTCGGGAAAACAATGCTTGGTAGTTGCTAACGATGCTACGGTTAAGGCAGGAGCCTGGTTTCCCATAACCGCCAAAAAGAACTTACGGGCCCAGGAAATTGCTATTGAAAATAAATTACCGATTATCTACTTGGTGGACAGCGCAGGGGTTTACCTGCCTATGCAGGATGAAATTTTTCCGGATAAGGAACATTTTGGACGCATCTTCCGCAATAATGCCATTATGAGCAGCATGGGAATCACGCAAATCTCTGCCGTCATGGGTAGTTGTGTGGCGGGTGGTGCCTATTTGCCCATTATGAGCGATGAGGCTCTAATCGTAGATAAAACCGGTAGTATCTTTTTAGCGGGAAGTTATCTGGTAAAAGCTGCTATTGGGGAAAGTATAGACAATGAAACCTTAGGAGGTGCCACCACGCATTGCGAAATCAGCGGTGTTACGGATTATAAGGCAAAAGATGATGGGGCTGCACTTGATACCATTAAAAACATAATGGATAAAATAGGTGATGCGACCAAGGCCGGCTTTAACCGCAAGGAGACCGCAGCACCTAAGAAAGACCCAAAGGATATTTACGGCATATTACCGGGTTCTAGAGCCGAGCAATATGACATGATGGAAATTATACAACGCCTGGTGGACGATTCGGAATTTGAGGCATATAAGGATGGTTACGGACAGAGCATCCTAACGGGCTATGCTCGGATTGATGGTTGGGCAGTAGGTATTGTCGCCAATCAACGAAAGGTGGTCAAGACCAAAAAAGGAGAAATGCAATTTGGAGGAGTCATCTATTCGGACTCTGCGGATAAAGCAACACGTTTTATAGCCAATTGTAACCAAAAAAAGATTCCACTGGTATTTTTACAGGACGTAACCGGATTTATGGTGGGGAGTAAGAGTGAACATGGTGGAATCATAAAAGACGGAGCCAAAATGGTGAACGCGGTCAGTAATTCCGTGGTGCCTAAATTCACCATCGTTATTGGCAACAGCTATGGTGCGGGGAATTACGCCATGTGCGGAAAAGCCTATGACCCCAGATTTATCGTCGCATGGCCAAGTGCGGAGTTAGCGGTTATGAGCGGAAATTCTGCGGCAAAAGTACTTTTACAGATTGAAAAAGCTTCCTTGAAGAAGAAGGGTGAAACGATAACCGAAGCCAAAGAAAAAGAACTGTTCGATAAAATCAAGAAACGCTATGACCGGCAAGTATCACCTTATTACGCTGCGGCCCGTTTATGGACCGATGCCATCATAGACCCACTTGATACTAGAAAATGGGTTTCAATGGGTATAGAAGCTGCCAATCATGCACCGATTGAAAAGGCTTTTAATATGGGCGTTTTACAGGTATAAACTATTCACTTTCTAAATTGACATTGACTCTGGTTCTATCTAGAATTTTAATCCGTTTGGTTTTCATATACGCTGCTTTAAAGATAATTAAATCCCCTTTTTGGGCCTTTAGGACATATCTGCCTTGCGCATTGGCTACGGTAGATTCACCGTTCATTTCATTGGTAATAGTTGCACCTGAAACCCCACGCCCTGCAAAGAAAACAAAGCCTGAAATATTCAAGTTCGTCGCTTTCTTTCCCTTAGCCACCATAGCCTTGGAATTACGGGCGGGCTTATCGGAATAATAGGTAGAATTCAATTGATACGCCATAGCTGATTTTTCTAATTTTTCCCACGCCGCCAGACTCGCGTATTTTCTATAAGAGTGTGTATACTTATTAGGAGCTGCCATGAGCACCAAGCTCACTTTTTTGGCTCCATATATTTTTAATAGTTCCAAACTCAGAATAAAATCGTTCTTGACATAGATATCGTAAGGCGATAAATCTACCTTAGATACCCTCGCGTTTTTACCTATTGTATGAAAAATACTCTTACCAGAAGTATTCAGGTTAGTGCCCGGAAAACTCTTAAAACCGTCTTCATCATAAATATTAATGCGTACAAGAAGACTATCCGAGGCATTGGAGGCAACTTCAAAAACCAAGTCCTCTAGTTTTCTGAGACCTTTTTTTACTTTTATTTTTGTGGCCAGTTCTCCGCCTAAAGCAATATTATCCTTCCAATAGCCATAAATTTTCTCACCAGTATTTTGATAGCCAATAATTTCCTGAATCTCATAAGCGCCCTTATTGGTTACTACAATCTCATTTAGTTTTACTATTTCTGGCTGTAGTACTATTTCAGGGTATTCATTATAAGCGAACTGCAAATCTTTTACCGCTCGTTTAAATGTTTTATAACCGATTGAAGAAAATTGCAAGGAATCCTTAAGGCTATATTCCTCTTTGTTCAATTCTAAATGAAATAGGCCCTCTTCATCACTAACGGTCCCGACACCTCTATTGACGATACCAATGTTTACATAAGGCAGGAAATCCTTGGTTTCAGCGTCTAGTACACGACCCTTATAATCTTGTTGTGCATACATCGGTAAGCAGGAAAGGGCGACTAAAATTATAAATAATATTTTCCGCATAATTTAATTTGAAACAATTGAAAGCACATTCGAAACCGTAAACAATTGCTGGCTTACGTTTTTTAGACTCAACTTAAAGACTTTAGTTTCTTTACGCTGTGACGCACTACCGTAGTTGTGGTAGATAGTTGCTTTCAAATAAGTAGGTGTTAAACTTTTGTTTCCAAAATATTTAGCGTTTACTTTCCATACCCCTTTAATACTTTCATCTATAAGATATTCTTCACTTGAGAAACCGGATATCTTCTTGTTCTTGAAACTTTCTGCATCGGCAAAGAGCGAATGTTCCGATTTGAAATAATTTCCCTCTGGGTTTACGAACTGTAGCTCGAACTCCGCCTCACTATCGTTCCATTCGAATACCAATCGCGTACCTTTGAACTCATCGTCCAGCACTAAATTCTTTAGTTCTCTTTTGCTCAACAGGTCTTTACCCTTAAAGGCGATAAGATTGTTCAGCTCGCGTTCCATGATAATGTTCTGGTCGTCCTCCGCCCTTAGAAAACCCTCTTTCAATAGATAACCGTATCTGGCATACATTGTCGCTGCTCTTTTATACTCCCCTATTTCACGGTAACTGTTCGCCAAGTCCATATAGGACTGTCCATAATTGGCTCGAAGGATAAAGAGTTCCTTGTAAAGCTCATTGGCTTTCTTGAAGCTTCCTTCCTCTTGGTAAAGGTATGCCAGGGATTTTAAGGCCATAGGGTCGGAAGCGAATAGCTCTTTATGTTCTTCGATGATACCGTCAGCGAATACACCGTTCCCTAGTTCCTTTGAAAAATACTGATACGCATCCAAAACAAAGTGGTAGGATTTACCGTATTGTGCCGATTGTTCCCTATAAATTTTCTTCGCCTCCTCTTCGGTTACACTACTCCTAAATTGCCTCAGATATTCCGGCTCGTTCGAGGAGGTATCGAATGCCAGGGCGTCGTTTGAATAAATATTGTTTCGAAGTTTTGCTTGATCATAATTTTCGATACCATTGGCACCGGGTGAGAAATTACCCGTTTTAGTGTTGATGATGACAATACCTGCCTTAGCCATGGTCCCATATTTAGTTAAACCGGAAAACGAAGGGATAACTGCAATTCTCTTTATATTAGAAATATCGACCATTGCACACGGCAAGCTATCAAATATCGTTCCATCCACTTCATAAATTGAACCTCCTCCTCCTGCATTTCCTAAAGAAGTAACTTTCCTCATGGTTGTCTCCAAAAGACCCGTTGCAGGATTGCACCTCGACGCTACTCCTGCAAATCGATTATTGATTAGGAAGGATAAATCGGGATAGACAATTTTAATTTCTTTCTCATCAACGGTTCGCATAGAATAGCCCACAACATCCTTATCCAAAATCCCAAACATGGTCTTTATTAGATTGGGATTGGTGTTATATTCTTGAAAGAGTTCTTTTTGGGTCTTACGTGGTAGGGTCTTGGTCACGGTAACATTATCCAGTTCGTTTACCTCCGGCACCATGACGATATTTAATGTTCTGCTTATATCCTCGGCAAGTATTTCTACGGTTTCAAAGCCAATATGACTATACCTTATTAGAGTACCCTCATTTACTTTGAGGCTATAAAAACCATTAACATCCGTTTTGGTTCCTTCATCCGAATTGGATATGGTAATGTTAACATCCCCGATTGGGGCCAGACCGTCCGTAACCTTACCCGTAACTGTGATTTCATTTTGTTGACCCCATACAATAGAGGTAAACAGCCATAACATGACAGTGAATCTATACATATTCAGGCTTTAATTACCCACCACGGTGGACATATTAGAGACCGTAAACAATTGCTGGTTCACGTTCCTTAGGCTTAGTTTAAATACCTTGGTCTCCTTACGTTGCGATGCACTACCGAAGTTATGGTATATAGTTGCTTTTAGATACGTTGGGGTAAGGCTTTTGTTGCCGAAGTATTTGGCATTTACTTTCCACACTCCTTTTACACTGTCGTCTATAAGGTATTCCTCACTGGAGAATCCTGATATCTTTTCATCTTTGATACGATCTGCATCGGCCAGCAACGAATGTTCCGACTTGAAATAATTTCCCTCGGGATTCACGAACTGTAGTTCAAACTCCGCCTCACTGTCGTTCCACTCGAATACCAGGCGCGTACCGTCGAACTCATCGTCCAAGACCAAATTCTTTAGTTCTCTTCTAGATAACAATTCTCTACCTTTTAAAGCAATAAGATTGTTCAATTCCCTATCCATGATAATACCTAAATCTCCCTCAGCTCTTAAGAAGCCTTCTTCCAACAAGTAACCATATCTAGCATAAATTGCCGCAGCTCTTTGGTTTTCTCCAATCTCGCGATAACTATTGGCCAAATCCATATAACTCTGCGCGTAATTGGGTCTAAGACGAAAAACTTCTTTATATACTTCATTGGCTTCTTTGAGTCTGTCTTCTGCTTGATAGGTATAGGCTAGCGCTTTTAAAGCTAGGGGATTATCATAAATGACTTGTTTGTTGTTTTCAATAATACCGTCTGCAAAATCAGTATTTTTCCATCTATTAGAAAAATGGTCGTAAGCGTCCAAAATATAGAAATATGAACTTCTGTAAACCTTTATCTGCTCATTGTATGTGGCGATGGCCTCGGCCTCGCTTTTACTATCCATTAATTTAGTAAGGTAGATAGGTCTATCTTTTTTTAAATCCTCACTGGTAAGTACATCCCCGTTAAATTTATTGTTCCGAAGTCTTGCCATGTCATATGGCTTATCCGTACCAGGCTCTGGGAAATAGTTAGCTCCTTTGGTGTTAATGACTATGACACCTCCATTTGCTGCTCCTCCATATTTTGTAACGGCCCCTAGACCGCTGATTACAGCAATCCGTTCTATATTTTCTATTTGTAAAAAATTAGGGAAATCTGTAATAATCAATCCATCAACATCATAAATCGCTGGAAAAAATCCAAGAGCACCTCCTCGTAAGTAAACGGTAGGATTTAAAAAATCTAGACCATTTCTTTCTACCCTAACACCAGGAAAACGATATTGTAAAACTGTAGCTATATCTATACCTATGGGATTTAAATCTTTACCTTCTGCAATGCGCACGGCAAAACTGGTAACATCCTTATCCAAGATACCAAAGGCGGTGTTTATAAGATTTTTATTGGTAGCATATTCCGCTCTCAATTGTTTCTGCGATTTCAACACCGTTTTTTCAACGACCACTTCATCCAATTGATTTACTTCTGGGGTCAATTCAATATTTAAAATACGCGTCACATCTTCAACCACTATTTCTAAAGTACGCATGCTGGGATAGGCATAGGAAACTAATTGTCCTGGTCTGGCATTAATGGTATACCTGCCTTCCATATCCGTTTTGGTAGCTTCCTCTGAACCGGAGACTTTTATTTCAGCATTAATAAGAGGTGTATCGAGATAAGTGACCACTCCTTTTATAGTGTTCAATTTTTCCTGTGCAAAAGAAAATGCACTAACAGTACAGACGAGTAATAGGACAACGGCTTTTTTCATGGCATCAATTTTTTATTAAGATAAGAAAAAGACCACAAGAATTAAGCCATCTTATGATTTGATTAACTAAATTTTTAAAGCAATAATTTCTTTTTTAGGATTTTGACCGTCTAGATATAGCCAGACCAATTTCTTTGTTTGTGAAGGATATCCAAAATTAGTGTAAACGGAACACAACAAAACCAAAGGCTCTGAATTGTCCCTCTCTAAGTTACCTAGGAAATCCGCATTTATTTTCCAATTGCCTTTGAGATCGTCATACAATTCAAACTCCTCCATAGCGTAACCTAAACTTACTTCCTCTTCAATTCTACCACTATTCGCCGCACTGGTATGCTCCCAATTGAAATAACGGTTTTGAGGATTAACGAATTGAACGTTGAATTCTGTTTTAGCATTGCTCCACTCCACTAGGAGACGCACATTCATCTGCGTATTCTTAAAATAGGGTTCCGCTACCTTGGTTACATCCAAAACATCTCGTTTTTGAAAAATTAAATTCTTGATTTCTCTTTCTAAGGATTTGTTTATAGGGCTTACATCCATTGCACCATAAGCACCCCCGTTAGCCAGGGTAATGAGACGGTCCAATGCCGCTTGATATTCTTTTTGCTCAAGTTGTAATTTAACCTCGGTGAAAAAGGGTTGTAATGCGGTGGGCTTCACGGTATTTAGCTGGTTATTGAGAATTTGTACGGCATCATAATCTCCTAAATATCGCAAGGACAGGGCTACAAGCCTTAAGTACGATTCTTTGTCAATATTCTTCTCCCATAGATTAGATATCACTCTAGCAGCTAACTTGCGGTCCTTATCCTTGAAAAACTCAAAAGCATCTAGGTAAAAAGAATCGTTGTTCTCATTGAAGTTTCGTAAGGTCAAATACTTACCATATGCCTTATCCATATCCGTATAGGTCTCCAGAGCTTTGGTAAGTGCGGATTTCGTAATAGTGATTTTTGCCTCAGGGTCATAAACATTATTTTGAGCCAAGGCCGTATTTTTTGTTCCACCAGTACCCCCACCGTAAGATGCGGTTTTTGTCGTTATTAAGATTACACCATTGTTACCAGCCGAGCCGTACCTATTGGTAGCTGCGTAACCTTTAAGCACCGTGATATCAGCTACATTGTCGGGGTTTACAAAGCTCGATGCGGCATTGCTAGAACTACCGAAGGAAGAATCGTTCTGCTCCATAGGAACCCCATCGATAACAATAAGTCCGTAATTATTACCCAATATAGTGGCGTTTGTCCGCATAGTGACTTGGGTAAGGTCTTCTCCAGGACCAAGATTGACCCCAGAGAACCTTCCTTGTACCGATTGTCTAATATCTGTCTGTATAGGGGTTATGTCTTCCGAATCGATTGATTGCACCGCATAACCGATTTCTTCCTTGCTTTTGAGGCCATTTCCCGTATTCACAAGATCTTCTGAGATTGCATTGACCCGTTGTTCCGTTACAACCACTTCGTCCAATGTGGTTACATTGGCTTTTAAGAAAACATCTAAGCTTTTATTAAAGTAACCGATTGGAACGGTTTTCATCGTTTTATTTGCCCTGCTGGTAATTAGAATAGAATCACCAGGAACCGCGGGCAAGGAAAATTTACCACTACTATCTGTCTTAATTATCTTGTTACTTCCAATAATTCTAATTTCAATATCGTTGGTAGGGACATTGTCAATATAAACCGTACCGGTTATTTCTTTTTTATTCGGAAGTTCCTTTGCTGCCGCGGTGGCTTTTATATTATCCGGTAATATGGCTGCAAAATCCATTAATCTTCCACGACCTACTAGAGCAGATTTTTTCAAGAATTCCTCATTCCTGTCCAAAGCGCTACTGATAACATAATTACCCTTTTTTACGGGTAAAACCTCATCAGGCACTAAGGCATTACCGTCGGTAAAAAAATATACCGTTTTATTCGCAATCTTGGCGGCAAGACCCTCATAGACTGTTGCGCCATCCGGAACGACGGAAGTTAGGGTAGTTTTCAATTCGCTCCAATCCCCGTTATTAATCTGAAAAACCTTCTCCTCTATAGCGATATCAAAAAGCAAGAGTTGAACGGTTTGGTCGGGACTTCTTTTAAAAATTTTCTCTAAAATTTCAAATTCCTTTTCCATATCTCGGCTCAACATGGAGAATGAAGTGTCCCAACAAATTGTAATCGTATTGTTTTCTACCCCCTGGGCAGTTAGCAGATTTGCCAATAAAATAACTAGGATACTTAGTCTTTTCATATTTTCTAATTGCCTTGATGCGTTTTTAAACGGGGTATTAACATAAGTTCTGTTTGTCTACCGTTAACGTATCTAAATCCGTTCGCTCCAAAAAAACCTGCTTCTTCCAACATAATTCTAATATCCCGGTTCCATTCTGGAATAGTAATCGTGGTATTTAGTTCTATGGCGTAAACGGTATTCGGGTTTAGCGGATAGTTCTCCCCATCGTCCTTCATTACGCCACCTTGAGCATCCCACATACCAATGGTTGTTCCTGCAGAATGACCGTATAAACCAAGAGGATGCGTATAGATAGAAGGCCTTAAACCTGCCGCTTTTGCCTCAGCTAATGATTTTGCCAAAATTTCGTTCCCTGTTTTGCCTGTAACCATGTTCCCGGTCAAAAAGTCTTGGACACGATTCCCATCTTTTAATCCATTGATTAAAAAGTCAGGCGCAGCTTTTTCCTCTGGTTTTAGAACATAGGCTAATTCCTGACAATCTGTATTGAGTCTTAAATAGGTAATGCCAAAATCGCAATGCAACAAATCTCCCGGAAGAATGACCATATCGTCCGGCCTGCCGGAGAACGAATAGAGGTGACCTACCAAATCTTCTTTTGAACGCTGTACATCAACCGTTGGATGAAACCAGGTTTCCAGCCCTAAATCGGTTACCTTTTGACGCATCCACCATTCTACTTCGGTGGTCGTAGTTACCCCTGGAGTAATTACTTTTTCAGAAAAAGCTTCGGCGATAATATCATGGGTGATATCTACCAATTGGTTGTAAATGACCATTTCTCTTTCTGTTCGGGTTTCTATCCATCTCACCGCCAATTGCTCGGCAGAAACAACTCTTTTTTGAAAGCTCTTGGGAAGATTTTGCATGAACTCGTCATAATCTGTCTTATCCAATCCATCCGCAATATTGTGGTCCTTAGAAAAATTGAGCCCTATTTTCTTAGGATTTCTCTCTGTAATTAACTGCATGAGCCGCTTCCACTGATTTGGTTCCTTTTCCTTATCCCAAGCAGATTTAATACTCTTTCCTACATTATAGCGAGCAACCGCTAGTTTTTCAATGGTATTATTGGTCTTATCTCTGTAAAATAAAAGAATAGTTCTTCTCCTTGCATTTAACCAAGTAGCCGGAAGCATGGTCTTGATCACCGGGTCTTCATTATATTCCCTAGAAATAACGACCCACATATCAATATCGGAAGCGTCCATCAATTGCGGAAGCAAATTATTAAAACGATTTTCTAAAATTTCATCGACCACCACGGCCCGTTTGTTTTCAGGTAAAATTTGTTGTCCAGAAACCTGTAAAACAATGAGTAGAAGTATAAGTTTAACAACGTTATGCATTTTTAAATTTTTGGTTTAAAATACGTTTTTTTTAAGGTACAGAAAAATAGAAGTACCTTTAAATGATGAAATATTCCATTTTTAAAATGAAAGAAATTTCGGTTCTTATACCCTTACTTTTTCTAATGATAAGTTGCTCCGAAGACCGTACGGCAGAACCCGAGAAAGAAGACACCGTAGAGACACCATTTAGACCACAGAACGTACTTTTTATAGGAAACAGTCATACCCGTTTTAACCAAGGCGTGGATTTTTATTTAAAAGGTTTTTTAGACAACTTAAACCTCCCTTACGAACCATTCATAGAACGCTCGGCCTTTGATGGCTATACGCTCGATGAGCATTTAGAAAACAACAGTACCACTTCTATACTAGAATCAAAAAAATGGGACATTGTAGTGCTTCAAGAGAATACGTTTAAAGCGGCCAACGACAAGCTTGGTGCTAAGGTTGCTATGGAAAACTTTAAGTTTGCCGTTACTAACAATGATACGCAACTTTATCTTTTTTTAACCTGGGCTTACGAAGATGAGCCAGAAATGTTGTCCAAAATTATCGAAACCTATGAAGAGACGGGTGTGCTTTTAAAAGCTAAAGTTGTTCCGGTAGGAGTAGCTTTTAGAGATTTTAAGAATGCCAACGGAGAAACCATTAACCTTTATAATCCAGACGGAGTGCATCCAAGTATAGCAGGTTCTTTTCTAGCGGCAAGTATGTTTTATTATGCCATATATGACGAGGACCCCACTAAAAATGACTATACCGCTTCACTAGAAGAAGCAACGGCAGATTTACTAAAACAGATGGCAAAGGAAGCTATAGACGCCTACTAATTGCCAAGTAATTTGACAGTCTCCTTACGCATTATCTTACCATTTTCAGTTTCTTTGAACTTCGGTACCATAATTACTTCTTTGGGTATTTGATAGTTTCCAAGAATACCGCTACGCCTTATTTTCATAAGAACCTCTTCCCGATTTAATTTGCCTTCTACGATCAAAACTAATTTCTCACCTAATATTCTATCCGGTTTACCGGCGACAAAGAATCGATTATTAATAAAAGCGGAGAGTGCTGATTCTATTTGCTCGGGAAATAATTTTATGCCCCCGGAATTGATTACATTATCATGTCTACCCAACCAAAGAAACTCCGATGTTGAAGTAAGTTCAACAATATCATTGGTATACACAGTTTCCTCCGAGATATGTGGCGCATCAATAACGAGACAATTCCTTTGATCGGTCGAAATCTTAACTTTTGGGAGCACCTTAAAAGGAAGTGCTGACGAACGAGAGTCGCCCTGAACGGCTCCATTGACTTTTCGAGCAGCAATATGTGTAATAGTCTCCGTCATACCATAGGTCTCATAAATTTGACACCTTTTATCTTGCACTAGATTTTTTAAATCTTGAGAAAAAGGAGCCCCACCAACAATTAGCTTTTCAATAGAATCTATGAAATTGACACTGTTCTGAAGTTGAAGCGGAACCATGGCTGAAAAACTATATTTTTTTCCATCGGATGTAAGTGGACTAGATTTAGGTTCAATCACATCAATATGTAGCCCTAATACCAATGCACGCACCATTAGCATTTTCCCGGCGATATAGGTCATGGGTAAACAATGCAGCACGGTATCCTTTGGTTTTAATACGAAGAAATCCCCTGTAGCCACGGCCGAATTGATCATGTGTTCCTTCAAAATAGAAATACGCTTGGGTGTTCCCGTAGAACCAGAAGTCTGGACACTAATTTCATGGGAGGGCTGTAACCAGTCCAATAAAAAATCACCCAATTTTTTCTCGAACTCCGACCCTTCCTTGACATAACTATAAGACAGTTCAGTAAGGTCCGCCTCCGTACAGGACAAACCGTTAAGGGCAAAATTAGGATGTACATTAACGCTGTTCAACTTCAGTTTCTTTTCTAGCTTGGAACTCTTCCATGGACAATACTTTGCCGGTAAGTTTTTCCCTCCAATTGGACCATCCGTATATCTGAGAAAAAATCAATAATAGTATTGGGAAAACCACAAAAACCGGAATCAAAACGTCCCAACCCAGAACGGGGTCTGAGATATCCCTGTAAACGGAATGTGTCTGAAAAGCTGTCCAGTCCGCCGTGACCAGTAATGCAGCAGTTAAATTATTCGCTGCATGAAAGCCAATTGCGAGCTCTAGCCCGTCATCCATTAGCGTAACAATACCTAAGAAAAAACCCGTACCTATATAAAAGATTAAAATTCCATAACCCAATTTTTCGACCTCTGGATTGAGAATATGCATGAGTCCGAATAATAACGATGTAAATACCAGAGGGAACCATCTGTTTTTAGCCATAACCCCTAAGCCTTGTAACATATAACCTCTAATAAAATATTCCTCCATACTGGTTTGCAGGGGAATCATCACGATAGCGATTACAGCTAAAATGAGGAACGGTGTCATTTGAAAGTTATATTCATAGTCTTCCGGTGCCAAATACATATCCAGAAAAATAAAAAGTACGGAGATAATCGCCCATAGACCAAAAGCGAACAGTATTCTAGACCAATCTATTTTCTTTCTTGCCGTAGTTAAAGAGGTCAACGATTGTTTATGAACAAATTTTACGAATAGGAATAATGCTCCTAGCCCAATAGCAAAAGTTAGTAGCATTAGAAACAAGAAGGTGTTGGAACCGAGTATATTGGACATTACTCCTAAATCACCACTCCCTAAGACAGCAAGGGAGTCGCTCTTTAAAATTAAAGCGGCCACTAAAGGAACGCCTCCCAATATTTGCCAAACAAAAAATACGGCAATAATACCGAGCACGTATCTCCACCCTTCGCTTAAACCCTTATATCCCTGCTCTATGTACATAAATTCTTTATTAATTTGTTATCCCAAACCTTTTTTGGGTTATAGTATAAACTTCCGTTTCTTACCTCCAAAGGACTATCGATATTATTAGTGAATAAAGCCCCTGTACCCAAGCCTTGCGGTAAATTACTATTTAAAACGGAGGTCCATTGTGCAATTGCGTTTAACCCTATATTACTTTCCAATGCACTGGTAACCCACCAACCGATTTTATATTTTTCCGCAATAGATATCCATTCCTCACTACCCTGAAAACCACCGACCAAACTTGGTTTTAGAATAATATACTGAGGGCGTACCGTTCTTAGCAGTTCGTCCTTTTTTTCAATATCTACGATTCCTATCAGTTCTTCATCCAATGCAATTGGCAAGGGTGTCTCACTACACAATTCTTTGAGTGAATTCCATTGTCCTGCTTTGATGGGTTGTTCAATGGAGTGAAGATCAAGGGTTGAAAGTATACTCAATTTATCCAAAGCTTCAAACGAAGAAAATGCACCATTGGCATCTACCCGTAATTCTATTTCGTCTTTATCAAATCGATTTCTAATGGATTGCAACAATGTTATTTCCTTATTAAAATCAACCGCTCCTATCTTCATTTTAATACAAGAGAATCCTTCTACTAACTTGCGCTGAATCTGTTCATGCATAAAGTCGATATCACCCATCCAGATGAGCCCGTTTATTGCTATAGGCTTATACTCGTTAACAAATGGCGTATGAAATAGTTTAAAGGAATCTCGTGCCGCTAGGGACAAAAATGCCTGTTCCAAACCAAACTGAATACTAGGAAAGTGTTTCAATTCTTTTATCAACTCTCCTTCCCCGAGATTAATATTCCGAGACACCCAGGCTAGCTTTTCCTCGTAATCGGGTACATCATCATAACTTAAGCCCCTAAATACAGCACATTCCCCTATACCGTACTGTCCACTATCCTCCAAAATAAGGAACCATGTTTCCTTAGTCTTTAGGGTTCCACGAGAAGTTCCGCTAGGCCGTTTAAAATTAAGTATGTGTTTTTTATAAGTGGCTTTCATATTAAGCCTATAAATTTAGGTATATTTTAGCGGTCTAAAAGAACAAGATGGGGCATATACAAGGAAAAAAAATATGGATTACCGGCGCATCCTCTGGTATAGGTGAAGCATTGACCTATAGATTGAACGAACTAGGTTGCTTTCTTATCATTTCCTCAAGGAGACCTGAAGCATTATTAAGCGTTAAAAATAACTGCAAAAATCCAAAAAAGGTATCTATTTTACCTTTGGATTTAGCAGCTTTTAACACACTCTCCGAAGCAACCGAAAAAGCTATTGCGTTCTATGGCAGAATAGACATTTTAATTAATAACGGCGGTATAAGTCAACGCTCTTTAATAAAAAACACTAAGTTTGAAGTTTTTCAAAAAATGATAGACGTTAACTATCTGGGAACTATAAAATTAACAAAGTCATTACTTCCGTATTTTTTAGCCGAAAAAGGTGGTCATTTCGTTACGGTTACAAGCCTTATGGGAAAATTTGGTTCACCTTACAGGTCCGGGTATTGTGGTGCTAAACATGCCCTTCATGGCTTCTTCGATGTCTTGCGGATGGAACATGAAAAAGACCATATTAACGTTACACTTGTATGTCCAGGATTCATTCAAACCAATGTGGCAAAAAATGCACTAGTAGGAGATGGCAGTCAACAAAGAAAACAGGACGAAGCTACGGCCAATGGAATGTCTCCAAACGAATGCGCCGCTAAAATCATAAAGGCGATAGAGAAAAATAAATTTGAAGTATATATCGGTGGTAAGGAAACTTTTGGAGTCTATCTAAAACGCTTCTTTCCAAAAATGCTACACCGGGTTGTTCTAAAAAGTGCGGTTCGTTAAATACGTACTACTTGAAATTGAACCAGAAACGAACTCCATCAGAGGTCTTATCCGTATTTAAATTGGTCTGTAGCTGATTTGCAAGTCTATTCATTAGACGAATACCCATGGAAGAGTTTGCCCGTTCTTCGGTATCCTTCGGCAGACCCACGCCATTATCGGTATATTCAAAAAAGCCTTCCCTACCCGCTATTTTTCTAAGATGAATATATATTTTACCGTCCTCTTCGTTTTGCGGGAAAGCGTATTTAAAGGAGTTAGAAACAAGTTCGTTCAATATTAGTCCAAAAGGTATCGCCCTATCAATATCAAGCTCTACACCTTCGGCATCTATAGTGATATTAATATTATGACCACCCTTCTTGTAGACTGACTGTACACTGTTAATAAGACTCTCGATGTAACCCTGCATTTCTATTACCGACAAGTCGTCATTCTGATACAATTTTTGGTGAATGAGCGCCATGGCCTTCACCCTACTTTTTCCTTCCTCTAGTGCCTCAATTGCAGCCTTACTTCGCGTATTCTTAGTCTGAAGGCTCAACAAGCTCGAAACCATCTGCAAATTGTTCTTCACTCTATGATGAATTTCTTTTAATAGAGAGTCTTTTTCTACCAATGAGTTTTCTATAATATGTTTCTGCTCCGCTATTAAACGTTGGTTCTTAATACTCTTTAAGTAGGCATACACCAACCCCGCAAACCCCAGCAAAGTGAATATCAATGAAATGAACACCAAACTTATCCTTTCATCCTTAGCGGCAATATCATTTCTTGATTGCTCTAAATCCGCCTTTTGCTGCTCGATCATATCCTTGGAATACTCTACTTCTTGAGTAATGACAGCAGCCAATTGCTGATTTCTAATATTTGACTCATTAAATTCTATAGAATCCCTTATTCTAGTATTTCTTTTTAGATAGGTATTGGAACTCCTATAATCTCCGGTCTTATCGTAGTAAGAGGCATATAGACGATTTTTCTTTAGAATATTCTCCGTTTTAACCGGCGTTAAGTCATCACTTAAATAGTCCGTAGCCTTTTCAAAATTGTTCAGGTTTAAATGACACTCGGCAATTTCCAAGGTATTTTCCACTAAGTCTGACGAAAATTTGCCTGGGTTATATTTTTTTATTGCCTCAATGCTTTTTTCCAAATACGGAATGGCCTCCTCATACTCCTTTAACTGAACATAGCATTTTCCAATATTTCCTAAAATAATGCCTTTTAGGAGGTTTGCCTGTACAAGTTGGTTGTCTGATTTTACCTGTATAACATCGCTAAAATAAACATCTATCAGGGCATTGGCTTTATTGAACTGTGTTAACGCGGTGGGTGTGGATTTATCTAGCCTCAGATAATTTCCAATATTGTTGTTATATACGGCCTGTGCATAAAAGTCGCCATCTTCAATTTCCTTTTTCTCCTCGGTCATATAGTCCTTCATAGCCTTTCTGTGCTGACCTAAGCTAGAATAGATGTCATAGAAGGCGATGTTCTTAGTAATACCTATCTCTCGCTTGCGTCTTCTGACCTCTATTTGCTTTTCATACAGTTCCAACCTAGCATAATCAGCATCCATCAATTCCAAAATAAGCGATTTGATGTCTATATCGTAAGAATCCATTTCCTCATAGAGCTCTTTGACAATGGCGAGACTTTTTTCATAGTCCCCTAAATCGTAGTAAAGTTGACCTTGCATCAACTTATAATTAACAATACCGGTGGAGTCCTTTGTTTTCTGGGAACTGTTCAAGTAAACGTTCACGGTGTCTAACCAATCATAAGCAGAATTCTGATTATATCTATCCGGAGTACCGAAAAAAAAGGTAGACCTCAACTCTGAATCTTCGAGTTCTTGAAATTGCTCGTAATAATCAGTAGCGTCTAGGGAATCCTGAGCAGAAACCGAAAAGGCCATGAGCAGGAACACAGTAATTAAAAAAAGATTAGAACAAACGTTTTTTTTCATATCATATTAGGACACCATATCAAACTTAAAACTATTCTTTGATATTGCTAAATTTTTGTTGTTACCCCTTCATCATAATTTCTAACGAAGTGTAACGAATTTAATCGGTTTCAATAAGTTGGTGTTCTAAGAATACAACCGTATCAATAACCGCCAAAAGTTTCAAAAGGGTTTTAAATGCACGGTTCACCGTAATAAGGACAAATTGAATTGTGCAACTGGAATCTAAAACGAATAACAGCACCCTCCTTTTACAAAAATATTATATAAGCAACCAGGTATGGGAATATTGTTGTGTAAAGGGCCTATTTTGTTGTGAAACTTTGTTTAGACCAAAAGACTTGCGGTTCAGCGTTATTACCTGCATTTCATCGATGATTTGTTGTGCTGCATAAAGACGATTAAATCACGATTCCTAATAATTTCATATGAACCAAAAAAAATCACTCCTAAAGAAGTGATTTTTAAAATGCGTTATTCAGAACGTCATGAATTCATGGCAGAAATAATGAACTCCTTAAAGTCTTTAGAGATAGGAATAAGGGTATTATTAATCATAATATCCTTTGAATTGATGGCATCGATATGATCTACATTAACGATATAGGATTTATGCGCCCTATAAAATTTATTCTTCGGCAGCTTTTCTAAATAATCCTTTAAAGGAGACCTTACCAGGAACTTCTTATCAACCGTATTCACCTCTAAGTAAACATTATCTGCCTTAATGAACTGTATATCCCCGAACTGAATTCTATAATAGAGGTGTTGTTTCTTTACGAAAATGGAATCTTTTAATATGGAATTGGACATCGGTACATCCTCGTTGACCGTTCCCTCATTTACACCGCTATTCCCTGGTTGTTTGCCATAAATAAAATTAGATAAAGCAATTTCTATAGAAGTATACAGATCTTGTTGCTCAAAAGGCTTTACAAGATAACCGTTTGGTTTAACGGTCTTGGCATTTTCTACGGTAGCCCTATCAGAGTTTGAAGTTACAAATATGAAAGGAATGTCATAATTCTCACGAATATGCTTTCCTAAATCTATACCGGTCTTGTCAGATGCTAGAATTATATCTATTAAAACAAGGTCTACCTGTTGCGTTTTCAACACTTCGACAGCCTGCTCATAAACAATAACATTGTCTACAATCTCATAACCGATTTCCTCCAACATGGACTGCATATCATCAGCGATGATAACGTTGTCCTCCACGATAAGTATTTTAATAGATTGCTCCAAATTTATTTGTGGTTTAGATGGTTTACACTCAAAATTACAAAAAATAATTGTATCCAAAATAAAAGAGCAATGCCATTGCAAAAGCACTCAACGCCAACTTTTTGAGTTCGGGATCCAAGTTTTTGGGAATAGCCGTATTTTTAACTTTGAACGCATGCCATACTATAGGTACAAATGAAAGAAGACATAATAACTGACTCCAGTGCTTATACGTCAAGAATATAAATAGGGCTAAGCTTATGAACGAGCCAAAAAGAAGTACGTAATGGTACTTTTTTCCTGCTTCGAAACCTATTTTCACGATTACAGTATTCTTACCTGATTCCTTATCGGAGTTAAAGTCTCTTAGATTATTTAAATTTAAAACACCGACACTAAGCAAACCAATACTTATGGCAGGCAACAAACCCAATAGATAGAAGGAAGAAGTGTATAAAAATAGGGAACCTAAAACACTGACCAAACCAAAGAATACAAAAACAAAAACATCCCCTAGACCTTTGTAACCATAGGCCGTATCACCTACAGTATATTTAATTGCCGCCCATATACTTAAGGCACCAAGTAGAAGAAATGTCAAGGACAGAACAAGGTTCTCCTCTCCAAAGGCCATATAGATCAAAGCTATGACCAAAAGCATATTAATAATTACGGAAACAATAATACCCCTCTTTAAGATGGTCCGTGACAGCAACCCGCTTTGTAGTGCTCTTTTAGGACCAACTCTATTATGATTATCGGTTCCTTTTACACCATCTCCGTAGTCATTCGCGAAATTTGAAGTGATCTGAAAACCAATGGTAGTGAAAATTGCCAACCAGAAAAGTGTTGTATTGCTATCGCCAAGATAGCCCGCTAAAGCAGTACCGATCAGTATTCCCGAAATGGATAGGGGTAGCGTTCTAGGCCTAGCAGCATTAATCCATGCGCTTAGTTTACGCACTAATAAGGGTCTTCTATTTGAATTCTTTTACCTTCTTTGTACGAAGCTACAAAAGCATCTTCAAAACCAATATCAACCAGTTGTTTCCTAAACGACTGTGCTTCTTCAAGCGTTTCAAAATTACCGAGTGAGTACGAATAAAATGGATTTGTTTTAACGAACAATGTGTTGGTGAGCGCTTCTGAAGCCAGTGTTACGTTGTTATCCACAAAAGATTTCACCTGCACTGAGTAAATTTTCTCTTTTTCTAAAAATTCCTTGGCCAGATAAAATTCCTTTACCAAACTTAACTCCTCGTTTTGAACCTTTAAATTATCGATTCTTGTTTTAATAGCATCCAAACTGTCAATTGAAACAAGGAGATTATTGTTTTGTCTGTCGTAATTGTTAGACATGCTTAAGCCAGCTGCGAGAGAACCAAAGGCTAGTCCTCCTATTAAAAAGAATGCTGTTATACCTGCAAAAATGTTACGTTGAATTTTACTTTTCTTAAGTTCTTTATTTTTGAATTTAATTTGATCCAACAAACGCTCATTGATAATTTGAGCCTTATCAACATCCTTATGCAATTCTAATAAATCACTTTCTTCTATAAATGGCATAATCTTTATCTTTTATAGGGGCTTATTCTGTCTTAAGATAGTCAAAAAAGAGTACTTAAATTAACTAAATTCTTTAAGTAGCACAAAAATAAGATTTATGACATATTATCCTAGGAAATAGATAAATAAAATTTCTTATAACTCTGCTAATCAAATAATTGAGAAAAATCTTACATAGTTATATTATTCTGTAGTGATACTGATACCATCTTCCTCCATCGTAATTTTCCTAGCTTTATAAAGTGTGCCCAATCCTTTCTTAAAGGTCTTCTTACTCATTTGCATCATATCTCTAATTTCCTCCGGGTTAGATTTATCGTGTAGCGCAAGAAATCCCCCGTTTTCCTTAAGCACTTCATATATCTTATTGGCGGCTGGCTCCAACACCCTACTTCCTAAAGGCTGAAGGGAAATATCAATTTTATTGTCCTTTCGAATTTTCTTTACACATCCGGGGATGACGTCACCAATATTAATCGCTTTAAACACCTCATTAAAGTATACCAGACCTTTGTGCCGCTCATTAACAATTACTTCCCAGCCCAAATCCGTTTGCCTCGTAACCACCAAATCTACTTGGTCCCATTCCTTTAATTCTAAATGGTCGTTACTTAGAAATTTATCTAATTTGTTAGATGCGACGAGTCTTCCTGATTTTTGATCTAAATAACAATGTACTACATACCATTGCCCTTGCTTCATTTTATCTCGCTGCTCTCTAAAAGGAACAAGAAGGTGTTTTTCCAGACCCCATTCCATAAAAGCTCCGTATTCATTAATTTCCGCTACTTGTAACAGACGAAATTCCCCAAGCATAATATAAGGCTCAAGAGTAGTGGCCACAGGTCTTTCATCGTAATCCAAATAGCAAAAAACTTCTATGAATTTCCCTATTTCATAATCGGCCGGCACATACTTATTGGGCAATAAAACATCATTACCTTCGCCATCACCCAAGAAAAGGCCAACGCTTGTATCCCTAAGAATTTCCAGTTTATTTTTTCTTCCTAAATCGATCATAGGACAAAATTAAGCTTTCTATCCATACTACTATTACAATTGGTGACATCTTAAATTTATTCAACAAAAAAAGACCGTTCTTAAGAAACGGCCTTTAACTTTTAATGTCGATTATCTAATAGATAGATGCTTTATTAAAATGCTTACAAAGCATGTAATAAACAACTGCTCTATGTTTGTTCTTATTAGAAGAACCGTACTTATCTAGTACACTTTTAATAGCGTCCATCAATTCAGGACTGTCTTTTAAGCCTAATTTTTTAATCAGGTAGTTATTTTTTACCGTTTGTAATTCTTTCTCATCACCTCCAGAAACTTTAGAAGCATCCAAATTGTAAATCGAAGGGCCTAAGCCAATCGTAACCTTGGTTAGCAAATCCATATCTGCACTTTCACCAAATTTGTCCTTGATGTCCGCAGCATACTTCGTAATCAAATCATCTCTTTTACTCATAATTAACAGTGTCTTATTTGTTATAATTAATGGTTAATAGAAACTAAGATATGAAATGAAAGTAATCCACCAAAATTTTATTATTCTTCAACCTTGGTGTAAAAACTTCTAAAAGCTGCGATTTACTGGAAGGTTCAAAGAAGGTTGCAAGTTTTTTTTCTAACGATTTTTTTTCATTGACAGCACTATAATCTAATCCATGCATCGCGCAGAGTGCCTTTGCGTCTAGTTGATGTTTGGTCTCGAAAAATCGTTCAAAGTTTTCTGAATCATCCTTGCCAGGTAATATTCTAAAAATACCTCCTCCCCCATTATTAATAAGAATAATTCTAAAATCCTTGCGCATGTAATTATTCCACAACGCATTACTATCGTAGAAAAAACTTAAGTCTCCGGTAATCAAGAGTGTTGGTGATTCAGCGTTTAAAGAAGCTCCTATGGCTGTTGACGTGCTCCCGTCTATTCCACTAGTGCCTCTATTACAATATACTTTTATGGTTTTATCCAAATCAAATAGCTGAGCATACCTTACCGTAGAACTATTGGCTAACTGTAGTTGAAAATTATCCGGTATTCGTTGCGCAATGGTATAGAATGCTAAAAAATCCGAGAATTGAATTTGAGTTAAATAACTTTCTCTCTTTCTAAGATATTTGGTCCTAACCCTATTCCATTTGGCATAATAATCACTGTGTACGGTTTCTTTCTTTTTTGTATATATGTTGGATAAGAAATCCTGTGCAGGCATTTTGAGATGTCTTGTTAGACAGAAAAATGTATCGTTTGCTTTCTTCTGTCCTACATGGTAATGCCGGTCAGGACCAAAAGAACGTAAAAAAGCCTTAATTTTTTTTGATACGATTAAACCTCCAAAAGTCAATAAAATATCCGGCTGTAATTCTTGAAATAAAACCTCCTTGTCCTTTGATAATTCCATAGGAGCGATTAACGTATCTATACTAGAAAAAAAGTTCTGGTGATGTATATTAGATGTATTTTCCGTAAGCACTATAACCGATGGGTCATCCCCTATGCAATCCAAATATCCTTGAGCAATGGTATTTGGCGGGTTCACGCCGACCAGAACCATCTTTCTTTTCGCATTATGCCAGGCTGATATAATCTCATCGTCAACAGAGCTTGCCGCTTCACTATTTTCATAGAAATCTAGGTTGGGCTGAAGGGTAGATTTCTTTAAAACTTCATACAAGGGTTCTTCAAAAGGGGCGTTGATATGAACCGGAGTATATTCATGAATACTGATGTTGATGGCCTTATTGAGTTCGTTATCATTATATGCCTGAACCTTGTTTTGCTCATTTTCCACAGATAACTGATCAATCCATTCTGGCCTGTACCTTTTAATTCTATCCGTTGCATGTGTCAAATCCTGTTTAAGGTTTGCGCTATAACCTATATGCCTATCAAAAACATTATCCTGACGAATGGTCTGGCCGTCACCCACATCAATCTTATAAGACGGTCTATCTGCAGAGATTACGATTAATGGAATCTCACTATAAAAAGCTTCCGCTACGGCGGGATAATAGTTTAAAAGTGCACTGCCAGAAGTACATACTACAGCAGCTGGCTTTCCGGAATACTGTGCTAGACCGAGTGCAAAAAAGGCCGCACAACGCTCATCGACAATACTGTAACAGTTAAAATAAGGGTTTTCAGTAAAGGAAATTATTAAAGGTGCGTTCCTAGATCCAGGTGAAATTACAATGTTAGATATTCCCTTGGCTTGACAATGCTGAGTAATAGTCTGGGCCAGTGGTATTGCGGAGTATTTCATTACTTACAAAAATACGACCTGCAAATTTTAAAACCCAATAGTTACTTGCCTAAACCTACAAAATATTCAAAATGGTTCCGCTTTTGTGTACGGTTTCTTCCCATTCCCTAAAGGGGTCAGATTCTGCAGTGATACCCCCACCAACATATATTATGGCCTTCTTATCTTTAAGTTGTACGCAGCGTAAATTCACATATAATTCCGATGAACTTGTTACCGTTCCGTATGCATTGTTCTCTGTATTTCTAGCGTTCCTATTTCGAGTGCTAGCTTTCTTAAAGTTCAACTCTCCTAAGTAACCGGTGTAAAAAGACCTATGATAACCTTCATTTTCTAAGATAAATTTTTTGGAAGATGTCATAGGAAGTCCGCACACGGCCGGGGTTGGATGAAGCTTCTTAGTTAGTTCACCAAAATGATTTGTTCCCATTTGTCCAGAAAGTTTCGTTCTCAGGTGCCAAAGCTGACCTGCTCTAACACTTTCTAAGGCCGATATACAAAGTTCTGTTGTTACAGGTCTCAGGTTCTCAGCTATATAATCCGTAACCAATCGTTGTTCATCCAATTCTTTATTGGACCACACGGGTGTTTTCAGTGCATCGTTATGAGCTTGCGTACCGGCCAAGGACATAGTCGTAAAACTAGACCCGCTCCTTTTTACCAATATCTCTGGGGTTGCACCCAGCCAAATCCCTACTTTTGGGTGATACCATAAATAACAGAATGCATTACCATAGGTTTTAATAAGCCTTTTTAGCAAAGTAATCGGAGAATCGGTATAACTAACTTCTACCTTTCTGGATAATACGACTTTCTTGAATTCGTTGGATTTTATGGCATCTACCGCGCTTGAGACCAAGTCCATATATCGTGTGCGGTCTGTGTGATCTAAATCTAAATTTTTCCTGACAGAAGCCCTATCAGGGATGTCGAAGTCAATGCTACCTTTCATAACCCTATCCGGCTTCAAGAGAATACTAGGAGCATTACTATCAAATGGAGCAAAAACAAAACCCACTTCCTTTAAATCCTTTACCAAGTTTAAACTATCGTCTTTCTGAAAAATTCCATGAAGTGTTTCTTCTCTTGGTTTTTTGTAAAGAACAAAAGGATGTGACTGCCCCAGACTTTCTTTTGCAAGTGCTAAAAGTGTATTCATTTGACTACTTTTTTGGCAGTGCAATAGTAGTCAACTTGCATATAGAAACTAGTTCATTAGCTTCATTAGTAATTTTAATTTCCCAAAGTTGAGTGGTTCGTCCTCTATGAACAACAACTGCTTTTGCAAAAACGAAACCTTCTTTTACACTTTTTACGTGATTGGCCGATATTTCAATACCTCGTATATAATATTCTTGAGCGTTCAAAAAAATATAAGAAGCCGTACTTCCAACACTTTCAGCCAAAGCAACCATGGCACCACCGTGCAGGACACCATCTGGTTGGTGCACTTTTGACGTAACAGGCATTTTTCCTACCAAGAAATTCTCTCCAACGTCTATATATTCTATTTCCAAGGTTTCCATCATCGTATTCTTGGATGATGCATTACAAACCTCTAGTATTGTATCTTTATGACCACTCATCTTTTTTATTGTAAAATTAAGGAATAGATTAGCAATCTCGGCAACGATACTAATTTGAACGAAATGACCAGAAAAACCATAACCTATACTACCACTAATTCTTACGAAACGCTAAATAAAATAGGTCCTAAGACAAAAAATGTTTGGATTGTTTTTCATGGTCTAGGCTATTTAAGCAGGTATTTCTTAAATCATTTTAAAGAATTGGAAGCAGACGAAAACTACATTATTGCTCCGCAAGCGCCTTCTAAATATTACTTAAAAAACGAGTTTAAGCATGTGGGCGCCAGTTGGCTCACCAAAGAAGACACCAAACAAGAAACGCAAAATGTAATGACTTACATCAATGCAATTATGAAAGAAGAAACTTTACCCAAGAATTGTAAGCTAATAATATTCGGTTTCTCTCAAGGCGTTTCTATTGCGGCAAGATGGGTAGCAAACTATCAAATACCGTGTAATAAATTGGTTTTTTATGCCGGTGGAATTCCGAACGAACTAACACCATCAGACTTCCTATTTCTGAGCGATACGGAAACAGAAATTATAGGTATTATAGGTGACTCGGACGAATATCTTACTGAAGAGCGTGTGAAAAGTGAAACCGAAAAAATGAATTCCCTTTTTCGCCGAAAGGCAAAACAGATTACCTTTAATGGCGGTCATGAAATTAAAAAGGAAATCATCAATTCACTAGTGTGGTAATCATGGGCGTTATATTGGAAGATAGAAGAGTAAAACTTACACCTTTAACGTTAGAAAACTATGCACATTTAATTCCTATAGCCAGCGAGGAAAAACTGATACAATATTCTCCATCAGACATAGGCAGTCCCAAATCCTTGAAGCGCTATGTGCAGTTAGCACTGGCGCAACAATCAGAAGGAAAAAGTATTCCCTTTATAGTGTATGACAAGAAAAATAATTCATATGCCGGCAGTACCAGATACATGCACATCAATAGAAAAAATAAAGTTTTACATATAGGAGCTACCTGGATTGGTAAAGAATTTCAAGGGAGTGGCTTAAACAGCCATATGAAACAATTAATGTTATCCCATGCTTTCGAGAAAATGGAATTCGAAAAAGTAGAATTTAGAGTGGACGAGAGAAATATAGTTTCTAGAAAAGCGGTGGAAAAACTGGGGTGCACCTTGGAAGGAGTTTTACGCAAGGATGTGTACTTGCTAGATGGTTATAAAAGAAATACTTGTTGTTATGGTCTATTAAAACAAGAATGGGATAGGTAAAAGAAATAAATTGGCTCAGTACAAGTCTCCAAAACACTTTAATCCAGATTAAAGGGTAGAATTCTATGGATTATTACTTTTCCACTACTTCTGGGACATAATAGGTTATTTTTCTAGTCTTGTAAGTATTCTCAGGGCGCACTATTTGTTTAATCCAATTACCTTCTCCTTCTCTATCATATTGATAAACGTACTCTTTCTTCATAACCTCATCGCCATTTTTAGAGGCTTCACCCACTAACATGTCATTGTCATCATAGGTATATGTGGTTCTTTTAGTGGGCACAAAAGTCTTCTCTGCAATATTATATTCAAATTCTTGTTGTGCTACCAAAAGTCCTTTTTCGTTAAAAACCTCTTCAAAGGCTTTGTTGGCTTCTCCCTTTAAATATTCCTTTGTTAACACTATCTTTTGAACAGTACCGTTCTTTTTATTTACCTGAGAGGTCCTAATGGATTTTAGCGGTTCATTATTAATAAGATACGTTACCGTATATTCCCCTTTATATTTTTTGTATTCTATTAAAGTCTCATCTATACCATCATTATTGGTGCGAATGATTTTAACCAAATCTCCCTTGTCATCATAGTGATACACGTATTGATCTAAAAATTCCTCTTCGTAAGAAACTATTTTTTCGGTAACCTTGACGTTATTTAAGGTGTCTAGCTTATAGAAGTGGGCAATTGAAGTACTTGGGTCAAAAGTATTGTTTCTATAGGACTCCGACCTTTTTTCAATGAGTTCATCATTTTGATATTTATAATACACCACATCATAATCGGCCTCATTATATCTGGTTACCGATTTGGTCAATACTCCCTTTAGGTTAAAGTCGTATTCCTCTTTTCCATAGCTAGTGCTAACCAAACATGTTTTAACACTATCCTTTAAATCAAAATCCTTTAGAGTAAAAATTTTGACCTCTTGAGCATAAAACACCAAAGGCAAACAAATTAAAATAAATAAAAATTGGGGGATGTAATTTTTTACCATGGCATCTAAATTACTTCAAAAACTTCAAAAGATGTTCCAAAAATAGAAAGGAGCGGTGAATACCGCCCCTTTTTCGATGTTATTGTTATGTAAATTACTTGACTTCTTCGAAGTCTACCCTTCGGCGGAGCCTGTATTGAGCTCGGTCGAAATGCTCAGGACAAGCTACTTGACTTCTTCGAAGTCTACCCTTCGGCTCCGCTCAGGACAGGCTACTTGACTTCTTCGAAGTCTACGTCTTCTACGTTATCACCTTCTGGTGCTGCATCAGCAGTTGGCTCTCCTTGCGGAGCACCACCAGCTTGTTGCGCTTCTGCTTGTGCCTTGTACATTTCTTCAGAAGCCACTTTCCATGCTTCGTTTATTTTGTCCAATGCTGGTGCAATTACAGCCAAATCTTTTGATTCATAAGCAGCTTTCAACTCGGTAAGTGCTTCTTCAATTGGCTTTTTCTTATCATCGGAAAGCTTGTCACCAAACTCGGTCAATTGCTTTTCCGTTTGAAAGATCATTCCATCGGCTTCGTTCAGTTTATCAGCAGTCTCCTTTGCCTTCTTATCAGATTCCGCATTAGCCTCAGCTTCAGCCTTCATCTTTTGAATTTCTTCTTCGGTTAAACCAGATGATGCCTCGATACGGATATCCTGCGTTTTATTCGTTGCCTTATCCGTTGCAGAAACCTTGATGATACCGTTAGCATCAATATCAAAGGTAACCTCAATCTGTGGTGTACCTCTTTGTGCAGGTGGAATACCATCTAAGTGAAAACGACCGATAGTTTTGTTATCCGAAGCCATAGGTCTTTCTCCCTGTAATACGTGAATCTCCACAGAAGGTTGATTATCTGCTGCGGTAGAAAACACCTGTGACTTCTTTGTAGGGATTGTGGTATTCGCATCTATTAACTTGGTCATAACGCTTCCCATAGTTTCAATACCTAACGATAGTGGTGTAACGTCTAATAAAAGTACATCTTTAACATCACCCGTTAAAACACCACCTTGTATTGCAGCTCCAATGGCAACGACCTCGTCTGGATTAACTCCTTTCGACGGTTTCTTACCAAAAAACTTCTCCACAGCTTCTTGCACTGCAGGAATTCTAGTAGAACCACCCACTAAAATGATCTCATCAATATCGCTTTTTGAAAGTCCGGCTGCTTTTAAAGCAGTGGCACATGGCTCAATAGTTCTCTTTACCAAATCAGCGATTAACTGCTCAAATTTAGCTTTTGTTAATGTTCTAACTAAGTGCTTTGGTCCAGAAGCCGTTGCGGTTACATAAGGCAGATTAATTTCTGTTTGTGCTGAAGAAGACAATTCTATTTTTGCTTTCTCCGCTGCTTCTCGCAATCTTTGGAGTGCCATAGCGTCTTCTCTTAAATCCATACCTTCTTCAGATTTGAACTCATCAGCCAACCAATCTATAATCTTTTGGTCAACATCGTCCCCTCCTAAATGCGTATCTCCATCCGTAGCCAATACTTCAAATACACCATCACCAAGTTCCAATATGGAAACATCATGCGTACCTCCACCAAAATCAAAAACAACTATTTTTTGATCGGTATCTTTTTTATCCATACCATATGCCAATGAAGCAGAGGTAGGCTCATTAATTATTCTCTCTACGGTGAGACCTGCAATTTCACCAGCTTCTTTAGTAGCTTGTCTTTGCGCATCGTTAAAGTATGCTGGTACGGTAATAACAGCTCTAGACACATCCTGACCCAAATAATCCTCAGCGGTCTTCTTCATCTTTTGAAGAATCATTGCAGATAATTCCTGTGGGGTGTACAAACGACCGTCTATATCTACTCTCGGTGTGTCATTATCGCCCTTTACCACTTTGTAGGGTACACGCTTGGCCTCCTTGCTAGATTCCGAAAACTTGTTTCCCATAAAACGTTTTATGGAATATATGGTATTGTGTGGGTTTGTAACGGCCTGACGCTTTGCAGGATCACCTACCTTAATTTCACCGCCTTCTACAAACGCAATAACGGAAGGAGTTGTTCTTTTTCCCTCTGCGTTAGGTATTACAACTGGCTCGTTCCCCTCCATTACGGAAACACAGGAGTTGGTAGTACCTAAATCTATTCCTATAATTTTACTCATCTTATATGTTTTAAAATATTAGTGCATTATTTTTTAATCGATTAGTAAATGTCAAACAATATGCCAAGGGAACAAAACTGACAGGATGTCATTTACGGAGTCAGTTTCATACAATACCGCTGATTGGTTTGGTAGGATTGACAAACGTTGTACATTAGCATACAATCTAATACCAATGTTGCAAATAGAATGCATTAGCATATTTGATATGCTTAAAATAGGCGTAGGGCCTTCTAGCTCGCATACCTTAGGTCCATGGAGAGCGGCCGAAAGATGGATAAAAGATTTAGAAAAATCGGGAACCTTAACAGAAGTTGTAGAGGTAAAGGTACAGATGTATGGCTCATTGTCATTAACAGGTAAGGGCCATGCAACAGATTATGCCGTTATTTTAGGGCTTCTAGGAACTGACCCCGAGTACATACCCATTGATAAGGTTCATGAACTCGTCTCAAACGTTACCCTCAATAAAAAACTACATCTCGGTGGAAAATTAGAACTAGATTTTGATCCGAAGACGGACATTATTTTTAATAGAAAATTTCTACCTTATCATGCGAATGGTCTACAGTTCGAGGCCAGATTAAAATCGGGTAAAAAGACCTCAAAAAAATATTATTCCATTGGAGGAGGTTTTGTGGTAGTTGAAGAACGTAAAAATGCCAAAAAGAAGGTAGCCGCATTTAATACCTTTCCCTATCCCGTTCAAAAAGGCGATGAACTATTACGTTTCTGCGAACTGGAAAAAAAATCTATTTCGGAAATTGTATTGCAAAACGAACGATCGTTGAGGACCGACGCCAAAATAGACGAGGAATTGCTGCGCATATGGAATACGATGCTGGAGTGCATGTATACCGGATGCCATACCGAAGGAAAGTTACCGGGAGGCCTTAACGTAAAACGACGTGCCTTTGAAATGCACAAAAACCTTATCGGAATTGTTCCCTACACTAACCCTAGTGAATGGTTACAGTCCATAAGGCAGACTGAAGTTAAGTTCCGACAAATACTGCAATGGGTAAGCTGTTTTGCCCTTAGCGTCAATGAGGTTAATGCTTCATTGGGGAGAGTGGTCACTGCACCAACAAATGGAAGTGCAGGTGTAATACCAGCTGTTTTAATGTATTACTTGGTGATAGAGAACCATGCGGGTAATTTTGAACACATCAAACAATTTCTTCTGGTTGCTGGGGAGATAGGAAGTATTTTTAAAAAGGGTGCTACAATTTCTGCCGCTATGGGAGGCTGCCAAGCAGAAATAGGAGTTTCTTCTGCGATGGCAGCAGGGGCGCTGACAGAGCTATTGGGAGGTTCTCCTGAACAAGTACTAATGGCTGCGGAAATAGCCATGGAACACCATCTAGGGCTAACCTGTGACCCCATTGGCGGGTTGGTTCAAATTCCATGTATAGAACGAAATTCAATGGGTGCGATAAAGGCCATCAATGCTGCTGAACTAGCATTGGGGTCCGACCCAAAAGAGGCAAAAGTACCACTTGACAAAGTTGTACAGACCATGTGGGAGACTGCCAAAGACATGAATTCCAAATACAAAGAAACTTCAGAGGGCGGCTTAGCCGTAGGTGTATTTTTAAGTGATTGTTAGGCAAGCACAACTTTAGTTTCTATTCTACTGATTTTAGGTAGGCAGTAACGTTTTGTACTATGCGCTCCTCAATATTTTCCGTATTCGCTTTTACGAATTTTTCTCCTGTAATATTCTCATACAGCTCTATATATCTTTCTGATACGGTGGAAATGTATTCGTCCGACATTTCTGGAACGGTCTGACCTTCAAGTCCTTGAAAACCATTAGAAATTAACCATTGCCTTACAAATTCTTTAGACAACTGTTTTTGAGCCTCTCCCCTCTCCTGCCTTTCTTCATAACCATCCGCATAAAAATAACGCGAAGAATCAGGGGTATGAATTTCATCTATCAGAACGATTTTACCCTCCTTGGTCTTTCCAAACTCATATTTTGTATCCACTAGAATCAGTCCTCTATCGGCAGCAAGTTGGGTACCACGTTCAAAAAGGGCATAGGTATACTTTTCTAGAACAGCATAATCTTCCGCAGAAACGATTTCTTTTTCAACAATGGCCTCTTTGGAGATATCCTCGTCATGATCACCCATTTCGGCTTTGGTGGCAGGGGTGATGATGGGTGTGGGAAATTTATCGTTCTCTTTCATTCCATCTGGCATCGGAACACCGCACAGCATCCTCTTACCTGCCTTATATTCTCTTGCGGCATGCCCGGACATGTATCCCCTAATAACCATTTCCACCTTAAAAGCTTCGCAACGTACACCGACAGCTACGTTAGGGTCTGGTGTAGCAGAAAGCCAATTGGGAACGATATCCGCAGTGAGCGCCATCATTTTTGTTGCTATCTGGTTCAATATTTGTCCCTTAAAAGGAATTCCCTTTGGCATTACCACATCAAAGGCAGAAAGTCTATCCGTTGCTATCATCACCAATACATCGTTCTTCAAGGTGTAGACTTCCCTAACCTTTCCTGTGTAAACATGCTCTTGGTTCGGAAAGTTAAAATTGGTATCGTAAATAGTCTGGGGCATTCTTTAGTTAATTTTGGTGTTCAATATTTCTGTAGGCATCAATTACCTTTTTTACGAGCCTGTGCCGTATTACGTCCTTATCATCAAGATATATAATTTCTATACCTTCTACATTAGCTAGAACCAACAGTGCTTCTTTTAATCCGGAAATAGTTCTTCTGGGCAAATCTATCTGTCCAGGGTCACCAGTAATCAAGAACTGGGCATTTTTTCCCATTCTGGTAAGGAACATTTTCATTTGGGCGTGTGTAGTATTTTGGGCTTCATCCAAAATCACAAAGGCATTATCCAAAGTACGTCCTCTCATAAAGGCCATAGGCGCAATTTGAATGGTCCCATTTTCAATAAAGTGCGCCAATTTTTCCGCAGGAATCATATCCCTTAACGCATCATATAATGGTTGCATGTAAGGGTCTAGTTTTTCCTGTAAATCCCCTGGCAGGAAACCTAGATTCTCCCCTGCCTCTACGGCAGGCCTGGTAAGGATAATTCTTCTCACTTGCTTTTCCTTAAGGGCCTTTACCGCCAAAGCCACACCTGTATAGGTCTTCCCTGTTCCTGCGGGCCCTATGGCAAATACCATGTCATTTTTTTTGGCAGCATCTACCAAACGTCTTTGGTTCGCCGTTTGAGCTTTAATCAGTTTTCCGCTTACACCATGCACTAAAGTTTCCCCGCTATTTGCAGAAGATTGATAGTCTTTGGAAGTTTCACTGGTTAGGACACGCTCTATACTATTTTCATCTAATTTATTGTATTTAACGAAATGTTCCGTCAACATGTCAAAACGTTTATCAAATTCCTCTAAAAGGCTTTCATCGCCATAGACTTTTATTTTATTCCCCCTAGCTACAATCTTAAGCTTTGGGAAATATTTTTTTAAAAGATCAATATTCTCATTTTGCTGTCCAAAAAACTCTCTTGGACTAATTTCGGTAAGTTCTAAAACCAGTTCGTTCAAATAGTAGAATTTAATAAGATTAAGCCGAGGTGAAGTTTAATTTCGCTTGGCTCTTTTTTTGTTTAATTTTGTATATCAAATTTAAGCAAATTTTCACTTTGCCCAGTCAAAAACATATCAACATTGCTTCATGGCAATCATTACACTAACTACGGATTTTGGACTTAAAGACCACTTTGTTGGGGTACTAAAAGGTTCTATCTACAGTGCATTGCCAGATGCTAAGATTGTTGATATATCCCACGACATTACCCCTTTTAATATTCATGAATGTGCTTATATTTTGGAGAATTCGTACCATAATTTTCCAAGAGGCACTATTCACATAGTAGGTGTAGATTCTGAGGCTACACCAGAAAACAAACATATAGCGGTGTTGGTAGACGGCCATTATTTTATAAGCGCAAATACCGGAGTGATCGGACTTATAACTTCAGAAATGAAACCGGAAAAAGTTATGGAAATCAATATTCCAGACCCTATTCATGGTTCTTTTCCCGTTATGAGTGTTTTTGTTCAAGTAGCTTGCCATTTAGCCAGGGGAGGAACTTTAGAGGTTATAGGAAAGCCTTTTTCCGAACCAAAAAACTTAAGAGAGTTCGCTCCCCGTATTGTTGATGATGGAAAAAAAATAATTGGGAGTGTTATCTATATTGACAATTACGGCAACGTGGTCACAAATATTCAAAAACATTTATTTGACGCCTACAGAAACGGGCGTTCTTTTGAACTACAGGCCAGAAACTATAAAATAAAAGCAATATTCAACGCCTACAGCGATATCGTCGATTTCTCTCTTGATAAAAGTAAACGAAAAGGTGACGGAGATTTACTGGCATTGTTCAACTCCTCCGGATATATTGAGTTGGCCATCTATAAAAGTAATTTGAATACCGTAGGAGGAGCTTCTACCCTATTGGGTCTAGATTACAGAGATACCATAATTATCGATTTCCTTTAAGATAAGAAACTTAAGAACGCTTTGGTCACAACTAAGCACTTCTATCTTTTTAGAAGGTGGCCGGTACACCCTCCCAAACACAAAACGTTAATAACTAAAGTAATGTTCTAGTGTAGATTCCTTATTTGGTTGATTCTACGGTGCTTTTAGACCGAAGTTACCACCGCCTTACTGTTGATAAGTTTGTTTCCGTTGAACAGGCATTTCAAATATCTTTGTTTTAGATGAAGTGCTGATAATAGTGAATGACATTCTCACAACGGCACCCTAGTTCTCATAAAAGAAATCAAAGCATAAAGAATGAAATTCATAGTCTCTAGCACATATTTATTAAAACAACTTCAGGTTTTAGGTGGGGTTATCAATAACAGCAATACCTTGCCAATTTTGGATAATTTTCTTTTTGATTTAAACAAGGATAAATTAACGGTTTCCGCATCGGACTTAGAAACTACAATGAGTTCCGTACTCAATGTAGATTCTGATAATGAGGGAACTATTGCGGTACCGGCACGTTTACTTTTGGAAACTCTGAAAACCTTTCCGGAGCAGCCGTTGACTTTCGTTGTTTCTGATAACAATACGGTTGAAATCAGCTCTAATCATGGTAAATATGCACTGGCCTATGCAGATGGAGCGGAATTTCCCAAGGCGGTTGAGCTTTCAAACCCAAGCTCTACGGCACTCTTAGGTGACATTTTAGCCACGGCGATAAATAAAACCATATTCGCTGCGGGTAATGATGACCTTAGACCCGTTATGAGTGGAGTGTTTTTTCAATTTTCACCGGAAAACCTAACATTTGTGGCTACAGATGCACATAAATTGGTAAAATATCAACGAGCGGATGTAACCGCCTCTCAAGTAGCTGAGTTTATAATGCCTAAAAAACCACTTACACTGCTTAAAGGTATTTTGGCCGGGAGTGAATCAGAAGTAGTTATCGAATATAACGATAGTAATGCAAAGTTTACCTTTGATGAAACAGAATTGATTTGTAGGTTAATTGATGGTAAATACCCTAATTATGAGGCTGTAATACCAAAAGAAAATCCTAACAAACTAACTATTGCTAGAAATCAGTTTTTAAGTTCCGTTAGAAGGGTCTCTATCTTTTCCAATAAAACCACACATCAAATAAGACTCAAAATTGCCGGTGCGGAACTAAATATTTCTGCAGAGGATATTGATTATTCCAACAAAGCGGAGGAGCGTTTAACTTGTAGTTATCAAGGTGATGATATGCAAATAGGATTCAACTCTAGATTCCTTACCGAAATGTTGAATAATTTAGGCTCTGATGAGGTTTCTCTGGAGATGAGCTTGCCAAATAGAGCAGGCATACTTACTCCTATAGATGGCCTGGACGAAGGTGAAAACGTAACAATGTTGGTAATGCCAGTTATGCTAAATAGTTAGTGATAATCAGATTTTTAAATAAGTAAAAGGGGAGCTAAATAGCTCCCCTTTTCAATGTCATTATATTATGATATGAACTTTATCGTCCCGAAATAACTTGGACCTTCTCCGTTACCCGCTTTTACAGCATTAACAATAGGCATTATAAGAGATAAAACACCTGCGAATATCAGTAGTGCGATTCCTAAACCAAATAAGAGTATTGCCGGAATACCTATGATTACGTAGAGAATTAGACTCAATTGAAAATTAATTATTGCTTTGCCGTGTTCGTCCATACCAACTACCGAGTCCTTCATGGTAAGCCAAAGTACCAATGGCACAATAAGTCCTCCAAATCCGGTGATGAAATCTAGATATTGGGTTAAATGGGCAACGACCAAAAGATTTCGGTCTTCCCGTAACGCGATGTTGTGATTAATTATTTCCATTTTCTGATTGATTTTAAGATGAATAACTACAAATGTGACGTAGCAATCAGATAAATGTTACACTTTTTCCTAAGAATTAATATTAAACCTTCTTCAGAAGCTTTTCTAACTTTAATTTATTCTTGGCGATTTTGGCATTAAGTTTCAAGACCTTACTGTTTATTTTATCTATGTCCACAGGTGCCAATTTACCTTTGGCCTTGCCCTTTTCTAATTTGGATTGTAATTTCTGAACTTGATTCTCATCCTTGGCTATTCCTTTCTTATAGGAAGCTACAGTCTTCAAGAGTTTTTCTCTTTTATCCTTTTGCTTCTCCTTCTTTTTAAGTTTTTTATCTTCCTTTTTGGCTTTTTCAACCTTACGTTTAACAGCCTTCATCTCCTCCTCTTCTTGGATTTTTAATTGCTCTGAAGTTTCCGTGGATCCGTTTGTTTGTCCGTAAGAACCAGAAACCATGACTCCGAATAAAAGTAAGAATAAAGCGTACCTGAACTTTTGCATGCAGTTATAGAATTTAAAATTATTATACTAATGTAGATAATTATCATTAACCATAGACGAACCGAAAATTATTTTCAATCACTACAGGCTACCTTATTAATTATTTACTTTTACATCATGATTCAAGATGATACCATTATAGCCCTAGCAACTCCTTCGGGAGCCGGCGCAATTGCCGTAATAAGAATATCCGGTGGCCAGGCTGTCGATATTGTCTCAAAACACTTTAAATCTGTTATCAATAAGAAACTAATAGAACAAAAAAGTCACACCATTCACTTGGGACATATCATTGATGGTAAGAAATTTTTAGATCAGGTTTTGGTCTCTATTTTCAAAAACCCACATTCGTACACCGGAGAAGATGTGGTTGAAATCTCATGTCATGGCTCAGTCTATATTCAACAGCAAATTATTCAGCTTTTTTTGAGAAACGGTTGTCGTATGGCGGCTGCTGGCGAATTTACCATGAGAGCGTTCCTTAATGGTAAGATGGATTTGAGTCAGGCCGAAGCCGTTGCGGATTTAATTGCAAGCGATAGCGAAGCAGCGCATCAAATTGCCATGCAACAGATGCGGGGAGGTTTTAGTAACGAGATTAAAAAACTTAGGCAAGAACTATTGAACTTTGCCTCTCTCATTGAGCTAGAATTGGATTTTTCCCAAGAGGATGTTGAATTCGCCGATAGAACGCAATTTAATAATCTTCTAGATAAGATAACTCAAGTATTAAAGGGGTTAATAGATTCATTTGCCCTTGGAAATGTCATCAAAAATGGTATTCCCATTGCCATAGTAGGTGAGCCCAATGTGGGGAAGTCTACCCTCCTCAACGCCATTTTGAACGAAGAGAGAGCTATTGTAAGCGATATTCCAGGAACAACAAGAGATACTGTTGAGGACCAGATAGCTATCGGTGGAGTAAATTTCAGGTTCATTGATACCGCAGGCATAAGAAATACAGAGGATAAGATAGAACAAATAGGTATTGCTAGAGCCTACGAAAAAATTGAACAGGCACAGCTAGTCATCTATCTTTTTGAGGCCTCTGAAGACAAAGCAGCGGAGATTGAGGCTTTACGGAATAAATATACAGACAAGAACATACTCCTTTTAGCCAATAAAATAGATACCGTAAAAAAGGATAGAGTTAAAGAGTTAAAAAACACATTTAAGGACCTCGTACTACTATCCGCCAAAGATGGTAAGGGCATTGAAGAATTGAAAGAGAAATTATTGACACTTTCCAATGCTGGCCAAATGGGCAAGAATGATACTATTGTGACCAATAACAGGCATTACGATGCCTTATTAAAAGCCCTAGAAGCGATACAAAAGGTTAAAGAAGGCATGGACATGGAGTTGTCAAGCGACCTTATGGCGATTGATATTAGAGAAGCGCTTTTTCACCTCGGGGAAATCACGGGAAGCGTTTCTACGGATGATTTACTCGGAAACATCTTTTCTAATTTCTGTATCGGGAAATAATACCACTTCAAAAAAGCTTGTTGTATATTTAACTTTCCAAATTTTATTCATGTTCAGTTTTTTTTCAAAAAAAGAGTTCTTAGTCGATTATTTAGAGGGATATGTTGATATACATAATCACATCTTACCAGGTATTGATGATGGCGCCAAAAATGTTGAAGAGTCGATAGCCCTATTAAAAGCTTTCGCTGAATTTGGGGTGAGAGATTTTATATGCACCCCTCATATTATGGAGAATTATTACCCCAATACTCCAGAGACCATAAATAAATCTTTAGCCGTTTTAGAGAATGGCTTAAAAATGAGTAATTTAAACGAGTTTAATATTCGTGTGGCCGCCGAACACATGATCGATTCAAATTTCGAGACTATTTTAGAGGAAAAAAAAATAATGCCCTTGGCGAATAACTATCTTCTAATTGAAATGAGCTACATACAGGCATCCATAAACTTTGACCAAGAAATTTCAAGAATTAAATCAGCTGGCTATTTTCCAATACTTGCTCATCCAGAGCGATATTTATATTTACATAACAAAAAAGGAATATATAAAAAATATAAAAAAATGGGTCTTATATTTCAGTTAAATATACTATCCTTAAGTGACTATTATGGCAAAGATACTCACAAAATAGCATTGCAACTTTTGAATGAGAATTTAATCGATTTTATAAGCTCTGATGTTCATAGATTTAAACATTTAAACAATATAAAAGAAATCGAAATAGATAAAGATTTAATGACTAAACTTCTTCCAATTATAGAAAGAACTACAAATAATTTTGGAACTTTCTAGGAAAATTTCCACCAAGGCTTCTTCATATTTTCTCCGTAACCATATCCATATTTTCCACCATAGCCTAAGTTAGAAGAACTTACGCCATTGACTACAAAAGCTAATGAAGGTAGTTTACCTTCCTTTTTTAAATTTATCGGATACTGTAAGACTTTTTTCTCCGTATTACCGGAACGCACTACATATAATACATGATTTGCATATTCCGTAAGGAGTAAAGTGTCAGTAACCACAAGCAAAGGTGCAGTATCAACGACAACATAATCATAATCAATCGATACTTTTTCAATTAATTCTTTTATTCTATCACTCATTAACAACTCGGAGGGGTTTGGTGGAATTTTACCAGAATAAATAACATCAATAGTATTTGTATGAACTAATAAGGTATTTATAATGTCCTTACTTGTCAGCTTTTCATCGTATAAATACTCTGTCAAACCAGCATCTTCATTTCTTTTGGGTTTACCTAATCTGTCAACGTTTTTACCGGCAAAAAATGTATATAATTTAGGATTTCTTATATCGGCTCCAATTAAAAGTACCTTTTTATTTGTACTAGATAAAATCATAGATAAATTGGAGGAGACAAATGTTTTACCTTCTCCTGGAACACTAGATGTAACGAAAATCACATTATTTTTTATATCTTTTTTGGCCTTTATTAGGTAATCCAAATTGGTTCTTAAAATTCTAAGAGATTCACTTAACACGGATCTATCGTCTTTTTTTATTAATAATTCCTCATTCTTTGAAACGCTGGGTAACTCAGAAAGCACAGGAACATCATTGATAAGTTTTTCCAAATCTGCCTTGTTGTTGACTTTATTATCCAGTAGTTGATTGGTATATATTATCGAGAATGGCACCAAGAACGCAAGAATAAGAGAAGCTAAATAAATCAATGGTTTCTTGGGTGTGACAGGTGCAAGTTGTACCAAATGAGCATTATCTATAACCTTTGACTTGGGTGTACTGGAAGCTAAAGTTATTTGAGATTCCTCCCTCTTCTGCAAGAGGTATAAATATAAAGACTCAGTGGTTTCCTGTTTCCTTGTTATATCTCTTAAATCACGAGAGTTTTTTGGTGCGCTATAAATTTTGGAATTAATCCTAGCCATTTGAGAGGAAAGATTATTAACCTGCATACCTAAATTCCTCTCCATTCCAGACAAACTAGATTGTATTGTTGATTTTAGTCCTTGTAATTGTTGATCTAAATTAACAATTATAGGGTTTTGTTCATCCGCACTTTTTAGAAGCCTTTTTCTTTCAAGCACTAATTCATTGTATTTCGCTGTTGTGTTGGCTATACTCCCGTCGGATAAACCTACATTAGACGGTAAAACCTCAAAGCCGTCTTCCTCAGATAAATAACTGTTCATTCCCGCGGCAATATTCAATTGAGTTTTGGCGTTTTCCAAATTCTGTCTACTTGCTGCACCCACGTTTAATGCTATATTTGATTCGGCCGCAATATCGTTGACTCCCTTTTCTGTCTTAAATTCCTCAGCACTCTGGTCCACAGACGATAAATTCGTTGATATTTCCTTTATTCTTTCATCAATAAAATTAGAAGTTCTATCCGCAACTATCCTCTTATCTTCAATAGCGTTTTGATTGTAGATTTCAATAAGTGTATTAATAACATCAAGAGCTTTTTGTTTAATAGGACTATTCAACGAAATATTAATGATATTAGAAAATTCTAAGGCAGGGGTAATAACAATTTTTTGCTGATAATTCTCAGCAATGGAAAATATAGGTCGTAACTCAACCTGAATTTTCTTACCTAAATAACTCCGTATATAATCAATATTTGGAGTTAAAACTATATCTCCAATATCTGTCGATATATTTTTTCCAAAGGAGTGAATTACTACATTTTCGTCATCCCCATCGCTAAATTCAAACTTGCTCTCAGAAATAGGTGAAATAAAAAATGATAGATAGGAATTATTAACAATAGAATCATTCCTAAGAAAATTGACCTTAAATGGCTTGTTAAGATATATCTCACTGCTCTTAACGTTACCTATAAGACTTAACTTGAGGTTAAGTTTAAGCTTATTTACAACAGAAATAAAATTAGATCTTGAATTAAGAATTTCTATTTCATCTTCAACTTTGTTTGAAGAACCTCCTAAAATACCCAAATCTCCGAAAGCAGATAATTCAGATGAAGAGTTTTTATCCTCTAATATATGAATCTTGGCTTTTGCAGCGTATTCAGGTGTTGCGTACCTTATGAAGATGAAAGCTCCTACAATAAAACATATAATAGAAAGAAGAAACCATTTCCAATAACGCGAATATGATTTGATGAGATCATTTATATCGATATTAGAATCTAAAAATCCTTTTGAATCCATATTTTAATTTAACGTTTTTAAAAGTCTTAATTTCTTGTTATAATCAGTACTGTTGATGTAATAAGTACGGAGGCAATAGATACCCAAATTGACGCCCTATTATCTAAACTAGAAGAAGTAACTGCGGACTGGTTTGGTTCCACATAGACGACATCGTTTTGTGTTAAATAGTATACAGGTGAATTCAAAGATTCCTTCTGGGTAAGATCTATTCGGGTATATACTTTTGTACCATTGAAGTCTCGTATTACGAGAATATTTTGCCGCATACCCTTAATGGTCAAATCATTTGCTAGACCCAAAGCTTCTAAAATAGTTATTTGTTCACCATTAACTGGATACGTCCCTGGTCTATTTACTTCACCAAGAACAGTAACGGTAAAATTCTTTAAGCGAATATTAATAATAGGATCTTTGAGAAACGGCTTGAGTTTTTCTTTTAACATAGCCTTAGCCTCTTCGGGGGATAGACCTACAACTTTAACATTCCCTAAAACAGGAAAATCAATTTCACCGTTTTTATCTACAATATAATCAACTTGTTCAGCTCTTATTCCACCTTCTTCAGCTCCTTTAAAAAGATTAAATGGAATACTTGCCTCTTGATCTAAAGTAGATATATGAATACTAATTACATCGTCAACTTTAAATTTATTTGTATGTGAATTGTCACTTACTATAGTTTCAAAATCAGTAGCATTTTGAAAATAGATAATGTCTTTTTTTGAAGCGCAGGAAAATATCAATAGAGTTAAAAAGAAACAAATTGACTTAGAAATAATAATTAAGGTCTTTTTCAAAATTTAATTTTTTTTAAATGATACTAAGGTTGGCAGGTTACTTTGATTCGACGATTTTCAACTTAGAAGGTTTATTTTTTTTAACTTTATCGTAGTTACAAAATTCAGAGTTGTTAGACACATATTCCGGAACAATTTCCTTCATTAGCTTAACTGGATTTCCATTAAAAAACATATTGGTAATGCAAAGCTCATCTATTCTAGAACGTACTTCTAAATGATTAATTTCTCTAGTTTTACTTATTTTAATCTTTTTGTGATATGTTGGCAAAGTGTTTTCACCATTTGCTAATAGTTCTTCATAAAGTTTTTCTCCTGGTCTTAACCCCGTGATTTTTATATCAATATCTTTTGGGTAATTTAATCCAGATAATTTTATCATATTTTTAGCTAAATCATAAATCCTGACGGATTCACCCATATCAAAGATAAAGATTTCTCCACCTTCACCCATCGCTCCAGCTTCCAAAACCAATTGCGAAGCTTCTGGGATGGTCATAAAGTACCTGGTAATGTCCTTATGTGTTAAAGTCAACGGTCCTCCTTTCTCTATTTGCTTTCTAAACAAAGGAATTACTGAACCGTTTGAGCCGAGCACATTACCAAATCTAGTTGTAATGAATTTTGTTCTTCCCTCTTGTTGCATGCAACTTATGTACATCTCTGCAATACGTTTACTTGCTCCCATTACATTAGTGGGGTTTACAGCTTTATCTGTAGAAATAAACACGAATTTTTCGATACCATGAATAACTGCTAAATCTGCAACTGTTTTCGTTCCCGCAATATTAATTTTGATTGCTTCATAAGAATTATATTCCATCAAAGGAACATGCTTATAGGCGGCTGCATGAAAAACAATATTAGGTTTATATTCATCAAAAATCCCATTTAGCCTATTTTTATCCCTTACATCACCAACCAAAGGAATAAAATTGTGAAACCCATTTTGTTTTAATTCTTGTTGCAAATCATATAATGCAGATTCTGCTTGATCTACAACAATCAGTGATTTATAAGAGTAAGTACAGATTTGCCTCACAATCTCACTACCTATAGAACCTGCTCCCCCTGTAACTAAAATACTTTTCCCATTCAATTCTTCTGAAATATGGCTATTCTTTATATTGATAGGAGCTCTATCAAGCAAATCCTCAATTTGAACATTTTTTATCTGCGAAGCCTTCAATTCTCCATTAATCCAATCTTCTATTGGGGGCACTATTTTAACTAGTACAGGATAATCAACCAATCCTTCTACTAAAAGTCTTAACTTTTTCGAATCTATATTTTGAATGGAAAAAATAATTTCCGAAATATCATTCTTTAAAATAAATTCTTCATTTAAAATATTTTCGGAAAAGACCTTAATACCATTTATGCTCTTTCCAACTTTCGCCTTATCATTGTCTATGTAACCAACGACTCTTGCTTTAGTTTTAGAATTATTGGTCAACGCATTGAAAGTTAGCATACCAGACTCCCCTGCGCCATATATCATGATGTTTTTAGAGGTTTTCATTCCTAATGAAATATGACTATAGATAGATTTAAAAATATAACGGCTAGCCGTTAATGCAACAAAAGCTATTAAACTATTAATTATTATTATTGACAAGGGAATAGTAAAATTATCAAGAGCAGTAATTTCTTTATTAATTAGTATCATTATAATCAATAAAATACTTGACAAACAAATAGCATTAAATAAATTATAAACATCACGCACTCCGGTATACCTTACTACTCCTTTATAAGAACCTACTAAAAGAAAAGAAATTAAAGCTATGAAAATGACAATAGGCAATTGTACAAGCAGTTGACCAACCTCAAAATTAAAAGTAAGGTTGAATCTTATAATGTAAGATACTATTAAAGAAAAAGCGACTATGCACAAATCAATGCATAAAATAAGCCATTTAGAAGCATATTTATGCACATTATCATTAATGTATTTCTGTATCATTTTGTGTTTTTTTTGATAATTGCAACTGTTCTTTGCAAATCTTCAATCGAAAGATTTGTTCCACTGGGTAGGCAAAGTCCTCTTTCAAAAAGATTTTCACATACACCATTACAATAATTTGGATAATTTTTAAAAATTGGTTGCATGTGCATTGGTTTCCATAAAGGTCTGGACTCAATGTTATTTTTTTCTAACGCTAACCTGAATTTTTCTCTGATTTTAAATGATGGTGTAAGTATGCAGGTTAACCATCTATTAGAAAAACTAGCTTCCCTTTCATCCAAAAAGGTAATTTGTTCAATTCCTTTAAATTCTTCTTTGTAAAATTCATAATTGCTTCTTCTCCCCGCTACCCTTTCATCTAAAACCCTCATTTGACCCCTACCAATTCCTGCTAAAACATTGCTCATCCTATAGTTAAAACCAATCTCAGAATGCTGATAATGAGGGGCGGAATCTCGAGCTTGCGTAGCTAAATAAACTGCTTCATCCCTTAGCTTGGAATTTTTGGTGACTAGCGCACCACCTCCGGAGGTGGTAATAATCTTATTTCCATTAAAAGATAAAACCGAAATATCTCCGAAAGTACCACACGGCCTCTGATTATATGTGCTACCCAATGCCTCTGCGCTGTCTTCCAATACTGGAATCCCATATTGCTTAGAAATATTAGTTATCTTATCAACATCGTATGGCATACCGTAAAGGTGAACTGCTATTATAGCTTTCGGCTTTTTACCACTACTAATTCTTTCAATAATAGCTTTTTCTAACAACAATGGACACATGTTCCAGGTCGCCTCTTCACTATCAATAAAAATAGGATTAGCACCAAGATATTTTATCGGGTTAGCAGAAGCTGAAAAGGTAAATGATTGACATAGCACATCGTCATTTGATTCCACTCCCAACAATTTAAGCCCCAAATGTATGGCGGAGGTTCCTGAATTAAGAAGGGCAATCTTAGAGTTATTACCTAAATAAAGACTCAAATCTGATTCAAAACCATCTACATTAGGGCCTAACGGAGCTATCCAATTCGATTCAAATGCTTTATGGATAAAAGCAAGCTCATCCCCGCCCATATGTGGTGAGGATAACCAAACTTTTTTCCTTTTTATAGTTTCAGTATTCAAAATGATATTATTTGGGATAATATTTCGCTAATGTAATAGATACTCCTAATTAAATAATACCGAAACCTTTGTTATTCGTTTAATCAAAGAAATTATCGTTTAACTACAAAAATAACAAAATTGTAGATGGATAAAATTTTAATTATCAAAATTCTCAGTGAAAAAATAGAATGTTTAAAGTCCAATTATCCCTAAATATAACTTTTGCTTTTTTTTGTGAAATTCAAGTGCATATTCATTTTGAACACCCAGCAGCTCAAATTCATAGTACCATACTGTTAATTTTGTAAAAAATCCAAGTATTTACAACGAGTATTTAATTTATTTCAACGTAAAAATCAAACGTTTAAAGGAATAGAAGATTATTTTTGTACTTATTAAATTGTTATGATGAAAAATAATTTTTTTAGTTATTATATAATTCTATTGATGTTCTTCTCGGGAATCATCTTAAAAGCTCAAAATCAAGCAACTCAAGGAGAATGGAGTCCCATAATCAATATGGGAATAGTTCCTGTTGCTGCAGCTAATCTTCCAGATGGCACCTTAATTACGTGGTCTTCTAAATTCCCGGACACCTATACCGAAGTAGGTGACGGGATGACTTACACGGCAATCTTTGACCCAGCACTTGGGCCCCATGGACAAGCTCTGCCATTTACACAAACCACTACCAACCACGATATGTTTTGTCCTGGCATCAATAATTTACCCGATGGTAGAATTTTAGCTGCGGGAGGAACTAGTAGTGAGAGAACTACTATTTATGATCCGGAGACTCAGATATGGTCAAGAGCAGCGGATATGAATATACCTAGAGGCTATCAAGGTAATGTAACCCTATCAGATGGATCTGTATTCACCGTTGGGGGATCATGGAGCGATATGAATTTACCATCCACAAATGGTGGAAAAAATGCAGAATTGTATACACCGGAAACAGGATGGATTTCACTCCCGGGGATACAAGGAGATAATTTATACAATTCCAACGACGCTTCCCAAGAAAGTCAGGGTATATATCGACTAGATAACCATGTCTGGCTATGGGAATCTTCTAATAGGGAACTTTTTAAAATTGGACCTGGAGAAATAATGCAAAGAATTGACGTTACTGGAAACGGCTCAATGACCGATGTCGGGCAAAGAGGTAACGACACCTACTCTATTAAGGGTACTACAGTAATGTTTGATATCGATAAGGTTTTTAAAGTTGGAGGCTCTGAATCCTATGCAAGCAATACTCCAGCAAAAGATAATTCCTACATCATCGACATAAGTACTTCCGTACCAAGCGTAATACAGACTCCGAACATGGCTAATGAGCGTACCATGCATAATAGCACAGTTTTACCAAATGGTCAAATTTTAATAACTGGCGGTTTAGATCAGGCCGTGGTCTTTTCCGATGTAGGAGCTGAGTTAGGTGCAGAATTATTTGACCCCTCGACTAATTCTTGGAGTCAAATGGCAGGGATGGCTTCACCTAGAACTTACCACAGTGTTTCCATCTTACTTACAGATGGTCGAGTTTTTGTAGGAGGAGGAGGTCTTTGTGATCCAACACCTGGTTGTGTAAATCATCCAGATGCCGAAATCTTCAGTCCACCATATCTTTTTAATCCAAATGGAACACTGGCCACAAGACCAACGATATCTGCGCCGGAAACCAGTGATTATTTAACTGATATATCAGTTATCGGAAGTCCCGGAATTAGCGAGTTTAGTTTAGTTCGTTTCTCTGCAGTCACCCATAGCACTAATAATGAGCAACGAAGAATTCCAGTTTCGTTTACAAGTATAGGAAACGATTATACAGTTTCCATACCGGATAGAAATCTACTGCCCCCTGGCTATTATATGCTATTTGCTATGGATGCTAATGGAGTACCTAGTATGGCCGAAACCATAAGAATAGGCGACGCAATCCCATTACAATCTAATCCAAATTTGGTAATGCATTTAGAGTTTGAAGAAACGAGTGGTTCGGTGGCGTTTGACAGCTCTGGAAACTCTAATGATGGTGCCGTTATTTTTGTAGATAATAATACCGCTACGAAAATTCCAAGTACGGATAATTGGACAACAGACGGTTTATTTGGCAATGCCATAGAGTTTGATGGCAGAGAATTCCAAAGTAATACCATTATAGATATACCATACGATAGTACTTTTAGTGAAATTGAGGAGTCGGTAACGGTAATGGCGTGGGTTAATCGTGATGATATTGATTATAACGTCTCTATTTTATCCCATGACTACCCTAGCCTATTTTTTGGCTTTCATAACAATTTGTATAAATGGGCATTTCAAACATCTAATGGAGTAATGGACTGTTACTCAGGATACACACCTATTGGGCAATGGGTTCACATAGCAGCCACCTATGACGGCAACATAGCTAGACTTTTTGCAAATGGAAACGAAATTTGTACTAGAAATATTTCTGGAACAATAAATCTTGAGCCCAACACCCCAAACTTTTCTTCCTTTACTGCATCTGGTTTTTATGAACATAGACCGGTAGGCAACCAAATACTTATAGATAACAACTACAATGAAAGTGGTGTTACCGATGAGATTGATGGCCGAATTGATGAATTAAAAGTTTATAATACAGCACTTGGGCCGCAAGAAATTAAAGCATTTTATGACTTAGGAGTAGGATTACAAGGTGTTCAAAACTGTCCAACAGGAACTATTACTGCAGAATATAGAATAGGAAATGGAAGTTGGAATACCGGAAACAATATTAATGTACCCGAAGGATCTGAAGTCTATATTCGTGCAATTGCGAATGGTGAATACTTTGCCACTACTACTGAAATAGATGGCAATACTTTTAGCTCTGTTTCAGACTTTAATCAAACCAATGGTTATCGAATAAGTACAGGTACCAAAAATGGAGATAATGATGGTTTTGTATCTTCTGATGACAATGGTCAATATGTATTAACTACGGCCACTGGATGTATGACAGTAGTAAATCTGAATGTTGTCGGTAATTGTGATGCCAATGATACACCAGTAACAGCTGAATGGTCTTTTGACGGTGGTAACACATGGAATAGCGGTACGGAAGGTGACAATATAGCAATAACAACTATTGTCGGTCAAGATGTTCGGTTAAGCCTTTTACCTAACAATATAGATGGGGACCCTAACAATCCCTTACTGTTATTTGATGTCGTTCTTCCAAATGGTTCCATAGTAAACGATTTAACTAATCTTGAACTGAACAATATTCAAACAAATGAATCTGGAATTTATATTTTGGAGTCTTCAGAAGGCTGTGCTATTACTATAGATTTAACAATTGAAACTGTGGTCTGTGATGCCACCACCATAAAGGCCGAGTGGTCGTTCGACAACGTCAACTATTCCGAGGCCCCCGACGAGCTTCCCGTAACGGTAGAGGCCACGACGGGAGACGACTTCTACATCAGTATGGTACCCAACGGGGTCGAGTTCACCGTTTCATACCAGGGAACAGACCTCTACACCGGACAACAGGACTACTTCTTGGAGAACGTCGATACGGCGGATTCGGGAGACTACGTCATAACATCGGTACAAGGTTGCTCCACAACTCTCACGTTGAACGTTACCGACGTGGTCTGTGATGCCACCACCATAAAGGCCGAGTGGTCGTTCGACAACGTCAACTATTCCGAGGCCCCCGACGAGCTTCCCGTAACGGTAGAGGCCACGACGGGAGACGACTTCTACATCAGTATGGTACCCAACGGGGTCGAGTTCACCGTTTCATACCAGGGAACAGACCTCTACACCGGACAACAGGACTACTTCTTGGAGAACGTCGATACGGCGGATTCGGGAGACTACGTCATAACATCGGTACAAGGTTGCTCCACAACTCTCACGTTGAACGTTACCGACGTGGTCTGTGATGCCACCACCATAAAGGCCGAGTGGTCGTTCGACAACGTCAACTATTCCGAGGCCCCCGACGAGCTTCCCGTAACGGTAGAGGCCACGACGGGAGACGACTTCTACATCAGTATGGTACCCAACGGGGTCGAGTTCACCGTTTCATACCAGGGAACAGACCTCTACACCGGACAACAGGACTACTTCTTGGAGAACGTCGATACGGCGGATTCGGGAGACTACGTCATAACATCGGTACAAGGTTGCTCCACAACTCTCACGTTGAACGTTACCGACGTGGTCTGTGATGCCACCACCATAAAGGCCGAGTGGTCGTTCGACAACGTCAACTATTCCGAGGCCCCCGACGAGCTTCCCGTAACGGTAGAGGCCACGACGGGAGACGACTTCTACATCAGTATGGTACCCAACGGGGTCGAGTTCACCGTTTCATACCAGGGAACAGACCTCTACACCGGACAACAGGACTACTTCTTGGAGAACGTCGATACGGCGGATTCGGGAGACTACGTCATAACATCGGTACAAGGTTGCTCCACAACTCTCACGTTGAACGTTACCGACGTGGTCTGTGATGCCACCACCATAAAGGCCGAGTGGTCGTTCGACAACGTCAACTATTCCGAGGCCCCCGACGAGCTTCCCGTAACGGTAGAGGCCACGACGGGAGACGACTTCTACATCAGTATGGTACCCAACGGGGTCGAGTTCACCGTTTCATACCAGGGAACAGACCTCTACACCGGACAACAGGACTACTTCTTGGAGAACGTCGATACGGCGGATTCGGGAGACTACGTCATAACATCGGTACAAGGTTGCTCCACAACTCTCACGTTGAACGTTACCGACGTGGTCTGTGATGCCACCACCATAAAGGCCGAGTGGTCGTTCGACAACGTCAACTATTCCGAGGCCCCCGACGAGCTTCCCGTAACGGTAGAGGCCACGACGGGAGACGACTTCTACATCAGTATGGTACCCAACGGGGTCGAGTTCACCGTTTCATACCAGGGAACAGACCTCTACACCGGACAACAGGACTACTTCTTGGAGAACGTCGATACGGCGGATTCGGGAGACTACGTCATAACATCGGTACAAGGTTGCTCCACAACTCTCACGTTGAACGTTACCGACGTGGTCTGTGATGCCACCACCATAAAGGCCGAGTGGTCGTTCGACAACGTCAACTATTCCGAGGCCCCCGACGAGCTTCCCGTAACGGTAGAGGCCACGACGGGAGACGACTTCTACATCAGTATGGTACCCAACGGGGTCGAGTTCACCGTTTCATACCAGGGAACAGACCTCTACACCGGACAACAGGACTACTTCTTGGAGAACGTCGATACGGCGGATTCGGGAGACTACGTCATAACATCGGTACAAGGTTGCTCCACAACTCTCACGTTGAACGTTACCGACGTGGTCTGTGATGCCACCACCATAAAGGCCGAGTGGTCGTTCGACAACGTCAACTATTCCGAGGCCCCCGACGAGCTTCCCGTAACGGTAGAGGCCACGACGGGAGACGACTTCTACATCAGTATGGTACCCAACGGGGTCGAGTTCACCGTTTCATACCAGGGAACAGACCTCTACACCGGACAACAGGACTACTTCTTGGAGAACGTCGATACGGCGGATTCGGGAGACTACGTCATAACATCGGTACAAGGTTGCTCCACAACTCTCACGTTGAACGTAAATTGTTTAAGTGGGCCATTTACACCAGAATACATTCTAAATGGTGTAGCATCTAATGGTGAGAACGCCATAACTATTAATGAAGGGGTTTCTTTGCTATTATCAACAGTCGAAGACAATGTAAGTTTCACAATAACTGACCCATTCGGTACTATTAACAATGGTGATCTTGATTTGGGAAATACAGTTATCAACCAATCTGGCCAATACACTTTTATATCAATTGAAGGATGCAGTGCAATTTTAGAAGTAAATATTGTTGATCCGTGTCCGCTAGGAAGTTTCACCGCACAGTACACGGTCGGCGGGAACCAGGGCAGCGGTCAAGAAAGCATCTCCGTTGAGGAAGGTACATCCGTAGTACTGGATATCGTTCAGCAGGACGTCGCATATACTATCCAGGCTCCGGACGGCGCAGTGACCAACGGTGTCTTGGACTTGGGCGCGATAACCTTGGAACAACAAGGACTTTACACCTATCTCTCCGAAAATGGATGTGAGACAACTTTGTCCATAACCGTAACTGAAATCATTGATCCGTGTCCGCAGGGAAGTTTCACCGCACAGTACACGGTCGGCGGGAACCAGGGCAGCGGTCAAGAAAGCATCTCCGTCGAGGAAGGCACATCCGTAGTACTGGATATCGTTCAGCAGGACATCGCATATACTATCCAGGCTCCGGACGGCGCAGTGATCAACGGTGTCTTGGACTTGGGCGCGATAACCTTGGAACAACAAGGACTTTACACCTATCTTTCCGAAAATGGATGTGAGACAACTTTGTCCATAACCGTAACTGAAATCATTGATCCGTGTCCGCAGGGAAGTTTCACCGCACAGTACACGGTCGGCGGGAACCAGGGCAGCGGTCAAGAAAGCATCTCCGTCGAGGAAGGCACATCCGTAGTACTGGATATCGTTCAGCAGGACATCGCATATACTATCCAGGCTCCGGACGGCGCAGTGATCAACGGTGTCTTGGACTTGGGCGCGATAACCTTGGAACAACAAGGACTTTACACCTATCTTTCCGAAAATGGATGTGAGACAACTTTGTCCATAACCGTAACTGAAATCATTGATCCGTGTCCGCAGGGAAGTTTCACCGCACAGTACACGGTCGGCGGGAACCAGGGCAGCGGTCAAGAAAGCATCTCCGTCGAGGAAGGCACATCCGTAGTACTGGATATCGTTCAGCAGGACATCGCATATACTATCCAGGCTCCGGACGGCGCAGTGATCAACGGTGTCTTGGACTTGGGCGCGATAACCTTGGAACAACAAGGACTTTACACCTATCTTTCCGAAAATGGATGTGAGACAACTTTGTCCATAACCGTAACCATAAGTAATGAACCATTATCCTGCGCTGTTTTTACTCCCACTTATACAATTGATGGGGTCCAAGAGAGCGGGAATTCATCAATTACGATAAATGAAGGTGCTACATTACAATTAGGAATAAGTGATGAGAACTTTCAATATACCATCACCCAACCTAACGAAAGTATCACTATTGGAGTTTTGAATATTTCAAATATTACTATGGAGCAAGCTGGCACTTACATCTTTAATTCAGAGAATGGTTGTGTTCAACAGATTATAGTCAATGTTGAACCCATGGAAGAACAAACGTCAATTGATGCTGTAATAATCTATCCAAACCCTATATATGACGGAAACGTACGATTTATTCTAAATGATTTTATGGATGAAATGGTAATGATAAGATTCTACGATATATATGGTAAAATGGTAATAAGTAATATTTTCCAAAAAAATCATGCCCAAGAAGTAACTGTAGAAGTTGGAAGTCTAAGTGTTGGCACCTATATTGTAGAAATTACTAGAGGTGAAAATAATGACAGTACCGTAAAGAAAATTCTTAAGTTGAGATAAAACTTTCAATTTGATAACCTTGATAAAAAGTCTCTTCCTAAGTTAAAAAGAAGAGACTTTTTAAATAGCTTTATTTAAATGTAATTTGATATTATGGGTTTAACCAAATTCAATAGCCGGATAACTGATTAGATTTAAGAAAATCAACTCAGAAATTATTAAAATAAATTATTTTATGAAGATTTTGGTCACGGGTGCTGCCGGTTTTATAGGATTTTACGTTTCAAAGTTGCTATTGGAGAAAGGACATAGTGTAGTAGGTTTAGACAACATCAATAATTACTATGATATTAAACTAAAGTATGCGAGATTACTTGAACTTGGAATTAGCAAAGACCAAGCAGAAGTTTATAATAGCCTCTGTTTAGGAAATAAGTATAAAAATTTAAAATTTATACGTACTAGTATAGAAGACCGCAGTGTTCTCCCATCCTTATTCAAAACTGAAAATTTTGACATCGTTTGTAATCTAGCGGCACAAGCAGGCGTAAGATATAGTCTGGAAAATCCAGAAGCTTACATCGACAGTAATATTGTAGGGTTTCTTAATATTTTAGAATGTTGCCGTAATTTCGATATCAAACACTTGGTATATGCAAGTAGTTCTAGTGTTTATGGGTCTAATATCAAAATACCATTCGAGACTTCGGATAAAGTAGATCAACCAGTAAGTCTTTATGCTGCCACTAAAAAAAGTAACGAATTAATGGCATATTCCTATAGTTATCTTTATAATTTTAGGACAACAGGGTTACGCTTTTTTACTGTTTATGGCCCTTGGGGAAGACCAGATATGGCAATGTTTTTATTTACAAAGGCAATTCTCAATAAAAAACCCATCAAAGTTTTTAATAATGGAAATCTTGAAAGGGACTTTACCTATATAGATGATATATGTGAAGGTGTTATTCGTATTATTGAAACTCAGGCTGATGAAAATTTAACAAAAAAGAGTTTATATAACATATATAATATTGGCAATAATAAATCAGTTAAGCTAATGACCTTCATTAATGCAATTGAGGAAACTCTTGGAATAAAAGCTAAAAAAGAAATGCTACCAATGCAACCTGGAGATGTGTTAAAAACTTGGGCTAATGTAGAAGATTTAATAAGAGATTTTGACTATCAACCAAAAACTTCTATAACAGAGGGTGTTGAAAAATTCGTTCAATGGTTCAAAACCTTCTATAAAGTAGAGTGTTAATTACAATCAAATTTTGATGGTTGCTAAATTTCGTGTATTTCCAAAATTAAATTAGTTATTTCTCTAAACTAGGATATTAAAAGTAATGCGAAAAGTACTGATGGGTTTTTTACTTTTGCAATAAAAAATATCTAGAATAAACCTATAGTTATTCCCCTTCAAAAGTGCTTAAAAATATATTCATCGGAATAAGGTTAACTTTCATATAATAAGTTATAGGTTTTTAAGTTTTATTTGACAACTTCGTAGCCTAAAAAATAATTTTGATGAATTTGTATAATTTAAATCCAAAATATAGAATCTTAGTAACCGGTGGGGCTGGTTTTATAGGTTCCAATTTATGTGAATCTTTACTTGCTAACGGCAATACCGTAGTCTGTTTGGATAATTTTGCAACAGGAAAAAAAAGCAATGTTACTCCATTTTTATCAAACAAAAAATTTACCTTAATCGATGGAGATATCAGAAACTTATCCGACTGTCACAAAGCTTGTGAGAAAGTCGACTATGTTTTACATCAAGCAGCCTTAGGGTCTGTTCCAAGGTCAATGAACGACCCAATAACTAGTAATGATGTTAATGTTACAGGATTTTTGAATATGTTAGTCGCCGCTAGAGACGCAAAGGTTAAAAGATTTGTTTATGCAGCCAGTTCCTCAACTTACGGGGATTCGAAAAACATGCCTAAGATAGAAGACGTTATTGGAAAACCTTTATCTCCATATGCAATCACTAAATATGTTAATGAACTTTATGCGGATGTATTCAGTAAAACATATGGATTAGAAACAATAGGCTTACGCTACTTTAATGTTTTTGGACGAAGACAAGATCCAGCCGGAGCATATGCCGCGGTAATTCCTAAATTTGTTATGCAATTAATGAATCATGAGTCACCACACGTTAATGGTGATGGTAGCTTTTCTAGGGATTTCACTTATATTGATAACGTTATACAAATGAATATAAAATCATTAGTTACAAACAATACTTTGGCCGTGAATACAGTGTACAATGTTGCATATGGAAAACGAACTTCTTTAAATGAACTTCTAGATTTACTAAAAGAATATTTGACTGAATTTGATTTAAAAATTGGTTCTGTAAAAACCACGTACGGCCCTATAAGAAAAGGAGATGTACCCCATTCACTTGCCTCTATTGAAAAAGCAAAGGAGTTGGTTGGTTATAATCCAGAGTATAATATTAGAGAAGGATTAAGAGAAGCCGTTCAATGGTACTGGAATAATTTAAAATGATGCCGAAAATAATAGAAAGCGATCTGTTCCGTTATATTGGTGCTATTAATAATAAAGCGTTTAGGAAAGCCTTAAAAATACCAGGATTCAAATGTACATATGCTCTCAAAAAAATACAGAATTCTAAAAGAATTGGTTTTTACGATATTTACTACAGGATAAAATATCTTAAATATTTACATGAATATAGGTTTCAAATACCTAATTATGCTCTTACAGGAAAAGATTTTTACATATCGCATTTTGGTAATATTGTTATCAATGGTAAAGCGAAAATTGGGAAATGGTGTAATGTTTCCCAGGGCGTTACTATTGCCGAAACTAATAGAGGTGTAAAAAAAGGAGCTCCAATTATATGTGATAAAGTCTGGATTGGTCCGAATAGTGTTATTGTAGGAAAAGTAGTTATTGGGAGCAACGTGCTAATTGCACCGCTAACTTATGTGAACATTGATATACCTGATAATTCTATTGTTATGGGGAATCCTTGTAAAATAGTTACAAAACTAAATGCAATTGAAAATTATATAAATAATATTCTTAATTAGAATTATGAATTTAACTGTTATAGGTACTGGATACGTCGGTCTGGTAAGTGGAACTTGCTTTGCTGAAATGGGCAACACCGTTACATGTATAGATGTTGACAACAATAAGATACTAAATCTCCAAAAAGGTATAATCCCAATTTATGAACCAGGTCTAGAAGCTATGGTAAAACGTAATTTTCAAAATAAAACGTTACGTTTTAGCACTAATCTCTCTAAGCATCTGGAAAAATGCGATATTGCTTTTATTGCTGTTGGGACACCTATGGGCGATGATGGTTCCGCAGATCTCAAATATGTCTTACAAGTAGCTAAGGAGATAGGCTCTAATATGACTCAACCCTTAATCATAGTAGACAAGTCTACTGTACCTGTGGGAACCGCTGACAAAGTTAGAAATACAATACAGTCCCAACTTAACAGGAGAAAGCTAAACATATCATTTGATGTCGTCTCCAATCCTGAATTTTTAAAAGAAGGAGATGCTATTAATGATTTTATGAAACCTGATCGCGTAGTAATAGGTTCGGATAATGAAGAGACTAAAGACAAAATGAGAGCGCTTTACGCACCTTTTTTTAGAAGTAGCGTGGACCGTCTAATAACGATGGATGTTCGTTCAGCAGAAATGACCAAATATGTGGCTAATGCTATGTTGGCTACTAAAATTTCTTTTATGAATGAAATTGCCAATATATGTGAATTAGTTGGAGCAGATGTTAATAAAGTACGTATTGGGATTGGCTCGGATAGTAGAATCGGGTACAGTTTTATTTATCCGGGAAGTGGCTATGGAGGTTCATGCTTTCCGAAAGACGTAAAAGCCCTTAAAAAAACAGCTGAGGAACATGGTTACGAAGCCAAATTAATAAAGTCCGTAGAAGATGTGAACAACAAACAAAAGTTTGTCATTTCGAATAAAGTTATAAATAAGTTTGGTGAAAATCTAAATGAAAAAACCTTCGCCGTATGGGGCTTAGCCTTCAAGCCAGAAACTGATGATATGCGAGAGGCACCAGCGATTTATGTAATAAAAGAATTGATAAAAAGAGGCGCTAAAATTCAGGCCTATGATCCTAAAGCAATGGAAGAAGCCCAATCCTTCTATTTAAAAGATGTAAAAGGAATTACCTATTTCAATTCTAAATACGAAACATTACAAAATGCGGATGCAATGATTCTGTTAACCGAATGGAAAGAATTCAGGTCTCCGGATTTTGAAGAACTCAAAACTCAATTAAATCAACCCGTCGTTTTTGATGGTAGAAATCAATATAATTTTGAACGTATGAAAAACCTAGGTTTCGAATACTATCAAATTGGAAAAAATAATTAGTATCTAAAATTCTAAATATGTCATCTATTAAAATCGCAGTTATTGGACTAGGTTATGTTGGTCTGCCATTAGCCCGTTTATTTGCTACTAAATACGCAGTAGTGGGTTTCGATATTAACGAAACTAGAGTTAAAGAACTACAATCAGGCATCGACAGCACTTTAGAGGTATCTGACGACGTACTAAAAGAAACCTTGGTCTCTAAACCTGGAAACAATATTGGTCTCTATTGTTCGAACAATCTGGATGATATTAAACACTGCAACTACTATGTTGTTACAGTACCCACTCCTGTAGATAGCACAAATAGACCTATATTAACACCTTTATATAAGTCTAGCGAAACAGTAGGTCAGGTTTTAAAGGAAGGAGATATTGTAATTTATGAGTCTACGGTATACCCGGGAGTAACAGAAGATGAATGCGTACCTGTTCTAGAAAAAGTAAGCGGTCTAAAGTTTAATCAGGATTTTTTCGTAGGATATTCACCAGAGCGTATTAATCCCGGTGACAAAGAACATACGGTCGAGAAGATTTTGAAAGTCACATCCGGATCAACACCAGAAATAGGACAAAAGGTAGACAACTTATATAAGTCTATAATTACTGCGGGAACCCATTTAGCACCATCTATTAAAGTAGCCGAAGCGGCAAAGGTTATAGAAAACTCCCAAAGAGACATCAATATTGCCTTTGTAAACGAGCTAGCTAAAATCTTTAACCTTATGGATATTGATACGCATGAAGTTTTAGAAGCCGCTAGTACTAAGTGGAATTTCCTACCATTTAAACCCGGTCTAGTGGGTGGCCATTGTATTGGTGTAGATCCATACTACTTGGCACAAAAGGCCCAAGAATATGGATATCATCCAGAAATTATTCTAGCAGGACGCCGTATGAACGATGGTATGGGCAAATATGTCTCTGCAGAAGTAGTGAAATTGATGGTGCAAAATAATATAAAGGTTAAAGGTTCAAGGATTTTAGTTCTTGGCGTTACTTTCAAAGAAAATTGTCCTGATGTGAGGAATACTAAAGCGGTTGATGTAGTTAGAAATCTAGAAAGCTATGGCACAAATGTAGACATATTTGATCCTTGGGCGTCACCAGATGAAGTAAAACACGAATACGGCTTAATCTCATTTAAGAATATAATCAACACTAAAAACTACGATGCTATCGTTCTTGCCGTTGGTCATAAAGAATTTTTAAATCTTAATTTGGATAAACTTTTGAAAGATAACGGTGTTATTTATGATGTAAAGGGAATTCTTAAGGAACATGTGACGAAACGACTTTAGTATAATAAAGTTTATAGGTATCCTATAAGTTTGATGAAATTGTCTAATACTTTCTCGACGAGAAGCTAAAAAAAAGTACAATAGTTATTTAGGTGTAACGGTTTAGATTTAAGTATGGATAAACCCATTAAGATCGATTTTTTAACCAGCTCAATGGAGGCAGGTGGCGCCCAGCGAGTAATTAGTATTCTTGCGGACCATCTCGTCCAAAGAGGTTATTCCATAAGAATTATAACCTTTGAAGGCCCTGATCATTACAATTTAAACCCCAAAATTAAGAGGTTAAAACTTCACAAGCAAAGAATTGTAAAATCTGTTATCGTAAACGGATTCTTTAACTTAATGGCTTATTATAGAAAGAAAAGCAATAGACCAGACATTATTAGTTCTCATCTAGATTTATTAGGATTTATTTCTATTCCCAATGGGATATTATATAAAATTAAAGTTGTAGTTTCCGAACATAATAATCACCTGGCCTACAATAATAAAGCTCAGAAATTTCTATGGGACTATTTATACCCAAAAGCTAATATCGTAACTATTCTAACCGAGTTTGATAAAAATTTTTTTTTACAAAAAAATAAAAATACCATTATAGTACCAAATCCAAGTCCATTTGAAAAAATAAAGAACTCAAAAGGTAATAAAACTATAAATAAAGAAATAGTCGCTATTGGTAATCTTGACCGTTATAAGCATAAAGGTTTCGATAATTTGTTACAAATTGTGAAAACCGTTTTTGAAACAAATCCGGAATGGCGCCTTAAAATTATCGGAGAAGGTAAATCCGGATTATCTTTTTTGAAGGAAGAAATCCAAAAATTAAATATACAAGATAAGGTTGAGTTCACTGGCTACGTAAATAATGTAGATGAAATCCTCTCCAACGCGGAAATATTTATACTAAGTTCAAGATTTGAAGGATTACCCATGGTTCTTCTTGAAGCTATGTCGCAAGGCACAGCCTGCATAAGCTATGATTGCATTACTGGCCCTTCAGAAATTATTACACATAATCACAACGGTATTTTAGTAGAAAACCAAAATATACAGGCAATGATAACCAATCTTAAGGAACTTATCGAAAATAGGGAATTACGAAGTAAAATTAAATCAAATGCGCCAGATGCTCTTGATAAATTTTCAATTCAAGTAGTTGGAAAGCAATGGGAAGGTATCTTTAAAAAATTAATGAGTTCTTAAAAGAAAAATAAAGGTGAATTTTAACAAAACAGATTAAGCCTGTAAGAATATATGATTAGCGCATAAATGAAAGACTCTATAAAAGTAGATTTTTTAATAGGCTCCATGGAGGCAGGTGGAGCTCAGCGAGTAATAAGTAATATTGCAAACTATCTCGCGGAAAAAGGATATAAAATTAGAATAATATCGCTTTGGGGACCAGACCATTATGAACTAAACCAATCTATTACTAGAGTTCGCTTACATAAGCGAAGAATTTTCAACACTATACTTTTGAATGGGTTTCTAAATTTATTGTTTTTTTACCGCAAAAAACAAAATAGACCAAATATCGTAAGCAGTCATATTGACCTATATGGCTTAATAACAATACCTGTTTGCAAAATTTTTAATATTAAAATAATAGTTTCAGAACATAATAATCATTTGGCTTACAATAATAGAGCTCAAAGTATTTGTTGGAATTACTTTTATCCGTACGCCGATCTTGTTACGATATTAACAGAATTTGACAAGGAATTCTTTCTTAAAAAGAATAAAAATACAATCGTATTACCCAACCCATGTTCATTTGAAACCATTTTAACAACTAAAACTAAAAATACAGAATTAAAGCAAATTGTTGCAATAGGTAACCTGGACAGATATAAACATAAAGGATTTGATAATTTAATAGAGATTGTCAAACCTGTTTTAGAGGGTAGTGAAGGTTGGATATTAAAAATCGTTGGAGATGGTACTTTTGGTATGGATTACTTAAAACAAAAGGTGAAACGTTTACAATTAAGTGAGAAGGTAATTTTTACAGGTTATCAAAAAAATATTCAGGGAATTTTGTCGAATAGTGATATTTTCATTCTCAGTTCAAGGTTTGAAGGATTACCTATGGTACTTCTTGAGGCCATGTCTCAAGGTGTACCATGTATATCATATGATTGCATTTCAGGTCCTTCAGATATCATCACTCATAATAAGGATGGAATTTTGGTAGAAAATCAAAATATTGAAGCGATGCAGGATGAACTTTATAAGTTAACTAGTAATACTCAATTAAGAAGAAAGTTAGCTAAAAATGCTCCTAAAGCTTTAGAAAAATTCTCTATATCTAAAGTAGGGAAGCAATGGGAAGAAATACTTCATACTTTTAACAATCAATAGACCCATAAAATACTCTGTTCATCAATTTGTGATTTTTTATCAAAAAAACACTAATGGTTTTGACGTTATGACTTAATTAACATCATCCCCTACTTCACCCTACAAATGCATTATTTTAATAAAATGTTAAATTTTATTAAAATAATGCATTTCAACGAAAATCTTATTCATTCAAAGTCCAAAATAACTTTTTATACGTTATCAAATAGGAATATTTTATTGATTTCATGTATTTTATCGAAAAAAATTGCTCTTTAACCGAAATCATTTAAAAAATTGATATTTTAGCAAACCAAATTCTTGAACCTAATTTTATTATAACCTACTTATGACCATTAAAAAAATATCTCCTATTTATTTCCTTACTTTTCTTTGCGTTCTAATACTATCTTGTTCTAAGGATAGTGATTTATTGACTGATTATGTCATAACTGATGATGTAAATACCTTAGAACTTCGCAAATATGTTGTGGATGACATGTATTTTACGGATTCCTACGATAGCATCATTTTAGATGTGTTATCAAATGATAATTTTTACAACGGCGGCAATATACGTTTAGTAGATGTTTCACAGCCGTCCAACGGTAGCGTTACTATTAATGAGGATAACACATTAACCTATACTCCTTACATAGAAACTGTAGAAGAAGAACAGTCAACGACAAATGAGGAAGAAACAAATACAAATTCAAATGACAATACCGAGGAGGATACTTTTGTTTATGTAGCAGAAGTAATAGAAGAAGATAACACTGTGACAAAGGAAGAAGCCACAGTAACCATTAGCAGTTCTACTATAGCAATGGGTGAATTAAAAGCGTTTCCAGGTGCTGAAGGTTTTGGTAAAAACGCAACAGGAGGTAGAGGCGGTATTGTCGTTGAAGTAACTAATTTAAATGATTCAGGAAGTGGAAGTTTAAGAAACGCACTTAAAAGAACTGAAAGAAGAACCATTATTTTTAAAGTAAGCGGCACTATTAATTGCAAATCCTATCTAGACATTCCACCTAATTCAGGAAATGTAACTATAGCTGGACAAACTGCGCCGGGAGAAGGAATAATAGTTAAAGGTGCAGAATTAAGGATTTCGGCATCCAACGTCATTATACGTCATATAGCAATCAGGCCAGGTTCTAACGTGTCTGGAAGTAATATTAATGGTATTAGACTTACTCCCTACACACAAAGTATTGAAAATTTGATTTTTGATCATGTCTCAGTTACTTGGACTATGGACAAAAACTTTATTATAGGCAGTATTGCAGACAATATTTTTGTCAATAATGTAACTGTTCAGAATTCAATAATCGCTGAAAATATTGGAACTGGGAAAGGATTTTTAATTTTCAAAAATTCTAAAAATATTAGCGTGTATAAAAATCTCTTCGCACATTTAACAGAGAGAAACATAAGGTCCTCAACTTGCTCCAGCAATTTTGAAATGATTAATAATGTGGTCTATGGATTTAAATATGGAACTCAACCAACTTATGAAAATGAATTTGATATAATCGGAAATGTTTACAAAACTAGCCCCGCAACTTCGACATCATTTGAAACGATACGATTAGAGGCTTCGACCAATAATTGTCCTAACGGGAATATCTCAAGAACAAAAGGTTTCATATCGGATAATACGCTGAATGGTGGCTCGGTAAGTATTTCTAGTTCTCTAAATTCCTATTTGGAAAACTCAAGAAGATTCAATTCAGGAATTAACCCTATATCCTCCAATGAAGTAGAATCCACCATTCTAAGTAATGTAGGTAATTCCCTTAGAAATGACCCGGTGGACATCAGAATTATTGACGAAGTAAGTACTAAATCCGGTTCTATGAAAACAGCTACATGGGCAGAGAGTAATTATCCGGACATTAGTAACAAAACTGCTTATAAAGATTCCGATAAAGATGGAATATCAGATGAATTTGAATCCCAGTATAGTAATTTAAATCCTAAAGATGGTTCAGATGGCAGTAAAGATGACTCGGGTAATGGATATACTAATCTTGAAGAGTTCTTACATTATTTGACCATAAAGAAATGATTAGAAATAATTTAATTTCTTAATTAAAGAGCTCCAAAGTTTAACCACCTTGGGGCTCTTTAATTTATATTACTACATTAAATCAATATGATAACTGATTAACTACACTTTTAACATTTTAAGGAATTCAATGAGTTCACGGTAGATTTATTTGTAATTAGCTAGAAAATAAAATTCAGATCCCACTTTCAAATAGATTAATTATTGGATTTCTTAACCTAAGAAATATCAGTTTAACCATAAAATATCCTTTTCTATTATAATTTTTAATGGATCAAAGTATTAAAACAGTAATTGAATTTCACCGCTTTTAATATTGAAAACAACCAAAAATTATAGTGTAATATTCTTAAAAAGACGAGATTTACCATTTAAATTGAAAATCCCATAAGTTATGACCAAAATTAATCAGAAGGGTTATACCCATTGATTTAATATATTTTTGAGATTTGCGATAAGAACAAGGAGTTAATGCAAAAAAAAAATAAGGCTAAAATCCAAGAAGCAATAAAAAGTAGCATCAATAATTCTTTAATCAGGAACATGTTGATTGTTGGTTCAATCACCTTTTTTATTAAGCTGCTCACCTTCTATAAGGAAACTCTGGTAGCCTCTATTTTTGGTTTATCAGAGTTATTAGACACTTACTACATTGCTATATTGATTCCAACATTTATCCAAAATGTTTTTATCGGCTCTCTTAAAGGTTTGTTTATACCCAATTATATTACAGAGTTAAAAACGACTAAAAAAGGACCTGATTTTCTATCATTAATTTTATTATCAATAATACTCATAGTAGTTTTATTTACTATTCTCGCAATAATTTTTACAGAGTTCTTTCTTTGCGATGTTTTTCCTAATCATAACTCAGATTATTACAGTTTAATCAGAACACAGTTTTATTATGCCCTACCCTGCTTACTTTTTTGGGGAATTTCTGGGCTATTTACTGGATTGTTGGAGATAAAGGGTAAGTATTTAATTTCTACAGCCTCACAAATATTGCTTCCAGCTGCCATAATTATTTGCCTATTGTGTTTTAAGAATTATTTAGGGGAAATCACTCTTGTAATAGGCATGCTACTAGGTAGTTTTTTATCAACTCTATTTTTATTTTTATTTTGTGCTAAAGACAATCTAATAAAATTGGGGGATATAAACTTAAATTTCAATATGATTTTAATGTTAAGACAATATCCTGCGAAAGTTACTTCTGGGCTTTTAACAGGGATTAACCCATTTGTTGATCAATTTTTTGCTGCACAATTAATAATTGGATCCATTGCGGCTATGAACTATGGAATGAAAATACCCTCCTTTACTGTAGGGATAATTATGATGGTTATTGGAAATGTACTCTTACCACACTTTTCAAATGAGATTAGCGATAATATACAAAAAGCATTCAAGCAATTGTATAAGATATTAAAACTCGTTTTTACTTCTAGCCTTATAATTGCAATAATTACTATCATATTTTCCGATTACATTATAGCCTTGTTATTTGAGAGAGATAACTTTAGTTCAGAGGATACTGAAATTGTGTCACTCATTCAAAAAATAGCCCTATTGTACGTCCCCTTCTACTTATGTACTTTAATCTGTGTTAATTTTTTGACGGCTTTAAATAAGAACAAATTTATGGCTTGGGTTTCATTTTGGAATTTAATAACAAATTTAATTCTGAATATGGTTTTAATAAAAAAGTTTGGTGTTTATGGTCTAGTTTGGAGTACAACAATTGTATACATAATATCAAGTTTTATTTATTTAGGATATACTTACAAACAGTATAATTTGAACAGAGCTTTGTAAATCAGGATAAAGGATATTCTAATTTTATTTATTTAGTATCATGAAAATAGATTTTATTATAGGCTCATTAAGTGGTGGTGGGGCGGAGAGAGTACTTGTTTTATTAGCAACTGAAATGGCCAAAACACATAATGTTACCATTATTACTTTTGGTGGTGATGACAAGTACACTATTGAAAATACGATAAAGCGGGTTAGTCTAGACAAATTTTCTATTCAAAATCACACTGTCAGAAGGTATTTTGAACTTTATTCATTTTACAGAGATAAGAAGAATAGGCCTAATATCTTGATTTCATTTCTACCCACAATAAGTCTTGTCACCATCCCAATAAGTAGATTATTAGGTATTAAAATTATATGTTCAGAACATATTAATTACCTCCAAGTAGAAAATAAAGCGGTTAAATTCACTAGGAACAATGTATATAAGTATGCCAATGCTTTAACCGTCCTTACCAATTTTGATAAAGATTATTATTTAAATAAAGGTATTAAGACCTTTGTAATGCCAAATCCCAGCACGTTCAAGGTATTTCGCAAGGACAACCAAAGAAATAAAGAAATAATAGCCGTCGGCAACTTAGATAGGTATTATCATAAGGGCTTTGACAATTTAATTGATTTAATAACCCCTGTACTGCTTCAGTACCCTGATTGGAAATTACGAATCATAGGTTCTGGCGGTGAAGGAAAAGAATATTTACAAAGTCTAATAGGTAAAACTAAGCTACAAGACCAAGTAATTTTTGATGGTTTCAGGAATGATGTAGATAAGATTATGCAATCTGCATCCATTTTTGTTTTATGTTCTAGATTTGAGGGTTTACCTATGGTTTTACTTGAAGCAATGTCTCAAGGTATGGCCTGTATTGCCTATGATTGCAAAACAGGACCATCTGAAATGATTACGCACAATTATAACGGAATGCTGATAGAAGATCAAAACAAAACTGAGATGAAGAAAGGGCTTTTAGAATTAATATCTAATGAAAAACTTAGATATGATTTAGGCAACAAAGCATTAAAAGCGGTAGACAAATTTGCAATGCCCGTTATCTTGAAAAAATGGGAAGCAATTTTTAATAATTTGTAATTTTAAAGTGTGAAAAGACTTGTGCTCATTTTGTTTATTGTCCCATTTATATTTAGCTCCTTAAGTATACAGGCTTTTATTCAAAAATTTATTTCAGTAGGTATAAGCCAAGTGATTGCCTACATGAATGTTGGTCTAGTCCTTTTAGGTCTATTTCTTTATATTAAATTTCTTGAAATAAGACCGCTCCCGTCTACTTTAAAATATTGGTTCCTTTTTCTATGTGCTTTCTATAGTATCGGCATCATAGGCAATATCAGGTTTAATACAGAAGTTCCATTTCTAAAGACCTTAATATCACCTATTTATTTAGTTGGCTATACTTTTTTCCTTTCAGACAGGGAGTATAGAAAAGTTTTCGTCAATTGCGTGTTAATTACTTTTAGCTTAGCAAATATACTTCTGATTTATTTTAAATACATTAATTTTTCTTTAGATGAAACCGATGGCATCGCTAGGTATTTGCTAGACCGGGCAGGAGGTGTTTATGGAGATGCTAACAATGCTGCAGTAGTTTGCCTTCTTTCTCTAGTATTTTTACATTACTATTATAAGCCACTCAAAATACAATTCAAAAGATTAAAATGGCTCTTAATGGCCATGACGGTCTATAGCTTACTTTTGACATTTTCTAAAACCGGCTTAGTAGTATTATTACTGGTTGTACTTTTATCACAGTATAAATATTTTAATCCAAAAAAAATCTTTCTGATTATAGTGGTTATGCCGCTTCTCCTTTTTGGCTTGGTGAAGTTTGCATTGGAAAGCGATACACTATCTTCCGTACAAAAAGAGCGAATAGAGAACGTAGTAAACATAGTAACCCTAAATACTGACAAGATAGAACTTTCCGGACGTGATGTTCTTTTCAAAAGAATGATGGAGTACGTTTATGAAAATCCTTTCCTAGGAAATGGAATCTATTTTTCTGATCTTATCAGAGGGCATAATACTATATTCGGTGTTTGGGCAGATGCTGGTATAATCAGCTTTATTCTATTTCTTTTCCTTTTATTTAACTATTACAAGGAAGCTTTTTCATCTTCTTTAGAATTACGATATTTCTCTTGGTCCGTACTATTAATTTTAACAATTTTCATGTTAAGCCTACAAACAATCATTAACCAACCTTATCTTATTGTTCTATTCTCCTTTCTTTCCTTTGAATTACAAACAACCTCTATACTGAAATTAAAATAATTACGTTCTAAAGAAGTATTTTGACCTACCAATAGTTGAGAAATGTCCAGATTAAAAATAGACTTTATAATAAGTAAAATGTCATCCGGTGGAGCTGAGAGAGTTGTGGCAAATCTAGCAAATTATTTTGCAGAAAATTCCTATACAGTTAGAGTTGTTACTTTTTATGGTGATGATCACTATAGTTTGAACAAGTCAATTGATAGGATTAAACTTCACAATAAAGGAATCATTAAGTCTGTCTTGGTAAATGGTTTTATAAATCTTATTAAATTTTATTCTAAAGCAACTAACAGGCCTACCGTCATAAGTTCACATATTGATATGTTAGGAATAGTAACAATTCCTATTGCAAGATTATATAATATCAAAATCATTGTATCTGAACACTTTAATCATAAATTCCCGGTTTACCACCCTCTTAGGAACTTTCTGTGGAACAAACTTTATAAATATCCAAATGCTGTAACTGTTTTAACTGAGTATGACCTTTCGTTTTTTAGACAAAGAGCTAAAAAGGTTATAGTCATGGAGAATCCCTGCTCATTTTCTATTAATCAGTCAAAAACCGAAATCAGGGATAAAACTATATTGGCTATTGGCAATCTTGATCGTTTGGAGCACAAGGGCTTTGATAATCTAATCAAAATAGCTCAAAATGTTTTACCAAAAAACCCCGATTGGAAACTAAGGATTATTGGTCCTGGTGATTCCGGAAGGATTAAACTGGAAAGGATGATAGAAGCATCGAATATGGAGCGTTACATTGAGCTATTGGGTTTCAGAGATGATATACAGTCTCTAATGTCTACATCCTCTATTTTTATACTTAGTTCTAGAAATGAAGGTCTTCCTATGGTTTTGTTAGAAGCTATGTCCCAAGGAATGTCATGTATTGCCTATAATTGTGTTTCAGGACCTTCTGATATCATAGATAATAATATAAACGGGATTTTGGTAGAAGATCAAAATCTTTACAAAATGTCTCAAGAATTAGACAGCCTAATTAAAAATCCAAAAAAACGTAATGAATTAATTATAAATTCCACGAGTACTCTAGAGAGATTCTCTATCAAAAGTGTTGGAAGCAAATGGGAACGTTTAATAGAACAGTTAATAGCATCATAAGGACATGGCCAAACTTTTTCATTATTTAACGATACTTCCAACAGATAGTCTTGGCGGAGGAGCAGAGCAACTGCTTTACAACGTATTTGAATATCACACTACAAATAATAAAATATGTAAAATTATATTTCTCAGTAAAAAAAAATCGGGAAGATGGGAAACCTTAAAGAACAAAGCGGAAATAACATATTTACCTTTTAATAATGTTTATCTAGGTTATTTATTCATAATCCCAATTTTACTGAAAATTAATTTAACTACTACGGTAGAAAAAACGTTCACCTCGCAAACACTTATTAATAGTCTCCTAGGCTTATTAAAGCGGGTGGGCTTTTTCAAAAAGACAAAGGTTATTGCTCGGGAGTCAAATTCCATCTTTCATTTACTCAGCGGTAAAAAACTAAGAATGTATAAAAATGCATATAAGATTGGCTACCCAGGTGTTGATTTAGTAATATGCCAAACTAGTTATATGAAAGCGGAGCTCATAAAAGGGATGCCATGGATGCAAGATAAACTAAAGATTATTGTTCTGAACAATCCAATTAATATTGATTTGATAAAGAAAAATGCCAAAAAGGTTTTGACCACTAAATTACCTGAAAAATTCTTGGTTGCTGCCGGAAGATTAGCTCCTGTAAAAGGTTTTGATATTTTAATTCCTGCCTTTAAAAGACTTTTGAGAGATTTTCCTCAATTAAAATTATTGATACTGGGTGAAGGAAATGAGCGAAAGAGATTAGAACGCATAATTTCTTCAGAATCCCTGCAGGATAAGGTAATATTAATTGGTTTTGTCAATAATGTTTATCCTTATTTTAGGGATGCTGAAATGTGTGTAATGTCATCACGCATAGAAGGCTTTCCCAATGTGTTATTACAGATGATGTCTCAAAACCAAAAAGTTGTTACTACTTTAAGTGCAGGAGATATAGAAAAAATAGATGGTCTTTACACTTGTGAAACCAACAACATAAGCGCCCTTGCGGCCACGATGAGAAATTGTCTTAGTGCGGATTTAAAGGAAAATCGCTTAAAATTTGATTTAAACCTGAATAAAAGAACAATCGAAAATTTTGTTGATTCCATCTTATTGGAATTATAAATAATAACTGAATTTTATGTGTGGAATTTATGGAACAACCATTCCCTATGAGGAAATAGATGTTTTAGATAAGCTAAAAAGAACCTCCTTTAGAGGTCCTGACCAATTGGGATTCGAAAAAATAGAAAAGCAAGGTCATAATGTTAGTTTTGGACATAACCGTTTATCTATAATAGATTTAGACCCAAGATCTAATCAACCATTCCGCTACATGCAAAAAACACATATAGTTTTCAATGGTGAAATATTTAATTTTAGGGCCATAAGGGATAATTTAGAGAAAGAAGGGTATGTATTTAATACCACTAGCGATACGGAGGTAGTCTGTGCGGCATATGAACTTTATGGTGAAGACTGCGTAAACCATTTTAATGGAATGTTTGCTTTTGTAATTTACGATAAGGGAAACAATAAATTTTTTGGAGCCAGAGATAGGTTAGGCCAGAAGCCTTTTTACTATTACCATAAGGGATTAGACTTTGAATTTTCAAGTCAAATATCTTCTATACAATTAAAACATTCTGGTTTAAGCATTTCTAAAGCATCTATAGAAAGTTATCTAATGTGGGGCTATGTACCAGACACAAAAAGTATATTTAATGAAATAGCTACGTTGCCGGCTGGTCATTCATTTCAATTTTATTTGGAATCAGGGGAACTTAGCATCAAGCAATACTGGGATATAGATACTTCAGGAGAACAGAACTTTAACAAGAACTACATAACGGCATTAGGGGACTTGGAAGAATTATTGACTGATTCAGTGAGATTAAGATTATTTGCAGATGTTCCAGTGGGCATATTTCTATCTGGTGGTGTAGATTCCTCCCTTATCGCAGCTCTGGCTTCAAAAGGCACTTCCGAAAAAGTAAAAACCTTCTCGGTTAAATTTGATAATAAGAAATTAGATGAAAGCGAATATGCCACCAAAGTGGCTTCCCATTTAAGAACTGAACATACTACTATAGAATGTGACTATAAAGAGGGGTTAGATTTAATTGAAAACTTTAGTTATTATTATGACGAGCCATTTTCAGATTCTTCTGCCCTACCCTCTATGCTACTTGCAAAGCATACCAAAAAACATGTTACTGTAGCACTATCAGGAGACGGAGGAGATGAACTATTTTTAGGCTACCAACGCTATAATTGGATGAAATATATCTCAAATATTTATGCGCTCCCTAATTTCTTAAGAGCTCCATTTGCTAAAGTAATAGAACGACTTCCCAATTATAGATTAAATACAATTGCACATGTACTAAATCAGAATAATATCAATGAGGCGTACATGTCTACAATGTCCAATCCATCTGCAGGATGGTTAAAACAGGATTTGAGCTATGACAATATTAACTCATCCTATTTATTCAATAAAAATAAATCCAATCTAGAAAGAGTCTCTGATTTTGATATAAAAACCTATTTAAATTTAGATATCAATACCAAGGTTGATAGGGCATCAATGGCAAATTCTTTAGAGGTACGTTCTCCATTAATGGATTATAGAGTTGTTGAGTTTGCAAAAAAGCTACCTACTTCTTTTAAATTTAAGGGTAATAATCAAAAAAGGATTTTAAAAGATGTCCTTTATAAGTACGTGCCCAAGAATTATTTCGACAGACCTAAAGCCGGCTTTACGATGCCCTTTAAAGATTGGTTCAGAGATGAACTCAAAAGCTATGTTCTAGATGAATTAAATGAAGAGAGCCTGGCCGCTCTACCCTGCATTAGACCAAAAGAAGTTTTACGGATAATAGAAGATCATATGAATGGTAGTTCTAATAATTATACCTTAATTTGGAGACTTTTAGTTCTGAAACAGTGGTTAAAATCCAATGGTTCAGGTTTCGTTATAACTTAAAGATTCCCATTAAACAAACAATGTTATAGTCTGTCTACAATCATATGAATCAAAAATTAATACGAGTAACCACAGTCCCCGCATCTCTTGGTGGTCTTTTAAGAGGTCAGCTTAAGTTTATGAGTAACCATTACGAAGTTCTTGGCGTGTCCTCTGCAATTTGCGGCGCTAAGACTGCGTTTATAGATGTTCTTGAAAATGTAGGTAAGGAACAAGGTTGCAGGGTTTTTGCAGTGGAGATGACCAGACAGATTACACCTATTGCCGATTTAAAAGCAACATGGAAACTTTATAGACTTTTTAAGCGAGAAAAGCCATTTATTGTACACACACATACTCCTAAAGCAGGGACATTAGGAATGATAGCTGCTTATTTAGCTAAGGTTCCTCATAGACTACACACCATAGCGGGTTTACCACTGCTGGTCGCCAAAGGAAGAAAAAGAACATTACTGAATATCGTAGAAAAATTAACTTATTCGTGCTCTACACGCATCTATCCAAATTCTTTTGGTCTAAGAGATATCATAATCGAAAATAACTTTACAAGAGAAGAAAAGTTAAAGGTAATTGGGAATGGTAGTTCAAATGGTATCGATACTTCTTTTTTTGACCCGCAGCTCATTAAGGATGATACTAAAAAAGAGTTAAAGGTCAAATTAGGAATTTCTGATAAAGATTTTGTTTTCGTCTTTGTAGGTAGATTGGTAACAGATAAAGGTATGAATGAGCTGGCACAAGCCTTTGATATCCTATCAAAAGAAATTTCGAACATTAGATTAGTCCTAGTGGGCTCTCGAGAAAACGAATTAGACCCGCTACTAGCGTCTTCTGAAAAAATTCTTGAATCCAATAGTAGTATTATAGCGGTAGGTACCCAAGCAGATGTTCGCCCGTTCTATGCTATTGCAGATTATCTCGTTTTTCCCAGTTACCGAGAAGGCTTTCCTAACGTAGTAATGGAAGCTGGTTCTATGGGATTACCCAGTATTGTTTCTAACATAAATGGTTGTAACGAAATTATTATAGAAAACGAAAATGGACATATAGTTCCTGTTAGTGATATGGAGGCATTATTGAAATCTATGAGAAATGTTGTAACCTTGCATATGAATAATCAAGGACTTGTTCCGGACCAAATCAGAAAACTAATAATTTCTAGATATAGCCGATCATTCATTTGGAACGAGATTTTGAAAGAATACAAATTATTGGAAAAATAGCCTAGTTTCAGAAGCATAGATTCCCCAGTTTTTAAAATCATTTGACAAAATTTTTATCGAACATCGTTTGGTATAGTTAATTTTCAAAAATTATGAAATGAATTTGAAATAAAGACGTTTTAAAAAAGGGATTTAATGCAACCATGTACCATGAGAATAGTTTTTCTTTTAAGTAGAATAGAACAAAGCGGCGTTACCACACACACCATAGATTTAGCAAGGGGCTTGATAGATATGGGTCATCAGGTTTGTCTCATTACTGGAGGAAAAATATTGGATGGCACAAATAGAGTAGATGATTTTTATCGGGAATTTGAAGATATGGGAGTTACCATAAAAGAATTTGACACCCCTCGGGGCTCAATTCTAAAAAAAACCTATTTATCTATTACCTCAATTTTAAAAGTAATAAAAGATATAAAAGCTTACACTCCGGATGTAGTTCACAGCCAATCTCCTTATATGACCTTTATTCCGTGGTTAATGGGAATAAAATATACAACGACACTTCATATTTTGTATTTGAAAAAAAACTTCAAATTCAAAAACCCTACGCATTTAATAGCTATTAGCCAAGAGTCTTACGAATTCAGTAAAAAAACTTTTGGAATATTAGACAAGAATATTTCCCTTATTCATCATGGTGTTTCATCTCGTTATGCGGAAACTATAGATGATACAGAAAAAATAGCACTAAAAAATAAACTCGGTATTCCCGGTGAAAAACTTGTTATAGGTTTTGCCGGTAGTATATCTCTGAGAAAAGGCAGTGATATTTTAACGGCTGCATTATCAGAAATTAAGAAAGAGGTGAGAGATAAAATTAAATTTGTTTTTCTGGGTGGTGTGCAAGGCAGTGAAGAATACTTATGGCTAAAAAAATTGGTTAAGGAAGCACAGATAGAGGATATTTTCATCTATGTGCCTTTTGAAGATCCTAAACCATTCTACGATATCTTTGATATTTTTGTATTACCCTCCAGAATGGAATCATTCCCTTTAGTAACACTAGAGGCGATGATGAGTCAGTGCTGCCCCATTAGAAGCAATACGGAAGGGGCCTATGAACAAATAGACCATGGTGTAAACGGTATGTTATTCGAAAATGAGAATGTACAAGAGCTCACAGAAACCCTCAATGAACTTATACAAAATTCTGACCTACGCAAAAGACTTGGAACTGCAGCCAAGCAAAAGGCATTAGAGGAATTTACCATACCGGTTATGACAAATAAAACCTTGCAGGTTTATGAAAAAATAAGACTTAATTAAAATAAGTATGAATGTATAGGCTTTTTTTAAAAAGGATTCTAGATTTTATGTTTGCAATTTTTATCCTCGTGGTACTTGCGCCTGTAATACTAACCGTTCTGGTTGTACTAAGTATTCATCACAAAGGAAAACCGTTTTTTGTACAAGCCAGACCAGGAAAAAATGAACGCATCTTTCACTTGATTAAGTTTAAGACAATGACTGATGCTAGGGATGAACAGGGAATGCCGCTACCGGATAAGGAAAGGTTAACCAATATTGGCAAATTCATTAGAAAGACTTCTTTAGATGAGCTTCCTCAAATTTTAAACGTTCTAAAAGGTGATATGAGTTTTATAGGACCACGCCCCCTATTGCCCAAATACTTAAATTTTTATACGGAAAACGAAAAAAAGAGACATTGTGTGCTTCCAGGAATTACAGGCTTAGCCCAAGTTTCTGGGAGAAACAATATAAACTGGGACGACAAACTGGCATTTGATGTAAACTATGTTGATCAGTTATCATTAAAACTAGACATTAAGATATTCTTTAAAACCATTAAAAATGTTCTTTCATCACGGGATGTAATTGTTGATGCAGGGACCGTAATATCAGATTTAGATGCATATAGATCAAAAGCAAAAGCTTAAATGGGCTATTTTAACTACAGGTTGGGGTCGCAATGCTAAAGATACAATTCTTGCTTATCAAGAAGGATTGCTCCAAAACTCATCAATAAACCTTTTAATCTATCAGTCAGAACCATCTGGAGCGCATGAGGCTGCGCAGTTGGCCGGCATTCCTGCAATAAGATTGGTTAAAAAAAACTTTGTCGATACTATTTCATATCAACAAAAACTTGTTGCTTTGTTAAAGGAACATCACATTGATTACGTTTTTTTATTGAGTTATAAATATATAGTTAGAAAGCCACTTTTGGATAACTATCCCAACAGGATAATTAACATTCATCCATCGTTATTTCCAAGTTTCCTTGCCACCACTACTGCTATTCAAGAAGCACTAGATTTTGGAGTAAAAATTTCAGGAATTACAACTCATATCATTGATGATAAAATTGATGAAGGAACCATATTGTGTCAAGAACCCATAAGGTTTGATGAGGGCGAAACATTTGAAACTGTTTATCCAAAATTTGCCATGATGGGTAAAAAGATAATTTTGGATACGATACAACTGATTGAAAAAAAATCGAATACATAATTTTTTTGAATCATAGAGATTAAGACCCATGCAAGAGATAAAGGATAAGAATCAGTGGATGCATATTTTAGAAACAATTGGTGAATTTGACTTTTACCATACATACGATTATCACAACATTTCTAAAAACAAGGATGAAACACCTGTTCTTTTGCTTTACAATAGAGATAATATTTCAATTGCGATTCCATTTTTAAAAAGAACGATACCCGAAACTTCTTATTTTGATTTAACATCGGTATACGGATATGCAGGTCCTGTTTATAAAAATATGACTGAAGACTTTGACAATTCTGCTTTCATTACTGAGTTTCGCAATTATTTAGACGAAAATAATATTGTTAGCATATTTTCTAGGCTCCACCCCTATTTAGACCAACAAACAAGAATATTATCAGGGATGGGTGAAACACCAATTTGTGGAAAAGTGGTCAACATTGATTTAACCAAAGATATTAACGAGCAACGATCACAGTATGGAAAAAGTACTAAAAATAGAACAAATAAATGCAGGCGCATTGCAACAGTTAAGGAAGTAGTATCCAAAGAAGAACTTAATACATATATAGACATCTATTATGAAAACATGGATCGTTTAAAGGCAGATAAAACCTATTATTTTTCTAGAGAGTACTTTTTCAATTTTCTCGATTGTAAGGACTTCAAAACAAGAGTTTTACTAGTAATAGAAAATGAGACTGGCAAAACAATGGCTGGCTCCATGTTCGTGGAAACCAATAATATTGTTCAATTTCACTTATCCGGCACTAGGACGGAATACCTAAATTGGGCACCAGCAAATCTTTTTTTGGATGAGATGCGCCTTCTTGCAACCGCTGAAGGCTATGAGATATTTAACTTAGGGGGTGGTCTTGGCGGTAAGGAAGATTCGCTATTCAACTTCAAATCTTCTTTCTCAAAAGACTATAGGGACTTTAGGCTTTGGCGTTATGTTCATATACAAGAAATTTACAAAGATTTATCAAAGGGAAAAACTGCCGATTTTTTCCCACGCTACAGAGCCAAGAATTAATTTCAAAGACTGTAGCAGTGGTACTTTTCAAAAAGTGAAGCTATGGTGATTTCTTAATTAAAAGTAAAATTGGTACCAGTATGTTAAAAACAAGCGTAATTCGTCGAATAAATAGGTAGTTAATAGACTAATCATACGAATCTCCCGTATTATTATGGTAAAGCATATTTTATCTCAAAAAGTCCCGGGTTTTTAACCTAAAAAGATTAGACCTACTTATGATTAAATTTAAAAATTCAATGGTGGTTTTATATATCTCCGCCTTAGCCATCTCCCAATTGGTTTCTTGTAGTAAAGATTCAGATTTATTATCGGAATATGTAATTAATGAAGAAAAAGAACTATCATCATTAAACTTTTTAGTTGATGATTTCTTTACTACTCAGTTTAATAGCACCCAAATATTAGATGTATTGGCCAATGATGATATTGGAGCCACAGAAGGGGTTACCATTACCTCTGTTTCCGAACCAAGCTATGGCCAGATAGAAATATTAGAAAATAGTACGCTCAAATTCATTTCTATTTCAGATAACGAAAGCTCAGGAACCACGGAATCAGTAACAGACACCATAGTATATACTACGGGGACAACAGATGTAAATTCACCAATAGAGACAGATTCTGCTACTGTGGTCATAACCATTAGTAATGAAGAACAAGCATACGATTTACTTTCTGTTGATGTTTTAGCCGCAAAAGCTGATGATGCGCTTTATGAAAGAATATTACCTGCTAGTATTAATGATACCTCTAGTAAATTCTATCAAGGTGAATACGGTCGTATTTTAAGAATTTGTGAGAATGGCGACCAAGGTGACATATATAATTTAGACGCCCTCCAGGGAATGGTTGCATTATTTGAAGCAACAGGCAATAAAAAATATCTGAACGATGTCATTAGGGCCTATACAACCCTTTTTAAAGCGGCCAAACCTAGTAGAGAATTATCACAAAATGGAGCCAGTTATAATGATGAGTATTTAAGTTGGTATGGTAACCCCGAAACAAATCTTACTAGAACAGGCATTTTAGGACAACAACAACTATCAGAAAGTAGAAGTTTTATGCACTTATCCAGACTGCTATGGGTGTTGCATCATAGTCCTAATCTAAGGACAGAAAGGAATGAATTAAGTAGTAATACCTATCAAGTAGATTTTGACTACCTATTGGATTTTTTAGAGGTGAACTTTTGGGAAAAATGGTTTATGAGGAATAGTCTTGTTTTTCAACACTCAGGTATGGACAGTTCATCTTCTTGGGCCTATATTGGATGGAACTTAGGGGATATAACGGGTAATTCTATCTATAAAGCAATAGCCACAAGATTTAATTTTAACATTGGTATTCCAGGTGTTACAGGTGGTTTCGGAAATCATTTAGACCCAAACAGATTTAATGAGAATGCCTATCAATGGAATACTAAATTTAATGATATTCCTTATCAAGGGAGAACCATTACAGACCACGGTCACGCAGCCAGAACAGTTAAATACTTAGTTGAAGATTTTACATACCAGGACAGAAATTACAATCAAAATGATATGGCCAAACTTATTAATACAATTGAGATTTTTTGGCCTAAAAAATTTGATGGCACAAAACGAATTCATTATTGGTTAGATGGCGAAGATAAAGAGGGTGATGAATACCGTAATTTTATGCCAGAGGGCTGGATGTGTTTAGGAAGATTTGATAAGGCTTTACAATTAAGGTTTCAAAACATGCTAAAAGGCTATTTTAACGAAAATAAAACGGAGGGCACTTTTTGGGGTGAATTAGCCTATAATCAGGCTTATCTTACACAGAACATTAAATATCCTGAAAACTACAAAATCGTATATAACAGATAATACTATAAGCTTTTAAACTTCTTTTGGTTTAGTTTTTTTAAGACTACTGTAAATAAACTTTAGATTTTTCATAGTTTGAGCCATATTAAATTCTACCACATGTTGCCTTAGGTTTTCTTTATATGCACCCAATGATTTTTCTAATGCGATGGCAAGTTCTTGGGCGTCGTCGTCACAAGTAAAACAACTTACGGTTTTTTGAGCTACTTTTTCAAGGTCACTGACTTTAGTACTCACAAAAGGTTTGTTACAGGCTAACATTTCTTTTACCACATTGGGCCAACCTTCGTAAACAGAGGTTAACAGTATTACATCCATGTTGTTCATAAAAGCGCAGACTTCATGATGTGGAATTTTACTCATAATTACTAGCTCTGTATCCGGTTTACGTTTTTTTAATAGTTCAAAAGCCTCTTTGGCCAAACCAAAGCGTTTAACCGGGGTTTCAATATCTACTGCAGCAAATAATATTTTTTTCGTTTTATTAACATTTTTACCTATTTCAGAGCTAGGTTTAAAGCGATTTAGATTAATAGGGTCAACAATAGTTGTTACCTTGAGTTTTGGGAATTTTTCTAAAACCTGACTTTTCATTAAATCAGACATTACTATTACATGGTCAACCCTTCTAATAGAAAATTTCGTCATAACATTACCAACATAAATTCTTAATTTATCGCCTAATGACGGATTGGGTGCAGAATACCAATCAGAACCTTTTAAGGAGATAATTTTAGTGCTACTAAGTAAACTTGTAATAAACCCAACGGCCGAACCGTATTGCGCATGTACTATTTTGTATTGTTTGGATAATTTTCTTAATCGAAATATATGTTTAATAAAAGAGAAGGGGTTTCTTAAGTTATCCAAGAAATATAAATCTACATCATCTTTTATAAAATTGTATTGGTTAAACATCCAACCACCCCCTTTACCAGTGCCTTTTTCAAAATTATGAATCCAGAGTATTTGTTTTTTTTTCATTGTCAATATTACTTTCTTAACAGGTCCGTAAGTTTTGTAACATTCTCCGTTACCGAAAATAGATTTATAGCCTTTTTCTTAATCTCCGCACTTATGGTCAAATAGTCTTTATTTTTTAAAATACTTTCTATGCCCATTTTTAATGCTTCTACCTTACCCTCGCAATTAATGCCCAAACTATAGCGGTTCATAAAACCATCGGGGTCAGAGTTTAGTGCTACTACTGGTGTGCCACACATCCAAGCCTGTATAAAGGTATTGGAAAACCCCTCGGAAACAGAGGTGTTAACCAAAAGTGCAGCTGTTTGTAAAAATGAGTTTATGAATACATTGTCCTTACGACCATGATATTCCAAATTAAAGCACTCCTCCATTTGTATTAAAAGATCATGACCGTATTCATTTTCCGGAACACCTCCAATAACATGAAAACATAAGGTACTATCTTTAAAATCTTGGGCCACCTTACAAAAAAGCTCTAGTTGTTTTACTTCCCGCGCATTTCCTATCCATACAACACGTTTCATATCTCTAGAAATTACCTCTTCCTTTATGGGAGGGTGCATATTGGGTATCTTCAAGCTAGGTTCATAAGACCATTCCTTAATTTTGGCTACTTGATAACTGGTCTGACAAATAATAAAGGGGTTAGCTCCTAATATCTGTTTGAATAAATACCGTTTTAATAAACTACGGATACCCTTGGTAAATTCAACAGAATAGTTATCGGCGATATGCAAAAGAAATGGTATCCGTTGTTTTTTAGCATACCCTGACAAACGGTAAGTAAACGTATTCAATATCCTTTGATAAATAAAGTTAGGCGCTTCTTGTTCTATTATTTTTAAAACCTTTGCCATATAGTTTTGATACAGCAACATCTGCTCCTTAGCAGAATTATCTACAAAAAGCTCATATACCTTAAAGCCCTCGTGTTCCGATATCGTATCAGCTAAATGCCCGCCGGAAATGAATACTATCTCATAACCACTGCGGGTCAGCTCCTGTGCAATAATTTTAGATTGATATTCCGCCCCTCCTTTAATTAGAGGATAGAACGGAACAAAAAAACATATTTTTAAAGGTTGCATCATTCATTAATTATAGCGTCATAGAAATAAAGGCAAATGCCTTAAATCCAGAGGTGAATTTTCGTTTTAGTCTATTAAAAATATACAGTAAAATGTCCGATATTTTTACAAACCCTATATGTTTTCTAAACAATCTTATGGCATAACTAAAACTACCCTGTACCGTATAATCGTGCATATAAACAAGTATTCTATTCTTTTGGTATTTAACTTCTTCTAAAGATAATTTCTCTTCAGAATTGAATTGGTAAACACGGGTTTTATTTGGGTGGGGCAATGTTGTTGATGCGCGATTCTCTGAGTCTTGGATATAATAGGATAGTACTTTATCTATAATAAATATCTTATGTTTTCTGGCCAGCTTTTCAAACACTTCCATATCTTCTCCATGGGTTATCGTTGTACTAAAAATACCAGATTCCAACAAACTAGATTTTCGTACACAAAAGCTAGACATGTTAAGAATATGAAACCCGATTGTATTAGTAATTTCAAAAAAATCCTCGTAATCCCTTTTTCCAGAAACGTAAGACTTTATAAGCGTACCATCGGCTGCTTGCGTTTCATAATCGGTAGTAATTACGTTTACCTCTTTTTCATTATGAATAACCTCAGTGACATATTTAAGAAAATCCTTATGCCAAATATCATCAGCATCTAAAAAAGCGATCCACTCGTATGTAGCATTTTTTATACCGGTATTTCTTGCAGAAGAAACACCGCCGTTCTCCTGCGCTATAATACGTATTCTGCCATCCTTAATATTTTCTACTACCTTTAAACTATTATCTGTGGAGCCATCATCTATAATCAATAGCTCAAAATCCATATAAGTTTGAATCAATACAGAATGTATAGTTTTTACAATACTGTGCTCCTTGTTATAAAGGGGAATAAGGACGGATATCATTATGGAAGGATTATATTCGATAAGATTAACGATTAATTATCTGAAGTAGTACTTAATAACAGTAAAATCATCCCCTGTGATAATTCACTTTCACCAAATTCTAAACTATATTTATTTACGCCAAAAGCTTCGGCAGAACATTGATCTAAAACACCGTTATCCTTTACAAAAGGTTTAAAAGTATTAATAATCATTTCTTTTGTATGGGTTCCAGGACGCAACACGTTTTCGCCGTACATTAACATCGTTGATGATGATGAATCAAAATCTATTGAAGTTCCTGGAAACTGCGTATAGTACATAGAATCTTTTAATGAATTCATAGTTCTAAGAAATAAAACTTCCCTTTTTTTAAATGAAATCAGTGAGTCCATTTTTTTAGAAGACATGTTAGATATAGACTTTAATGCCAACATATACCAACCCATACCCCTACCCCAATTATTTGGACCTAATCCTTCTTTAGTTTTCAAGTCTATTGCGTGGAAAGGCAGGCCAGTTTCCTCCTCTAAACCGTATTTGAAAAAAAAATCCATTTGTGATTTTGCTAAATCAATAGCATAATCGTTTTGGAACTGTTCCCCATAAGCCTGAAGGAAGGGAACTACTAAAGCTAAAGCATCTACTAAAAGGTCATTTTGGTGGTCTCTATATAATACAAAGGAGTATTGCTCTTTTTTAGATATCATTTTCTGTAATTCACCAAAAATTACATCTGCAATATTCTTATACTTTTCTCTTCCTGTTATTTTATAAAGTTCCAAGGCCGCATGTCCCAAAGGGACCTGATCTACATATTCAAAATCAAAACCTAATGTGTCATCGCGAACGTAGTAGCGATCATAGAGAGTTACCACTTTATCAAATAATTTTTTGTCAAACTTAGAACTATATTTTATAAGTCCTAAAGCAAGATAAGCCCTAGGGAAGTAACTAATACGATCTATTTCATCAGAACCTAAGTTTCTAAGCTTTTGAAGGAAGTTTAGTTGTCTGCCATAAGGCATATAAATTTGTGTAGAAGCAAACATTTCAAAAGAGGCGTTCACCACCTTTCTCTCCACACTAGCATTCGCCTCATTTACCAAATAAGTTGTCTTCGATAATTTTCTCTTTACAACTGGAAAAATATCAACACTAAAAAAAACTAAATTAAAAATGATAGATAATAGGAATACAAACCAAAGTGTTCTTTTTAGTAGCATTTTCTTTTTCTTTAGAACTTTATTTCATTATGTAATCTTAACAAATGCCTAAATTACTTATAGGTGTTTTTTTAAAAAGCCTATAGACTTTTCTCTTTCAGCTGCAACTAAGCCATTAACCTTTTGCCAATCTATCTCTCGACTAAATAGTTCTACATTGAAATCTTCAACATCTAAAAGTAACCTATCTTCCAAATTCAATAGTTTTAAAATCGATGTAAACCTAGAAAGCCCCCGTCTCTTATTCCCTATTGAAATAAACTTTTTATTAAAAATAATTGAAAATAAAGTCCCATGAAATGAATCTGTAATAATATAATCTGCATTCATAAAACCACTAATCCATTCTTCCACTGGAGGAAAAATAAATTCTATAATATTTGATTTATTCAAATTATGCATATCCTTTCTAGGCATAGCTGTAAAGTGTGTGGTATTCAGAAAATTAGCCGCCTTGTTCTCTATTTGTACATTGGCTTCCGACCGATCTAAGATATAACAGAACAGTTTACCTTTTGGTTTTGGTACTTGGGCTTTCTCTACAAGCCTAATATAATCAACCCTTGGAATTAAGAGCGTGGGATCCAAAGTTTTTATAGCGTCAACTTTTAGAAAATCTTTACATAATTTTATAGCCGCGTCCTCTCGGACGGCAATAGCATCAAACATTTGTGCTAATTTTGAACACTGTGTTGTCTCCTTTTCGTTGAAGCGCCAAGCATCTACACCAAAAGAAGCGGCATATGCAATCCTTTTTACTGCATCTTTAGCATCCAAAAAATCATAAAAATAGTTCGCAATGGCAGGAGTATAATTAGGACGCCATACTTGATCACTGCCCACAACATAGCCCTCAAAATTATATTTAGCAATATCTCGGTAGGAGAAAATAGCTGGTACCAAATCTGTTTTGGAAATATACTGTTCTACAAAAGTGGCCGAATGTTGTCCAATAATTTTTTTATTCGTTTTAGAGGTTAAATCTGGTCTCAAAACAGCTTTACCATTAAGAAAACCTAATAAGCTTTGTTTTATATAAGAAAGACGCTTACGCCAATTAGGATAATTACTTACATCGTTATTAATCAGCAATACCTCATGTCCAAGATTTTGTAAGGCCCCTTGTAATGCAAAGGCTTGTAAAAGCCCTCCATAGTTAGAATGTAATGGGAGCGTTAAAATTGCTATTTTCCTTTTTTTCATAAAATGATATATTATATTGATAACTGCATAGTCAGTCCGCGCGCTTAATTAACTTTAAAACTGGTTTTTTCAATAAATCCCGCTCATTAGCGTTCATACTCAAAATCCAAAAAGCAGGAACATATACAAGGCTAAATAATCCAATGCTTATACCTAATCCAATAAAAGAATCGAATATTAAATCTCTAACAATAAAATAAGCACTTAGGCCGATTATTAGAGGAGCAAATGACATTTTGAATATTTGTTTCCAAAATTCTAACATGTTAATATGCTGAACGCGATGATAGTAGATATTCATAATCACCACGTTACCAAGAACTAGACATCCTGCAATAGCAAATGCTACTCCTAAACCACCATATTCCTTAGCTAAGCCCACCTGAAATACTAAACTTAACATAGCCATGGCAAAATAAAGCCAAGACCTAAACTCCATTTGATTTCTTGCCTGTAGAATAGTAATTCCTAGATTTTGTATCAAAGGAATTGTTAATGCTACAAAAAACAAAAGTGTCACATAGTAAGCATCCTCATAACCTTCCCCTGCCCATAATACAATGAATTGTCTGCCAAATAAAATAAATCCTGATAAGATAAAAGCCATTACCACATACTGAATTCTACCGGTACGAATGAATAAATCTGACACTTCTTTATTTGTGGATTTGCTAGCAATCATACCCGTTACTTTAGGTAAAAAAACACCAGAAATGGCTGTTGAAAAGCCCATGTACATACCCTGAAATTGAATAGCTATAGCGAAAACTGCAACTGCAGCAGTGCCCATATACATCCCCAACACAAATTGACCAGTACTCCAATAGACCTTATTCATTATAATATTTAGAAAAATATAGAAGGAATAAACACTTACTTCTTTCAACAGACCAAGTTTCATGTTCTTGAAAGAAATTTTAATTTTTATTTTGTTCTTACAGTACCAGTAATTAATAAGTAAAGTCAGCAAATTTAAGATTGTGGCCAGAACAACCATCCCTACCGCCCTGTATCCTATTTCCAACAAGAGAATCATTATCAATGTATTCAACACTATCCTACTAAGCGCTACAATTTTTACAAAAATAAAATTTTCATAAGCAGAAATTATAGAACCAAAAATACTGAGTGGGAAGGTAAAAGCAATATTAAAGACCATTAAAAGCATCATTACCTTAGCTTTGCCTAATTCGCTTTGAGACATCGTATCCCCAAAAAGATTTTCAACGTTAAAATAGAGTCCTAAACCAATCACAAAAGATAGTATCCCAATTGCAGAATAGAGTATGATAAAAAGACCGAACATAGAATATTGCTCCTGCAGTTTACCCTCTGCCCTAAATTTTGCCGTATATCTTATGATTGCATTCCCAAAGCCGAAATCCAAAATAGTCAAATAGGCTATTACAGATCCAACAAGAGCATAAAGCCCATATTCACTCTTCCCCATCATACGGAGCATATAAGGAGTGTATAATAGACCAACAATATTACTCAACCCCAGAACGGCATATGATAATAAAGCGCCAGCTTTTCTTTGATTAACAGACATTTAATAAAATATCTTTAGACATAAAACAGTGAAACAAAATTTTCTGAAAATCATATATTTTGACTTTTTAAATCGCCATGTCAACTGACCTTTTATTATGATGAACAACGGTGGATCCTATAATCACTCCAAAAAATATCCAAGCAAATATAAGTCCTAAACTGCCCCCACTTTTAATCATATTTAGCATTACGATTACAAAAAGAGATAAATAAAGCAAATTACCATCTTTCTTTAATTTAGCAAACAGGGACCTTATTAGCCTAAATAGAAATAAAAGAAAAAATAACAAACCTATTATTCCTGATGTCAACCAAAGTTCTAAAAACAGATTGTGCGGTTGTTGATTTATACCGCTGTACAATCGCATAGCTGGCATCATACCTGGGTTACCTACTCCGAAAATAACGTTATCTTCTATAATTCGATAAGCTGCTTCCCATAATTCTGTTCGCCCGGCAGTGTCACCTTTTTCAATAGAACGTTCAATTCTGATTCTAAAATCTCTGTCGTTGTTATAAATAAAAACCAAAATACTCGCAGAAAAAAGTAACGCTACTAATCCAAGTCCTATTTTCCTAACTACACTTATTTTTCCAAACATAATAAATAAAAATACTCCTATAATTAATGACAGTAAAGCACCCCTTGAACCACTTGATATTAATAAGTTCAAAATTGGTATTATGATTATTAGATTAAAGATTCTAATTCTGAGCTTAATATTTTTTCTAGTAATTTCATAAATAATAATTATCAAGGAGAGAGCACATTTCATGCCTGTTTGATTAGCATTTTCACCAAATAATAACAGGCGCCCACCTTTATATTGCTCTCCAATACCCAAAATAAAAAGAATGGACATAACGAACATTCCTGCTACGTAAACTTTTAATAGCCCACTCAGAACTTTATTGTCTAGATATATATGGGCGGCAATCAATACCATTAAAAGAACCAATTGCACTAGCCGATCATTAATTATATCAAAGACTGAGTCTGCATACTGATCATTAATGGTGGTAGCAAAAATACCTGCCAAAATAAAAATAAGTAAAGGAACCAGGTATCTTGACAAAAAAGAAAATCTCAAATAATCTTTTAGGAAAGGTAAAGAACTTATAAAATATGGAATAGTACCAATTTTAGCTATGGAAATGGTTTTTGCAAAACCGAAAGGATCCCAATATTCAAAGCATGCAGCAAATACAAGAAGGTAAAGACAAAACCGATTAATTTTAATAAGATTATCCATTAAAATAAGTACAGGGGATATTTAAAATTTTAAAGAGATATTAATTTATTTCCTTAATAGTATTTTCAAAAGTAAATTTAAAGCTCAAAAATAACTAATTATGAAACTCTTCTTGGTTAATTAGGAAGCTATAATAGGTTAATATGCAATAAACTTAACTAAAGCTGTTACATGAACTATTAAAGAAACGTAAGAGTACCAAAATTATTCTAGAACTTATGAACATTCGTTTAGTAATCCTATTTCATTAAAAGTATGCTGCTTAACGTTTTTAAAATTTTTAATAATTAAAATCATAATTATAATTATTTATCGTTACTTAATATTTGAAGTAAATTTTATTCTCAAAATAGGTGTTTTTCTTAAAGAAATATAAATAAATGCTTTTCAACTCTTTTGAATTTTTATTGTTCTTACCTTCAGTATTCACACTTTACTGGTTCGTTTTTAACAATAAACTTTGGAAGCAAAATTTGTTAGTTTTAGTAAGCTCATACCTATTCTACGGATGGTGGGATTACAGATTTTTAGGATTGATTCTACTGTCTACCATTGTTGATTACTTTATAGCGCAGAAAATTTTCATTTCATCCATAAAAAAAAGGAAAAAAATATTTCTTGGTATCAGTATTATATTTAACCTAAGTGTTTTGGGTTTTTTTAAGTACTATAATTTTTTTCTAGACTCATTTATAGAAATGTTTAGATTCATTGGTTATGATATGCAGAATCAATGGACTTTAAAAATTATCTTACCGGTGGGCATTTCATTTTACACATTCCAAACAATGTCGTACACGATTGATGTATACAGGAAAGACTTAAAGCCTACTAGGGATTTCATTTCGTTCGCTTCTTTTGTGTCATTTTTCCCACAACTTGTTGCAGGGCCAATAGAAAGAGCAACTAACCTATTGCCACAAATATTAGAGCAAAGAATTTTTAATAAAAACCAAGTTGTTTCAGGTCTGCGGTTGATAACCTGGGGATTGTTTAAGAAAGTTGTAATAGCCGATTCACTATCTCCATTGGTAAATACAATTTTCGAAAATTATAATACGTCATCAGGTGTTACTTTGTGGTTGGGGGCCATTTACTTCTCATTTCAAATTTATTGTGACTTTAGTGGTTATTCAGATATAGCTATAGGTACGTCGAAATTATTTGGTTTTGAATTAATGTCAAATTTTAAATTCCCTTATTTTTCACGAAATATTGGTGAGTTTTGGAGAAAATGGCATATATCTCTATCGACTTGGTTTAGGGATTACTTGTATATACCTTTAGGTGGCTCCAAAGGTAATAAGCTCATAGCCTTTAAAAATATCTTTGTGATATTCATAGTAAGTGGGTTCTGGCACGGCGCAAATTGGACTTTTCTATTTTGGGGTCTGTTGCATGCTCTGTTCTATATTCCTTCGTTTATATTTAAAAAAAATAGAAAGTTTATCGGTACAGTTTCTGGAGGAAATAAAAATCTACCTACAATCAAAGAATTATTTCAAATGTTATCCACATTTTTGTTTGTGATGTTAGGTTGGGTTTTTTTTAGGAGTGAAACCATAGTAAAAGCTTTTGATTATTTAAAAAGAATGTTTTTTGATTTTAGTTTTGATTTTGGATTAACCCAAGGCTTATATTATGTACTTGTGCTTATTTGTTTAGATTGGATTATACGAAAAGATGAAAGGAATATTTATCCGATATCATCCAATATAGTTTATATTTCAATACTTATTTGGGCAATAATTTTATATTCGTTTGACAATGAACAAGCTCAATTTATTTACTTTCAGTTTTGAGAAAAAATACTAAGTACATATCATATCTAATAACTTTCTTGATAATTGGAGAACTCCTCGCCAGACTTCATTTAAATTTTAATGAAGTAAAAACCTTTAAGGACGTTCAAGTAGAGAGTTCAACGTTTACTACCAACTCAAGTAAAAAAATATATCTTCTGGGAGATTCTTTTTCTAAAGGATTGGGTATTGCTAAGGAACAAAGATTAGCAAACAAAATAAACAAAAAAGGCTATACTTTAATTAACAAAACAGTTTCTGGAGATAATTGGACTGATTATATAAATCATTTAAATCAGTTAGAAAATACTTTAAAGAATGATGACCTTGTAATTATTGGAATTAATTGGAACGATATAATTTTCAAAAATGGAGAATTGAATAAAAAACTTAATTCAAATAAAAAAAACCGAAAAACAACTGAAAAAACAACTGAAAAAACAACTGAAAAAAAAGATAAGAATCATTTAAGGAAAATTTTAAATTTTGTTTACCGAAATTCTAAACTAGCTAATTTTCTAAGTTCCAATATTCAAAATTTATTAAAAAGACGAGGTATGGCTCTACCAATTGGGAACTTTCATTATTTTAGAACTAATGGTTATAAAGAGAAAAAAAGAGAACTAAACAATACGTTGACCTATCTAGATGAAAAAAATAAAAATATTGGAAGTACAACGATACTATATCTTTATCCCGAATTCAATCTGTTGGGGAATCCCAAATATTTTGAGGAATATCTTAATTATTACAATACATTAAATTTCAGCACAATCAAGGTAATCAATGGTGTTGATAACTTCGAAAAAATTCATATGCGGAATAAAAATAGATATTATCTGTCGAGTCATGATGGCCATCCTAATGGCGCCGCACATCACGAAGTTGCGAATCAAATAAATGATTTCATAAACAATATGGCGGATTAATCAAATTTAAATACGAGTTGAATGTCAACCGTGTTTAAAATTTCAGCCGTCTACAAATACAGATAATGGTAATTGAAACTAATAATAACTGGGAATTAAACGCTCCTGCAACACAAAGAGAAATTGAAGGATACGCTTCTATGAGCAGTATTAATAAGGGGGAAACTATTGCCTTATATATAAATACCAAAGCAGCATCTTTAAGTCTTTCCGTTTTTAGAACGGGCTGGTACAACGGTAGCGGAGCACTACAAGTAGTTTCTCCGATAATAATCGCTGGCCAGGTTCAGGCCGTACCCTTACCGGATAAAGACGGTATGGTGTCCTGTGATTGGAAAAATCCGTATATTCTACAAACTTCCGAAGACTGGCAATCTGGAGTTTACTTGGTAAAACTAGAAGAAAGCCTATATAAAAAACAAAGCTATATTATTTTCGTGTTAAGGGATGACGAAGCAAATGCGGATATTCTCTTTCAACTTCCGGTTACCACCTACCAGGCCTATAATTATTGGGGGGGTAAATGTTTGTATCCCTTTGGCAGCGGTTCTTTAGAAAATTGGGGTGCCATCTCGGGAGAAAGAGCTAAAAAAGTTTCATTTGATCGCCCCTACGCGGCGAGTAATAATCCAAAAGCAGCCTACGGTACAGGGGCGGGTGATTTCCTCACCAATACAAGACCCGTAACCACACATGACTATCCCATAAGTAGTGCCGGTTGGGATTATAATATGGTGCGTTGGCTAGAAAAACACAACTACAAGGTTAAATATTGCACCAATATTGATATTCATATAAATCCCAAAATCTACGAGAACATAAAGATATTTTTGTCTAACGGCCACGACGAGTACTGGACCTATGAAATGAGGCAAAACCTTACCAAAGCAAGAAATACGGGTACCAACTTGGCCTTTTTCTCTTCTAATACCATGTATTGGCAAATACGTTTGGAGGATAATCCTTTGACCAGCAGATTATGTGGAACCATAGTATGTTTTAAAGAACGAGATTTAGACCCAGTGAATTCTAAAAAAGTAAGTATCAATTTTGAAAATATTCCAGAAATAGGGTCTCAAGCCAAGTTGATCGGCGTACAGTATTTAGCAGATCCGGTCCTTGGAGATATACGAATATCAAATCCAAAACACTGGGTGTTTAAGGGCACTGGACTTAAAAAGGGTTCTAGACTAAAAGGTTTATTGGGTTATGAAATTGATGGTGTTGTAAAAGAATCCCCTGAGGAAATAGCAGTTTTGGCCGCGACAAAATGTCGAAAAGTAAAATCAAAAACGCATCACGTACTTTTGCATATGACCAATAAACTAACAAAACCCGTAATTAAAATTATTCCTAATTCTTGGATTAAAGAAAAAAGAAATTCATTGGCCTCAAAATTGGCGCTATTAGCCCTTATAGCCATCCTTATGGCCAGCCTTTTATATAGTATAAGTATTTTACTATTCTTTATCAGTTTTTTTATGGTTTTACTCTTTATTACATTATGGTTTTTGAAAATTAAGTTATCCACCACATACGAATCTCATATGACCATCTACACAAAAGATTCCGGAGGTACCGTATATGCTACAGGAAGTATGCAATGGTGTTGGGGTTTAGATAACTATAATTCACCTAGTCTAAGAAAAGATTTGACCTCCAAAAGCGCTCAAATTATAACTAAAAATGTATTGGCCAAATTAGGAGCAAATCAAAGATAGACAAAGGATTTACCCGCAAGCAAAATAGATGAAAAAAGCTCAATTACGTATTGCATTTATTATAGACACTATAAAAGTGGAGAAATGGAAACATAGGGTAATTAATACTATAGAAAATGCAAGCTACCTTAAAGATTTTGTCGTTTTAAACCTTTCGGATAAAAATGAGAAAATTGAAAGTAGTTTTTCTTTGAACAAAAAGTCATTTTGGTATGACCAATACTTACGTCTTGATAATAGACTATTTAGACCTAATCCGAATGCCGATGAGCTTGTAGCTTTGGACAAAAACTACTTATCCGAATTTATACAATATCCTTACGACCAAAAAGACTATACTTCGTTACAGGACCGTCTTAGAAAAATGGAATTAGATGTCATAATAAATTTAAGTAATAGAAATATTGATTTTTCCGTGCTAAATATGTCAAAGTATGGCATGTGGCACCTGAAGTTGGCAGACAATATCCATCATCTAAAAAAATATGACGGTATTAATGAAATCATCAAAAAAAAAGTTACCCTAGACTCCCATTTGATAGGCCGAAATTCTGACAATAAAGAATACCTTCTTTTTAGCACAAAATCTTTTGTAGACTATTTAAGCATTAGTAGAACAAAAAATGCCCATTTATGGAAAAACAGCCTATTCATCACGAGAAAATTAGCAGAACTTTATCGCCTAGGTAATAATTTTTATGATTTACAGCCTATTCTAGCAGATAAGGAACTTGAAACAAAAATTCATGCGCTACCAAGTCTGTCCCATCTTTTGGGTCATACACTCAAGACCTCTTTGAAATTATTAAGTAAAAAAATAACAAACCGATATAGGTTTCAGCAGTGGATATTGCTATTCAAATTTACCGATGACTTTTTTATTAATGAACATCTAGAGTCATATATAAGAATTAAACCTCCAAAAGATCGTATTTGGGCAGATCCTTTTCCGTACGTAAAAGATGGGAGGTATTACATCTTTATAGAAGAAATGCTTTTCTCTGACAATAAAGGTTTTATCTCGGTAATGGAACTTTATAAAGATGGGACTTTCTCCAAGCCCAAAAAAATTATTGAGAATGACTACCATATGTCCTACCCCTTTTTATTCGAACATGAAAACAATTTGTATATGATTCCAGAAACCGGTAGTAATAAGACCATTGAATTATATAAATGTTCTGAATTTCCCTATAAATGGGAGTATACTAAGACCTTAAGGAAGGGCGTTAAATCTGTAGATACCACTTTCTTTGAACACGATAATAAATATTGGATTTTCACCAATGAAAAACAAATTGAAGGTGTGTCGGCCCATGAAGAATTATTTCTTTACTACACAGATGACATAATCAACGGAGAATGGAAAGCACATCCCAAGAATCCAATAGTTTCGGATGTTAGTTGTGCGAGATCTGCTGGAAATATTTTTTTTAAAGGAAAACGTATTTTTAGGCCAGCTCAAAACTGTTCTAAAAGATATGGTTATGGAATTAAAATACAAGAAATAATTAAATTGAACGAACATGACTACGAAGAATATAATATTAATTCTATTTATCCCGATTGGGCTAATGATTTGAAAGGTACACATACAATTAATTCCACAGATGACCTTATTGTCATTGATGCCTTAGTCAATAAGTTTTAATTAATCCATAAACATAGTAATAAGTGATTATTAATAAAAACCCGCTAATCAGCATTATTAGTCCTTCATATAATTCTGCCCCGTATATAAAATTGACTATAAATTCTATTATTGCTCAAAGTTATCGAAATTGGGAACTCATTGTAGTGGATGATTATTCCAATGATGATACCGTTGAAATCTTAAAAGAATTATCAGGCATTGATACTCGTATAAAATATTTTCTGAATAAAAGAAATCAAGGAGCTGCTGTTAGCAGAAATAGAGGGCTTGAAGAATCTAATGGAAGGTTCATAGCATTTTTAGACAGTGATGACCTTTGGTATCCTACTAAATTAGAAGTACAATTGTCTTTTATGATAAAAAATGATTGTCCCATTAGCTTCACCTCATATGAGCTAATTGATGAAAAAGGAAAATCCTTGAACAAAATTATTCCAGTTGTTAGAAGTATAAATTATACGGGGTATTTAAAAAATACTATTATTGGAATGTCGACCTCTATGATTGATACCAAGTTGGTGGGTAAAAAATTTAGATTCGTTAATATTAGAACCCGTCAAGATACCTACTTATGGATAACACTACTTAAAACTGGAATTAAAGCTTACGGTATACCAGAAATACTAACAAAATATAGAGTTCGTTCTAATTCTATATCCGCTAATAAAATAAGTGCTGCTAAGAGAGTATGGCACTTATATTATAAGTTGGAAAAATTAGGTATTTTAAAATCATCCTATTATTTCACTTTTTATATCTATAATGCTTTAAAAAAAAGGATTTAACAAGTTTAAACTTAAATTGTAGTAATTTTAAACCAGAAAAATTAAAATAATCGATAGAAGTAAGTAGTTAAACTAGTTTGTACTACTTTTAGTTTAAAATAGCATAGGACAACTTATATTTGCTTTATTTAATTTATTCTGGGCTATTAACAATGTGACCAAATTTATAAAGTAGTACTCATGATTCCATTCTCCCCCCATATATTAACGACGATGTTATAAAAGAAGTTGTAGACTCCTTAAAATCAGGATGGATAACAACTGGCCCAAAAGTTAAGGAGCTAGAAAATGAAATCGGTCAGTTATTGCATCTAGAGAATATTCTTTGTGTAAATTCCTGGACCTCCGGGGCTATAATGATATTACGTTGGTTAGGTCTGGAAAAAGGTGATGAGGTAATTATACCCTCTTACACTTATAGTGCCACCGCTCTTGCAGTTATTCATGCAGGAGGAACCCCAATTATGGTCGATGTTTGTGATAATTTCAATATAGATGTTAAAGCAATAGAAAAAGCTATTAGTCCGAGAACTAAAGCAATAATGTCCGTAGATTTTTCTGGCTATCCCTGTGACTATTCGGAAATACAGAAATTAGTAGTTGACGCTAAAATTCAAAAATTATTTAAACCCAATTCCAAAGTTCAAAAAAAACTAGGTAGAATTCTATTTATATCAGATGCAGCGCATTCATTAGGTGCTAGCTATAAAAACAAAGGAATCGGTCATTTTTGCGATATATCTATTTTCTCGTTACACGCCGTAAAAAATATAACTACAGCTGAAGGTGGTGCCATAGTAATTAATATGCCAGAACCTTTCAACAATACCAAATTATATAGTGAGTTGAGGTCAATGACCTTAAACTGCCAAACAAAAGATGCATTTTCCAAATCACAGGGTGGTAATTGGAAATATGACATTACAGGTTTGGGAATGAAAATTAATATGGCAGATGTAAACGCTGCAATCGGATTGGCGCAAATAAGGGAGTATCCAACATTGTTAAAAAGACGAAAATCAATTTTTAAAGCTTACAATAATATATTTAAACAAACTGACTGGGCTATTTTACCCCCAATGTCCGCAGAAGATAGAGAATCATCATTTCATCTTTATCCACTGCGTTTTAAAAATATTACAGAGGAACAAAGAGATCAAATTATTAAATGTATCAGTGAGCGTAAAATTGCAGTTAACGTACACTTTATTCCATTGCCATTATTAACATATTTCAAAGAACTTGGTTACGATATGAATGAGCAACCAAAAGCTTATTCAAATTACAAAGCAGAGATTAGTTTACCTATATATCCTCAACTATCCGATATAGATGTTGAACTTATAATTAGAACTGTAATTGAGTGTTACGAGCAAGTAATGGGTATTACTTCTAAAATAAATTGATAAATGTTGAAACGTATTTTCGATATTTCATCGTCTATAATTGGGATTATCTTACTTATTCCTTTTTTCATTATCATTTCAATCTTAATTAAATTAGATTCAAAAGAGCCCATATTTTATAGGCAAGTAAGAGTAGGGAAAAACAATAAAGATTTCAAACTTTTCAAATTTAGAACCATGTCCTTGGGATCTGATAAAAAAAGTTTAATAACCATTGGCAATAATGACCCTAGGATTACAAAACCTGGTGTTTTTTTAAGAAAATACAAATTGGATGAACTGCCTCAAATTTTTAATGTTTTTATTGGAGATATGAGTTTTGTTGGGCCAAGACCTGAGGTTAGAAAATATGTTAAACTGTACACTACGAATCAACTGAGAGTCCTTTCTGTAAAACCAGGTATTACAGATTTAGCGTCGATTAAATATAGTAATGAAAATGAGCTATTAAAAAATCAAAAGAATCCTGAAAAGTATTATGTTGAGATTCTAATGCCAAAAAAATTAAAGCTTAATATTGATTATATAGAAAAGCGCAATCTATTTTTTGACATAAAGTTGATTGTGCTGACTTTTAAAAAAATTTTATCTTAAAAATAAATAAAACCATTAACTATACCTTATCCTCTGTAGAAGCTATTAACAGAATTACTCAATATATCAGCTAAACTAAAAATCAATGCCGCTTTCAAATATCATCTAATAATTTTTTAATTTCATTATAGTCAATTCAAAAGTCTCGCATAGAAAATAAAATGAATCATCCTTTTTAACATTGATTAACAAGATTCTTATCCATGAAATACCATGTTAATTAGATTCAAAAAATTCAAAATTTTTACCATAAATTAAGTTATATTCCTTGTACATTTGTTTTTCCATTACCCCCATAATGAAGAACATCCGTAGCTGGCATAAGCATTCTATTTTTATTGCTTTCTTTTTGATAATAAACTTAGTGCTAGCTCAAACTGACGTAGCTTACCAAGAAGCTTTTCCTAATATCTCATTTAATTTTCCCGTAGAAATGCAGGGTTCTGTAGATGGGTCCAACAGAATTTTTGTTGTTGAACAACCCGGAATAATAAAGGTTTTTCCTAATGACAGGAATGTATCTTCAGGCCAAGTAGACACATATCTAGATATTTCTTCAACGGTATCCTATAGCTCCGGACAGGAAATAGGACTTTTGGGGTTGGCGTTTCATCCAAATTACGCCTCTAACGGATTTGTCTTTGTTTATTATATAGATCGGCCAAGTAACTACAGAATTAATATTGCCCGCTATACAGTAAGCCAAACTAACCCAAATGTTTTAGATACCGCTACGGGAACAATTATAGCTCAATTCACAAAAAACCAAGGAGATTCTAACCATAATGGTGGTAAAATTGCCTTTGGACCAGATGGATATCTCTATATATCAATTGGTGATGGTGGCGGTGGCGGTGACCCCCAAGGCAACGGTCAAAATCTAAATACTGTTTTTGGTAGCTTATTGCGTATAGATATTGATTTGGACGGAAATAATCCCACAGAAACAAATCCAGAATCGCCAAGCGGTAATTATGAAATTCCGAGTGATAATCCCAGAGTAGGACTCTCCGGACTGGACGAATTGTATGCATGGGGAATTAGGAATACGTGGAAATTCTCATTTGATTCCAGTGGTAATTTATGGGGTGCGGATGTGGGTCAAAACACTTACGAAGAAATTAATTTAATTACCAGAGGTGGCAACTATGGTTGGAATCGTTTTGAAGCAAACGCCCAACCCAGTTATGGGTCTGGCACTACCTTAGCAAGTTCACCAGACGTTAAACCCATTTTATTCTACGATCACAGTGCAGGTGATGTTTCTATAACCGGGGGGTACAAATACCGGGGTAGCCTAAGCAATTCCTCTCTACAGGATAGATATATCTATGGTGACTATGTATCAGGCAGAGTATGGGGTCTTTCTTATAACAGCTCCGCGGGAGCTACAAGTAATGATTTACTTTTTAAAACAAACGGCCAGTTTATTTCTTCCTTTGGAGAGGATGAAAATGGTGAACTATATTTTTTAGACTACGGAAGCAGTGTAAAAGTTTATAGAATTACGGGTGATAACTCCGACCCAGAACCTACAACCGTAGCAGTAAATGGTATCGGCTCCTGGTTAAATGCAGGAACAAATTCAGTAAACGGTGTTGTAGAAACCATAGCGAACGATGGTGCCGACACATTTTATGTCGGAGGACTATTCTCGCAAGCATCTGGACTCACCGTTTCCAACTTAGCAACATATAATAAAGCAACCGGATGGTCTACCTTCGGTTCTGGAACAAATGGCAAGGTTTCTTCGATTGCCATTGCGGATAATGGTACAGTCTATGTTGGGGGAGAGTTTTCAATCATTGATGGTGTTTCAGTTTCAAATATAGCATTTTGGGATGGTAGCAATTGGAATTCCATGAACGGAGGCACGAACGGTCCGGTTTCTAAGATTAAAATAGACTCTAATAATACGGTTTATGTTGGTGGTGCTTTTGAAACGGCTGGCGGAATTAACGTTAACAATATTGCCCGTTGGTCCAGTGGCAATTGGTCTGCCTTAAACGATGCTACGAATGGCGTAGCCGGTACCAATAACGAAATTAGATCTATAGCCTTTGATGAGAGCGATAACCTTTATATAGGTGGAAATTTTGATACTGCTGGTGGTAATAGTGCGCCCAGGTTGGCGATATGGAACGGAAGTAATTGGTCTACGCTTGGTAATGGCACTAGTGGTTTTGTGCAAGGAATTCTAATTAGACCGGAATATATTTATGTCGGTGGCAATTTTAGTCTGGCAGGTTCGGAAACCGTTAATAGAATTGCACGTTGGAATAGAAACACAGCTGCTTGGGAATCCCTGAACAATGGACTAAGTGGAAGTGCAAACTCTCTAGCACATGACGGCACCTATCTTTATGTGGGAGGAACCTTCGAAACCGCATCAGATATCACTAATGTAAACGAGATAATGAACAACATAGCCCGTTATAGCGATACAAATGGATGGGAAGCTCTTGGAAAAAACACAACCGTCGGTGTAGGAACCGCTATCAATGCACTCTGCTTTAGTACTGATGATTTATCCCTGTATGCAGGGGGTAACTTTACTTCGACAGGAGAAATTTCTGCCAAAAATGTAGGAATTTGGAATATTGACAAAGAATGCATCACTTCAAGTATAACTCCAGAATATGAAATAAATGGAAATCTTGCAAATGGTGAAAACCAAATAAATATTGCCGAAAACAGTTCTTTTTCCCTAGGCATAGTTCAGGATTTATACTTTCAGATAACACTACCTGATAATTCTACGGTTAATGGAACTTATAGCATCTCTTCCACCAGTTCTAACAACAGTGGCACATATACGATTACCTCAACAGAAGGATGCATAGAAACTTTTATTCTGAATGTGAAATTAAACCCAAATGTAGACGAAGACAATGATGGGATTATTAACTCAAATGACATATGCAGTAACACTCCCTCTGGCGAAGCTGTTGATGCCGATGGTTGTTCAGAGTCTCAACTTGATACAGATGGTGACGGAGTAAATAACAGTAATGACAATTGTCCTAATACGCCTGTTGGAGCAATTGTGAGTTCTGATGGATGTGAAATAACCTCATTACCAGTAAATCAATTTTCAATAACGTCTAATGGAAATTCTTGTGTGACTACCACTAATGGAAGAATTAATGTGGTTTCCAAAAGCACTGGGCTTTATACGGCTCATTTAATAACAATAGATGAAAGTGATAGCTTCCAATTCACTGATTCCTTAGAAATTGAAGGATTAGTTGCAGGCGAATATACCCTTTGTATTACCGCCCAAGATTATTCGGATTACGAAAATTGTTCTAAGATTGTTATTACGGCACCACAGGCATTAGAAGTAGATTCCGTATTGGATAACGAACTTGAACTGAACAGCGTAACACTTAAAATGTCAGGTGGTTCTAAATATTCCATTTCCCTTAACGGTCGCATGACTGAAACCGAAGCGGATGAGATCACCCTAATTTTGGATGAAGACGTGAACACAATTAAAGTAAGTACTGGATTAACCTGCCAAGGGATTTATGAAGAGACTATAGTTCTGAAAAATACCGTAATACTGTATCCAAATCCAGCTACGGACTTTGTAGCTATAGACCTCAGTCATATTAACTTGGAGACCGTGCGCATTAGCCTCTATTCCGAATCTGGCGTACAATTGTCATCCGATCAGTTCGTTACCACGGAAGGTACGGCAACTTTGAACACGTCTAGCCTAGCCAAGGGAATCTATTTTATCAGGGTAAAAAATGAGGAAATGGATAAAGCACTTAAACTTATTAAATTATGAGAAGAGTTTGGGTTTTAGTGATACTGGTTTTAACTGCTGCCTGCGGTGTTGATCAAGATTTAGTTGATGCACTTATAGGAATTGAAGACGTGGAATTAATATTTCCCGAAAATGTTTCCGAATGCACGGAAGGTACCATAATCTCAGAAAGCCTAAGTGAAGTTGTCTTCCGATGGTTAGCTAATGAGGAGGATGTTACCTATCAAGTAAATCTCACCAATCTAATTTCAAATTCAACGGAGCTATATCATAGTAACAATACCGAACTACCCATTATTTTAGAGCGAGGTATCCCCTACTCTTGGTTCGTTGCTGATTCGTTATCGGGTAATCCAAGAAGTGAGGTCTGGACCTTTTACAATGCAGGTCCCGGAGTGGAATCCTTTATTCCTTTCCCCGCTGAGGCCATCGCACCGGCACAAGAAGCTATTATAGAAACAGTATCTTCAGTAAACTTAATTTGGCTTGCTAATGATTTAGATGATGATATCGCCGAATATGATGTTTACTTTGGTCAAAATGAAAATCCTAGTTTACTACAACAATCCGTAACCACAAGTTTTTTTAATGATATCCCCGTTATATCAGGTAACACCTACTATTGGAAAGTTATTACAAGGGATTTTATAGGTAATGAATCAAATTCTGAGATATTCCGTTTTCAGGTCGAATAAGCTTCTAGTAGTTCAAAATTATAAATTCTGACCTTCTATTGATGCGGTGTTTTTCTTCGGGACAATACGTATCATCATCGCATTCGTTTAACAGTTTACGCTCCCCGTAAGCTTCGGCAACCAATCTTTCAGGGGTAATTCCAGAAGCAATTAGGTATTCCTTGGTTTTATCTACACGCCTTTGTGACAACCAATCGTTGTAATTTGAGCTTCCTCGGGAATCCGTATGTGATGTGATTTTTAATTTTAAAGTTGGGATTTCGTCAAAAATTTTGACGAGAGAATCAAGTACATTTTTCGACGTTTTATTTAAGAACGAGGAGTTCAGGTCAAAATACACATATCCTAGATCATTAATGCGATCTGTAAGGCCTTGTCGTCTCTTATTCTCCGCATCCTGTTTCGCTTTTTCTGCTGCTGCCAGTGCTGCACGTTCTTTTTCTTTTTGTAATCTTTCTGCCAATAACAACTCTTCTTTTATGCGATTAACTTCGTTAATAGAGTCTTGTTGTCGTTGTTTTTCTTTTTCGATAGCAGCGAGTAATTCTAACTTCTCCTCCCCTCTTTTTGATAATCCTTTCTCTATACCAAACTGATAAACAACTCCAGCAGCATGCTGAAGGTGGTTGGTAACGTTAGCCTCGTTACCCATAGACCATTTACCTGTTGAATTAAAATCTAGACCCCATTTATCAGAAAACCATGTCCTAAAACCAACAACGGCATTATATGTGCCTCTAGACTGGTCATTTGCATCAGTATATCCCAATCCTATGCCAACATAAGGGTCAAACCAACCCGTTTGACCAATAATCTTGTTTAAATCGTAAGTCAACCTAGCATCTAAACCTAAATAGACCCTGTCCTCGGTATTAACCAAACCATCTATTATTTTTCCTTCCTTATACTTGTTATAAGATCCAATAGCTTCTATCCCTAAGCCATTTTTAAAGTATCGTCCAATACTTATCCGAGAAGGATAAGGCAAAAGGTTCCATTCATCGGAAACATTGAATAGACCGTCAAAAACGTTTCCAGAATCATCAACTGCATTATATCCAAGACCAATAATCCAAGAGCTTTGAACAATGCTGTCTTTAGGAGTTATTTGCAGGTTTTCTTGACTTGTGGCAAAGTTTATGACACCAACAGTCAGTATTAGTAGGAGAAGTGAGGAAGTCTTCATATTCTAAATTTGGGTTTAAAATGTAAAATTACTTCTATCAAATGAATGTGGCAAAATAATAACTGTGTAACGTAAGAATATTCGTTAGATAGATAAAGACAGCTAATTCATCGTTGTCCTACCTATTCTAAAACTATTTTTTTGTTTCTAATTGGAAGTTTATAGATACTGAAGGGACTAACCACAGCTTTGCTTGCAGTCTTTTTTCTAGTTCGTTTCTTTTCAAATATGAGCTCTTTATCTGTTTCTTTCTTCAAAGCCAATGTTGGAGTCTGGGAATAAGCTTCACCTGCACACCAAACAATGAGGAAGTCCTTCGTAAAATCTACAACCGGAACCGGAAGTCCAGGTTTTCGTGTTCTATTGATTTTGGCAAAAAAAGAGCTCAATTCTTTTTGATTTTTTACGGTCAACAATTCCTCAGCTTCTGCTCCGCTATAGTTGTCCTGAACAATTAGTTCCATCTCTAACGGGTTTGAAATAGTTTGTGACTTACAGGAAAATAGCATTATAGAGGTCAATAACAAGAGAAGTATAGGCCTAGACATTTTTCAATCGTGCTTTGTAAGCCCTTTCATATACCTCTTCATAACGTGGGAGCACTTTAAGGATGTCAAATTTTTGGGCTTCATTGACAGCATTCTGCTTAAAATTCTTTAAGGTTTCATCTTTTCCTAGAATTACCAATGCGTTTTCAGCCATATCCTCAATATCTCCGACATCACTTAAAAAACCTGTAACACCGTCTGTGTTCACCTCTGGGATTCCACCTGCGTTACTTGAAATTACAGGGGTCTTATTTATCATAGCCTCCAGTGCTGCTAGTCCAAAACTCTCTGATTCGGAAGGTAAAAGGAATAAGTCGGAAAAGCATAGGATTTTATCGATTTCATTACTGTTCCCTAAGAATATGACACTGTCCGAAATACCCAATTTTTCGCATAAGATTTCGGCGCCGGCCTTCTCTGGACCGTCGCCGACCATTATTAGTTTAGACGGAATGGTCTTCTGTATATTATGAAAGACCTTTATAACATCCGGAATACGCTTAACCTTTCTAAAATTACTTATGTGCGTTACTATACGTTCGTCATCTCTGGCCATATTGGTTCGCTGGCAATCAGTAAAAGAAGTGCTGTACTTCTTGGCATCTATAAAATTTGGTATCACTTCAATCTCGCCCTTGATGTCAAAAATTTCTAACGTACGTTCTTTGAGGTTTTGTGATACAGAAGTTACAATGTCAGATTCATTGATGCTAAAGGTAACCGCGGGTTTATAAAAAGGGTGTTTTCCTACTAAGGTTATATCGGTTCCGTGCAGTGTGGTGACCATTGGCACGTGTATACCTTCTTCTTCCAACATTTTTTTTGCCATGTAACCTGCATAGGCGTGCGGAATTGCGTAATGCACGTGCAACAAATCTATATGATGCAATTTAATGGTATCTACAAGCTTACTGGAAAGTGCCAACTCATAAGGTTGGTACTGAAAAAGAGGATATTCAGGAACGTGTACCTCGTGAAAAAAGATATTATTATTCAATAATTCTAAACGAACAGGTTGTTTGTACGTTACAAAATGAACCTCATGCCCCCTATTGGCTAGAGCTATACCAAGCTCTGTGGCAACAACACCACTACCTCCAAAAGTAGGGTAACAAACAATAGCTATTTTCATAGATACAAAACTATGATTTAATTTAATATTGAATCATAAATAGCTTGTTGAATTCTAGTTCTTAAGCCAGATTTAACTAACAGTGTATTAGAAGCCGTTGGGTAAGTTCTATTTGAAAGGAAAACGTAAATAATTTCCTCCTCAGGGTCTGCCCAAGTATACGTACCCGTAAATCCGCTATGTCCAAAACTCTTTCTTGAAACACAACCGCAAGTAGGGCCGCTATTCTCTAGTTGTGGTTTATCAAAACCTACGCCACGTCTCACATTTTTATCGCAAAAGTAACAGGTGTTGAACTTTTTGACGGTTCTAGAAGTAAAGAATCTAGATCCCCCGTAATAACCTTCCTGAAGGTACATCTGCATAATTTTCGCTACGTCATTTGCATTACTGAATAACCCTGCATGACCCCCTACACCTCCCTGCATTGCCGCTCCCATATCATGAACGTATCCATGAACAGTTTGGTAGCGATAGTATTTATCCTCCTCAGAAGGAATGATTTTGTTTTTAGGAAACTTCTCTAAGGGATTATAACTCGTATGTTGCGCACCTAGTTTATCGTATAGAAAGTCTGACGTGAGTTTGTCCAAACGTTGACCATACGTATCTTCTATATATTTTTTCATTACATAGTAAGGTACGTCGCTATATCTATAACGATTGGATTTTAAGTCTTGACGTCCTATTCGGTTATAGATAGAATCCTTATATGCGTCCGTTAAATACAAATTTTCTGCCACCTTATAAGAAAAGCCAGGTGTAGGAACTTTTCTGTAAAATTCCTCTGAGGGCTGTCTCTTTTTATCCAACGTTCGTACGTAAAAAGGAATCCATGCCGGTAATCTTCCATAATGCGATAAGGCCTTTAACACGGTAACATTTTTAATTTCCGTATCCGAATAATCCGGAACAAGTTCTTCAAAAGTATCGTTTAACCTAATTTTGTTTTCTTCGTCCATCTTCATGACCATGGGCAATGTGGCCAGGATTTTGGTAAGAGATGCCAAATCATAAACATCGTCCTCCTTAACCTCTCGATTGGATTTGTAGGTAGGTTTTCCAAAACTTTTATTATATACAATTTTGCCTTTTCTTGCTACCACTACTTGAGCTCCAGGGTACATTAAACTATCTAGACCATTTTGCACTAACTGGTCTATTTTAGACAGCTTTAAAGAACTGAAACCAACTCTTTCCGGTATGCTATAACCCAAACGTTTTAAGGATTTTAATAGGACACCCGTTCCTGCCGGAAACTCCATATTTGTTGATACTGGCAATTTACCGGATGCCGGTATAGCCCCAAATAGCAGCTCGGCGGTTTTCTTTTGTGACAAACCACTATTTTGATACGACATCACCACCGCATCTATATTCTGAAAGGTAGCCACTTCTTTCAGTGCATAGGGTTTTGCAAAAACACAAAGGATTAAATTAGAAGACCTAAGATTAGAAATTTCCTGTAGCCAAGCCAACTCTTTTTTGGAAAATTTGTATCCTTTCCAAGGGCTCTCATTACTCTTATGGTGTCCTATAATCACCAAATTATAGTCCGCCAATTTAGTCTTTAAGGTCGTTATATTCTCCCCGTTTACTTCCGTTACCTTCGCGTATCTTTTTAAGCTCTTTAAAAATTCATCGTTGGGAGCATCACCAAATTTTACGTAGGCTATCTTTTTATTTTGTAAATTTCGTATTCCTAATAAGTTAAATTTATTTTTTACTACAGTAATCGCATTTTCTATTGCCTCTTCGTATATCAAATCATCTTCCAAAGAATTTAAGTCTTGATATAGACTCGCTGTTTGAATAGGTCTATAATTGTTAAGCCCAACCTTATATTTGGCCATCAATATCTTTTTAACGGATAGCGCTAGGCGTTGTTCGCTTATTTTCCCCTTATTATAAGCCTGTACAATTTTTTCTTTGGCGTCCGCTACGCTCTCTGGCATTAAGAGCATATCGTTACCCGCTATAAACGCTGCGAGCTCTACCTCGCCGTCCACTCCGTATTTGGTGGCTCCTTTCATATTAAGTGCATCGGTAAAGACAAGCCCTTGAAAACCCATTTCTTCCTTTAATATTCCAGAAATTATCTGTTCTGACAAGGACGATGGCAAGCCTTCTTTTAGTTCCATCGACGGCACCTCCAAATGGGCCACCATGATACTACTAAGACCTTCCTTGATTAATTTTTTATAGGGATATAGTTCCACACTATCCAAGCGTTCCCTTGAAAAGGGAATTACCGGCAATGCATGATGGGAATCTACGGCGGTATCTCCGTGTCCTGGAAAGTGTTTTCCACTGGACAGTACTCCAACGCTTTCCATTCCTTTCATAAAAGCAATTCCTTTTGCAGTAACCGCCTCTCTGTCTTCACCAAAAGAACGATTGCCAATAATTGGATTCTCCGCATTGGTATTGATATCAATATCAGGAGCAAAATTAATATGTACCCCTAAACGTTTGGCATGCTTCCCAACTTGACGTCCTACTTTTTCTACTATTCCGTCATTTTGAATAGCTCCCAATGTCATATTCCAAGGAAACGCATAAGTGGAATCTAAACGCATTGCTAATCCCCATTCCGCATCCATACCAATAAGAAGTGGTGTTTTTGAAAGCGATTGGTATTCATTACAGAGTTTAGCCTGTCTATTTGGTCCTCCTTTAGAAAATATGACACCTCCTATATGATGGTTCTTAATCAACTCTTTAATACGGTCCGTACGCTGGCCACTTTCATTCGAAGCTACACTTACCATGAACAATTGACCTATTTTCTCATCTAGGCTCATGGCATCGTACTTATTATTTACCCAAGTAGCCTGTAAAAGACTGTCAGTAGTAACCAAGGGGTTCTGGGCAAAAAGCCCTTGTAATCCTAAAAAGAAAAATAAATAGTAAAGATTGGGGCGCATAGGTTTTACGTGTATGGAGATAACTAAAAACCATGAAAAATATTGCATTTCATCGATATAACCTAATAAATACAGCCATTAACCGCTTTTAAAGTTTAAACAAAACGGGCGTGCCAACTTTCTGAAGCAGGCACCTCCCAATGCTCTTTGTATTCACCCTTGGTAGCTACCAAATTATTGAAGACTATAGTATTTTTAGAAATGGCCTTCTGTTTGGCCATGGTCTTGAAATCCGATAATTTTTTATAGGCCACAAACTCCCCTTGTTTATAGGATACGTTCATTTTGTCCAATAACTCCACGCCATACTTCTTTTCCAATTGCTGGATAAAATGCACAGAGGCATCTATAGAACAACCTGTAGCCGATTGGGAACTCTGGTCAAGGGCAATTACGATAAACCTATTGTACCGTATTTCATAACCTGCATTCAAATCGTTACCGTGTGCTGTCCAATTTTGGATAAAAGCATCTAGCGCCCCTGTTATTTCGAGTAATTCGTTTTCTTTAAACGTTCTACTGGCCTGATATATCCATATTCTTGAAGAGTCGGGTAACATATTAAAATCTACTAGCATTGATGATGTCTATTAACGAGTGGTTATAAATCTTGTGCAGTGGCAATAAGTTCAGCAATATCCATCACCGCAATCTCACCTTCCTTTTCTTTATTCTTAACGCCGTCCGTCATCATCGTATTACAGAAAGGACATCCAGCCGCTATAATTTCAGGTTTTGTTTCTAAAGCTTGTTCCGTTCTTTCGATATTAACATCTTTATCACCCTTTTCGGGTTCCTTGAACATCTGAGCCCCTCCGGCACCACAACAAAGACCTCGTTTTTTACAGTTCTTCATTTCCACGAGTTCTGCATCCAACTTACGTATTAAATCCCTTGGAGCTTCGTAAACATCATTTGCCCTACCCAAATAACATGGGTCATGAAAAGTGATTCTTTTTCCTTTGAAGGTACCACCCTCCAATACCATACGACCGTCGTTTAAAAGGGATTTTAAAAACTGGGTATGATGCACTACTTCATAAGATCCTCCAAGCCCGGGATATTCATTCTTGATCGTATTAAAGCAATGAGGACAAGCAGTGACCACTTTCTTTATGCCATAGGCATTCATTACTTCTATGTTAGTTACAGCCTGCATCTGAAACAAAAACTCGTTTCCTGCTCGTTTGGCCGGGTCTCCGGTACAACTTTCCTCAGTTCCCAATACCGCAAACGAAATACCTGCATTATTCAATATCTTCACAAAGGCTTTGGTAATCTTCTTTGCTCTGTCATCAAAACTTCCTGCGCATCCAACCCAAAACAACACTTCTGGCTGTTTACCAGCAGCGAATAGCTCCGCCATTGTGGGTACTTTTAGTTCGCTCGACATATTATAATTTTTTAAGATTCCTGACTCCAGTTGAGTCTATCCATCTGATTAAAAGGCCATGGGGCGCCATTATTTTCAATATTCCCCATCATGTTGTTCAAATCGGAAGGCGCTGCTGACTGCTCCATGACTAAATACTGTCGCATATCCATAATAATTGAAAGTGGGTCTATACTCACAGGACAAGCTTCAACACAAGCATTACATGAGGTACAAGCCCAAAGTTCTTCCCTTGTAATATAATCATCCAAAAGTTGCTTTCCGTCATCCTTGAACGTTCCTTTGTTCAAATCTATATTCTTCCCAACCTCTTCCAGACGGTCCCTAGTATCCATCATTATCTTCCTAGGCGATAATTTTTTCCCTGTTTGGTTTGCCGGACACTCACTTGTACAACGACCACACTCGGTACAGGTATACGCATTCAACAATTGAACCCAATCCAAATCCTTTACATCCGAAGCTCCAAATTTCTCAGGAACGGGAGCATCTTCTGCAGGAGTTGCAAAAGGATCCGCAGAGGGATCCATCATTAGTTTTACCTCGTTCGTAACAGCTTCTAAATTCTTAAATTGTCCCTTAGGCCTTAGTTTGCCATAATACGTATTAGGAAATGCCAATAGAATATGTAGATGCTTTGAATAGTACAAATAATTAAGAAAGAAAAGAATTCCGGATATATGTAACCACCAAGCAATTCTTTCGACCATAATAAGGTTTGCCTCCGACATTCCCTGAAATAATGGAGCTATAAAAGCACTTACTGGAAAAGCCCCAGCCTGGACATAATGTGCTGAACCAAGTTGCTGTAATTGAAAATCGGCCGCGTTCATAGTCAAAAAAAGCAGCATCAGTACCACTTCTATGTACAGAATAAGATTACCATCTTTTTTTGGCCATCCCTCCATTTCTGGCTTTAAAAAACGTTGTAACCTTATTACATTTCGTCGTATCCAGAAAACTACTACGGCAATAATTACCAGTAAGGCCAAAATTTCAAAAGACGCGATTAGAAAATCATAGACTTTACCCAAACCGGCAAATATTCTGTGTGTTCCAAAAAGCCCATCAATGATGATTTCCAGTACTTCAATATTTATAATTACGAATCCTACGTAAACAATAATATGCAGAATACCGGGTATTGGACGGACAACCATTTTTGTTTGACCTAATGCAATTTTTGCCATATTTTTCCAGCGTAGCGGTTTGTTATCACTAACATCTACGTCCTTTCCAAGAAAAATATTGCGTTTTAACCGTCCGACATTCCTTGCAAAATAGCCTATCCCGAATACCAGAAGAATCGCGAATATCACATTTGGTAAATACTCCATAAATTAGTTTTCTATTTTTTGAGCTGGATCGTCCTCAGGAACTTCGTATTCTTTCTGTTTCTTGCCGAATACCGATACGTTCACATAGCGCTTGGGATTTAGCCTAAAATCTTGCAGTAGCAAATCTAGTTCTCGTGAGGCACTATTTAGGTTTGAGTATAATTCCTTATCGTTCATTAATTTGCCCAAAGTACCATCTCCCTTTTCTATTTTAGCCATCACTTTATCCAAATTGGCTACCGTTGATTCTAGACTCGATAGTGTCCTTGCTAAACCGGCATTATTTAGGGAATCGGATAGTTTGGCAAAATTAGCGGTAAGGGCCTCAAAATTTGTTAGCGAGGCATCTAGTTTACCTTCGTTGTTTTTTAAGATGGAATTCAAGGTCTGTGCACTACCATTTAGGCTGGCCATAAGGTCACTTAATCCGCTTATTGCTTTCTGAAGGTCTTTCTTCGTTTTGGTGTCCAAGACATTGTTCACGTTCATCAATACCGAATCAGCATCAGTGACCGCAGATTCGAATTTTCTAAACAAGGGGGTTAATTTTTGCTGAGCAAGCTCCGTAAGTCCTGGACGTGTATCCGTTTGCAGGGTATCTCCTGATGTAGCGTTTGGAGAACTATCGAAAATAGGTGTTATCTGTAGCCCCTTGCCACCAATGATTCCCGTATCATAAAGCTCTACCCTACTATTCTTTGAAAATTCGAATTCACTACTCACTGTAAACGTCACCAATAAATTGCCTTGAGTATCTATGAACTTGATGTCATTGACCTTACCAACGCCAAAACCGTTAATGGATACCACCGTACCTGCCTGTAAACCACCTACATTGGGATAAACAGCGTAAAGCGTTCTACTATTGTCAAAAAGAGGTGTTGATTTCAAATAACTGAATCCTAAAATAAATAGAAGAATGCCTCCTACTACGATAACACCAGTTTTAAGTTCCCTAGATAATTTCAAGCAAATAGATTTATGGTTACAAACAAAATTAGGAATAATTATTACACCAAAGTGGGTTTATTGTGCAACCTGTTTCAACGCCTCTTGAACTGAAATTCGCTCGCCGTCCTTATAAGCAACTATGTAAGCACTTGGATACCCTTTAATTGCAGCATTAGACTTCAGCATTTCTGCTTCTCTATGAGAAGCGGTCTCACCATATAGATACCTGTATAAATTCTTATATGGCTCTTTAGAAAGCCTACCGAGTCCATTAAAATTAGCCGGGATTAGGTCAAGGTTCTTTCCACTCGCCATTAACTGAACTTTAAAAACTACAGTTGTGCCCCGCTTTTCAGAAACTACTTCTTTTGGGTCTTTTGACGTCTCTTTATTAGCAATGACGGGAGTAGGCATTTCTGGTTTTACCTCTTTGACTTCGCCGACTACCTCGGTTACTTCGTTCGCTTGTGATGGCGCAGGCTCTTCTGCTTTTTTAATTTGGGTCTCCTCTTTTACCTGGGCAGCTATTTCTTCTTGCTTGACAGCTACTTCGGTAGCAGGTTTATCCTCTGCAATAGTCGTTTGTTTCGCAATAATGCTAGGTGCCACATTGTTTTGCGTTTGCTCTTTATAATTTAATATAGCATTGGCAATTGCCGTTCCCATTTCTTCTTGCCCTTTTTTAGAGTTCAGATAAGCACCCTCATCCTTATTGGTCAGAAAGCCTGTTTCTACTAGTACACTTGGCATAAAAGTCTGGTGCAGAACTATAAAACCAGCTTGCTTTACTTTCCTATCGGTCCTTTTCAATTTTTTTGAGAAGTTGTCTTGGATAATTTTAGCCAACGCTATACTCTGGTCCAAGAACTCTTCTTGCATTATGGTTAGACCAATGACCGACTCTGGTGAGTTAATATCATAATCCGCGTATCTAGTTTCGTAATTGTCCTCTAAATAGATTACCGAATTTTCCTTTTTGGCAATCTCAAAATTCTGTTTGTTGGCATGTAATCCCAGCACAAATGTTCCCGCTCCATGAGCATCGGACGAATGCGAATCACAATGCACGGATACAAAAAGGTCTGCATTGGCCTTATTGGCAACCTCACCTCTAACAAATAAGTCAATAAAGGTATCGTCCTTTCTGGTATAAATTACTTTTATGTCCTTATTGGTACTCAAAATTTCACCGACTTTCAGGACTATGTTGAGCGCAATATCCTTTTCTAAGTATCCATTACCCAGATTACCTGGATCATGACCTCCGTGTCCCGCATCTAAAACGACCACAAAAGGATCATCAGTTCTGGTGGCGTGCCCTGGGTTATGAAATGAAGATACAAGTAAGAAAACTACGATAAGAAATAAGGTAGATAGCTGTTTAATTTTCATATTCCTGTGGGTTTCGAACGCCCTTGTCATGGTTAAAATTATGGTAATACCCTGCGAAGGGAATAAAAAATATATGTAAGTTTGACATCTGAAACCAATGGCTCATTGGACCACCAAACCTTTACAAAAATAGGATATATAGCCTTGCAATCAAATAAACAGTACTTACTTTTCCTGTTATTCCTTTTTGTTGGTGTAATATCATTGCAGGCTCAAGAGGATAAAATTGTACCGCTCCCTATAAAAGCACAAAAGGATACGATTATAGCGCCACTATTCCCCGTACCTGTAATGAGAGACAGTGTAGCTGCCGATTCACTGGCCATTGACTCCCTCAATAATAAGCCGCCACTACTTCTTGATAAGATTACTTATAAAGCAAAAGACTACGTAAAACTCAGTCAAAAAGAGAACAAGATATACCTGTACAACGAAGCGGAAATCTATTATCAGGATACCGAATTAAAGGCAGGTATTATCATAATGGACTATGTTAAAAATGAGGTTTATGCCGGCCGTATGGTTGATTCTTTGGGGAATTACACCCAACTCCCCTATTTCAAACAAGGCTCAAATGTTGTTATTCCAGATTCCATTCGCTTCAATTTCGACACTCAGAAAGCTTTAATATGGAACTCGCGCACAGAGCAACAAGCAGATGCCGGAGCCTTAGGTGGCGATGCCATGAAAGTTTATGCGGAAATCACGAAAAAGGAGAACGATTCCGTCTATTTTTTAAGTGAAGGAAAATTAACGACCGCATCCGATACCATAAATCCTGACTATTATATTAGGGTTCGTAAAGCTAAATTTGTACCCAAGAAGAAAGTAATTGCAGGCTTTAGTAATCTATACATATCGGATGTTCCCACCCCGATTGCAATGCCATTTGCATATTTCCCGTTGTCCGTCGGGAGATCGGCCGGTATATTGATGCCTAACTTCGGTAACGACCCTAATACAGGCTATTTTTTACAGGACATGGGTTACTATGTTCCTTTGGGAGATTATGCGGACGTTACCTTTACCGGGGATTTCTATACTAACGGAAGCTGGGGTGTCAGGGCTACCTCCATTTACACGAAGAGATATAAATATCGAGGAAACATTAATTTTAGATACGAAAACCAAGTTAGAAGTCAAAAAGGCTTCAGTGATTATAGCTTAACGCGGAACTACAACATTCAATTCTCGCATTCCCAAGACACAAAAGCTAGTCCAAATTCTAGATTCTCTGCATCTGTGAACCTAGGAAGTAGCGAGTTCTTTAGAAATTCATTGCAACAACGAAATTTACCGAACACCCAAAACAATACGTTGTCCTCATCCATATCGTATTCTAAGACCTTTCCGGCGTATCCTTCCGTGAATATGAGTTTAACAGCTACGCATTCGCAACTTACGTCTCCCACGTCCACGGCTACTAATACGGATAATATCACCATGACATTACCCACATTGCAAGCTAGTATGGAGCGGATTTTTCCTTTCGCAAAGCGGGATGGGATAAAAAAAGGGCTTATCCAGAACATAAACTTTCAATATGATCTAAACGCCCAAAACCGTCTTACGACCAACGATGAGGACTTCTTAACAGGGCGTATGTTCGATAATGCACGTGTGGGAGCAAGACACCGTATACCGATTAGCACCAATTTTAAGGTGGCAAAATTTTTTAGTGTGAGTATGGGTGCAAGTTATGAGGATGTATGGACCTTAGAAACGTTTGACAGAAGTTTTGATGCGGAAACAAACTCGGTTGCCATAGACACTGTCAGCGGCTTTGACCGCTACAACCAATATAATTTCAGTGCCAGTATAGGTACAACGGTTTACGGTACCTTTAATTTTGGGGAAGATAAAAAGATACAAGCTATAAGGCATGTGATGCGCCCCTCCCTAAGTTATGGCTATGCTCCGTCTTTTGAGCAGTTTTATGACGAATACATTGATGGAAACGGAGAGGTTGTTGAATTCAGCAGATTCCAAGGAACATTGAACGGAGCGCCGAGATTGGGTAAATCTAACAGCTTTAATTTTTCACTGGCCAACACGCTTGAAGCAAAAGTAAGAGACAAGGACTCCACCAAATTAGAAGCGAAAAAGGTCCCGATATTAAGTAATTTTAATATCACCACAGGTTATAATCTAGAATCGGATTCCTTACGACTCAGCCCGTTAAATATTAATGGAGGTACCAATATTCTTGATAATAAAATGTCCATCAACTTTGCGGCTAGTCTTGACCCTTATGCCATAGACAATAATGGAAGGCGAATTAACACCTTTAATGTGGATAATGGTGGAAGTCTTTTAAGACTAACTAGGGCCAATGCAAACATCACCTACTCCATTAGTAGTGAAATGTTCGGTAAAAAAGATAAAGATAAGGAGGAGGAAGAAGAGGAAACGGATCCTTTTGATTATGTAGCACAAAGTGGTGGACGAACCGATGACCTATTTGGACGCGCAGATAGTTTCTCCGATAATCCCGTTAGGAGGTCTAAAAAGGATGATGATATCGAAAATCCTATTTTCGGGACCAAGATACCCTGGAATTTTAGACTTGCATATTCTGCGAACTTTACCAACTCTGCCAGACAGAACGAATTTAGTAGTCACTCGCTGATGTTCTCTGGGGACATAGAGCTTTCCCCCCGTTGGAAAGTTGGTGGCTCTTCGGGTTACGACTTTAAAAATCAAGGATTTACGTTGACCCAATTACGGTTTGAGCGAAACTTAGGTAGTTTTAATATGCGTTTTAATTGGACACCCTTTGGGCAGTTCAAAAGATGGTACTTTTTTATAGGAATCGACGCTTCCATATTAAGCGACTTAAAGTGGGAAAACAGAAGTCAACCCATTAGAAATTAACAAGACAAGTATGAAAAAAATTATAAACACAACAAAAGCACCTGCCCCGATAGGCCCTTACAATCAAGCAGTTCTTAGCGGTAATACGCTCTATATTTCAGGACAAATACCGTTGAATCCTGAAACCGGATTACTGGTTCAAGGAGATATCAAGGAAGAAACCAAACAATCCATGGAAAACTTAAGGGTAATACTGGAAGAGGCAAAAATGAGTTTTGAGAACGTGGTAAAGTCTTCGATTTTTTTAAGCGATATGAATCAATTCTCAGAGGTGAACGAGGTATACGGCACCTACTTCAAAGCAGATACTGCTCCGGCCAGAGAAACCGTTGAAGTAGAGAATTTACCAAAGTTCGTGAATGTCGAAATTTCTATGATTGCAGTTCAGTAGTTAGTAGTTCGTAGTTCGTAGTTCGTAGTTCGTAGTTAATATAAGATGTTCAACTCTGACTACCACCATTTCAATTTCGTTGAATAGTGAGAATTTAAATTTTAAAAAATCTATTTCATTAAGTTCTTACAAGTAAACAACCTCAGAGCAGACTCACAAGACATTGGAAGCAAACTCTACATTTATTTCAACGCAAGCGTCGGAAGTATTGCAAATCTCTATTATCAAGTAAAAACTACATATTATCCCTGTGAAACTCTACTAAACCTTCAATAGGTCTTTGTCTGATAACACCTACAATAAGATCGTTTCGTTTTAAGACGTTGATCAATTCTTCTTTCAAGTAATGCGATATGCTACCAACAAAATTGATGGGCACTTTGGTAGCCAATTCAAATTGCATGACGTAATTATTGATAAATTGCTGAAATCCCTTGTCTATTACCCCCTTTGAATAAGGATGATCTTTATTCTCAATTAAAAACCGTGCAAAAGTAGCGAGGTAGGTATTGGGGTTGGGCTGTTTGTACAGGTTTTCTTTAATAACATCCGCTTCAAGATCGTATTGTTTAGCAAATTTTATTCCTAAATCCTGAGGCATTTTGTGGAAATAGTAGTCCCGTATAAGTTTACGACCAAAATAATTACCACTGCCATCATCCATTGGAATATAGCCCAAGGAAGTTACTTTCTGAAATAACTGATGACCGTCGTAATAGCTACAGTTGGATCCCGTACCCAGAATACAAACTATCCCTTGGTGACCTATTTTTACCGTTGCGAATATAGCGGCATAGGTATCTTCCTTCACTTCGGCCTTTGCATTGGGAAAGAAATCACTGAATATATCACGAAGGAACTTTTTCATACGATCTGTTCCGCAGCCTGCACCATAAAAATAGAGATGAGATACCTTCTCTTTGTTTTTAGAAAGCTCAAAATTGTTCGCCAAACGATCTTCGATTACCTCTCTAGTTAACACCTCCGGACTAAGTCCTAAAGTCTGTGTCAAAAAAAGCTGATTACCCTTATCATCCAATGCTATCCAATCTGACTTGGTTGCGCCACTATCAACAATTAAAACCATATGCTCATCTATTTAAAAAAGAATCCTGAAAATAAGGAAAAAATACCTCATTTTCAGGAAAATTCAATGTTAACTTTATACGTATTATAATGTATTAACGTGTTGAATCAAATCAACCATTTTGTTGGAAAAACCTGCTTCATTATCATACCAGCAAATCAACTTAAAGAACTTTGAGTTCAATTCTATTCCAGCGCCAGCATCGAAGATACTCGTTCTTGCATCGCCGATAAAATCCTGAGATACCAAAGCTTCTTCGGTATACCCTAAAACACCCTTTAATTCTCCTTCAGAAGCTGCTTTGAATGCCTTTTTAACTTCTTCGTATGAGGTCTCTTTTTCTAAACGTACGGTTAAATCAACGACAGATACATCTGCGGTTGGAACCCTAAAGGCCATACCTGTTAGTTTCCCCTTTAATTCTGGAATTACCTTGGTTACGGCCACTGCCGCACCTGTAGATGCCGGAATTATGTTTAGCATAGCACTTCTGCCACCTCTCCAATCCTTTTTGGAAGGACCATCGACAGTCATTTGTGTTGCCGTAGTCGCATGAACAGTGGTCATAAGAGCCTCTTCGATTCCGAAAGCATCATTTAATACTTTGGCCATAGGAGCTAAACAGTTCGTAGTACAAGAAGCGTTCGATACAATACTATCGGAAGCTTTTACACCTTTGTGGTTTACACCCATAACAAACATAGGGGCATCTTTAGAAGGAGCAGAAATAACTACCTTCTTAGCACCACCGTCTATGTGATATTGAGCAGTTTCCAGCGTAGTGAATATACCGGTACATTCCGCTACGGTATCCGCTCCAACTGCATCCCATTCTATATTCTTAGGATCTCTTTCTGCAGTAATACGGACGGTTTTTCCGTTAACTACCAAATGACCGTCCTTCACCTCAACAGTGCCGTCAAAATGTCCGTGAACGGAGTCATATTTAAGTAAGTAGGCCAAGTGCTCTACATCCAATAAATCGTTGATAGCAACTACATCTACATCACCTCTTTTTACTGTTGTTCTAAAAACCAGTCTCCCGATTCTACCAAATCCGTTAATTCCTATTTTTAAGTTTGACATTCTCTTGTTTTTATAAATTAAAATTATGTTGTCATTATTTCTGAAACCCTAATAAGTTCCTTGTCAATTTTTGTATGTCCTTTTATTGCCTTATTAATTGGTGTCAATATCAGCTTATTGTCCTGGACACCAACCATTAAGCTTGTTTTTCCTTCTAAAAGTGCTTCTACAGCCTTAACACCCATTCTGCTGGCTAAAACCCTATCGTAACAAGAGGGCGCTCCACCGCGTTGCATATGCCCTAATACTGAGACACGTACATCGTAAATCGGCAAATGCTCCTCTACATACTCCTTAAGTTCAAAAACGTTCTTTCCAGATTTATCACCTTCCGCAACAATAACGATACTTGAAGACTTACCGGACTCCTTACTCCTTTTTAAGGACTCAAGTAAACGATCCAATCCCAAGTTTTCTTCCGGTATTAATATTTCCTCAGCTCCTGCCCCTACTCCTGCATTTAATGCAATATGGCCTACATCCCTACCCATTACCTCAACAAAGAATAAGCGATTGTGTGAACTCGCCGTATCCCTTATCTTATCAATAGCCTCTACAACGGTATTCAATGCCGTATCAAAACCTAAGGTAAACGTGGTACCGAAAATATCGTTGTCTATTGTTCCAGGTATTCCTATTACGGGAAAGTCGTATTCTTGGTTGAATATCATTGCTCCTGTAAAGCTACCATCACCACCTATTACAACAAAGGCATCTATACCTTCTTTGACCAACTGATCATAAGCCTGTTTTCTTCCCTCAGGGTTTCTAAAATCTTCACAACGAGCCGATTTTAAAATAGTACCGCCCTTATTGATTATATTGTTAACGCTACGAGCGTCCATTGGCTTAAAATCTCCCTCTATCATCCCTTGATAGCCTCTATAAATTGCAACGCAATCTATCTTTAGATAAGCACAGGTTCTAACCACCGAACGAATGGCCGCATTCATACCGGGAGAGTCCCCACCAGAGGTCAATACCGCTATTTTCTTGATTTTTGTTGACATGAAAAAAATTAAGCCAACGAAATTACTAAAACTTATAGCAATAAAGAAATATTACTGGCTTGCTTTTGAAACGAAAACGATAGAAAAGACCTTCATTACGTTATTTTAACGATTAAACAAAGATTCCTAACAATTTCCTAACAAAAGACATCGTTTTATTACAATAAATTTATTGAATTGACTTAGGCTTTGCATAAAAGTTAAGAAGACTATCCCTCCCCATGACGGTTGGAATTTGCAAGCTATCATTTGGGATTTTCTTTTTTTCGACCTCGCTCCCTTGCTCCTTTTTTCGAAGTATTTTTCGGAACAGTTCCTTAAAGCTATTGAAGTCTACCTCATAGGATAACCCTGCCCCTTGTGTAGAACCCTGTTGGTCCGGTAAAAATGTTTGGATTTCGCTCTGACGGCTAAAAAATTTAGCGCTTAAAGTTCCTTCCTCGTTTAACAACACTTGTATTTCAAAATCCCCCGCTACCAGCGTTTCACTGGAAGCTCCTACCGGAACCCCTACTTTTCCATTAAACAGTACTCTGTCGCTTATCTGGGTCGAAACCGTTACCCCAATACGATCATCTGTTTCTATAGCGGCGTTCCTATCCTGGAGACCCTGTTCATAGGAAAGGCCAAAGTTTAGTTTATCATCGCCCCCTCCTAGAATAGAATTAAGTATACCGGATGCACTTTGCACTAAATTCCCGGTAATGGCTTGCTGATTGATACCACTTTGATCATTAACAAAAGTTCCTTGAGCCAATAAGAATATGGCATTCTTTTCTTCCACTGTTGGGTCTTGCAATCTGTATTCCAATTCGGATTGCACAATGGAATTAGTGCCAGGGAAATCTATTCCAAAATCAATATCCGGATTTTCCAGTTCACCCGTTAATTTGATGACCACATTGGTCGGAATCCTTCTGGTAAACCCTTGGTCATCCAATAGAGGAGCGGGGTTGGCATTTAAAGCATAAACCGCCTCCATACTAAGATTGGCCTCCAATGGTTTTTGGTCCCAATTAATGGTACCCCCAGGTTTCACGGTAAACTTTTTATCAATAATACCTCCAAATTTATAGTTGAATTCTCCCGTTACTACAACAAAGTCTCCATACATCTCAAACTTACCGTTCGTATTGATCTGTATCAAAATAATACCTTCCCCAGTACCTTTCAATGAACTTCCCGTTTTGGTGTCCGTCACTATTTCTACCTCAGCTTCGGGCGTTACATCGAGATTAAATTCTAGCTCTAGTCCCTGATAATCTTTTAGTTGGCGTTGCTCAGCTATTGTTTTAAGATCGTTCTTCTCGATAAAATTGATGAAGGAATAGTCACCGACACTAGCTACATCACTCAAAGGTATTTTTAAAGAGGTACCCCTTGCGGTTTCTCCATCAACATCTATGTTCAATGCAGTTGTGGGGCCATAAATACGCCCAGTACCATTAAGATAACCCGTGCCGTAATACAGGTCACCTTCCTCAAAATCTTTATTAAGGATAAGGAAACGATCATTGTTTGTATCTACGTTTAGATTAAGCACCCAATTATCAAAATAACTATGAGAAATGGTACCGTCCAAAGTAGCTTTTGTGCTATTGTACACATCTTGTAATGCTATATTTTCAAAGTTAAAGGTTTGATTTTCTAGTCGCACCCGTGATCTTGGGCCAAAACCATAATCAACATTGAGATAAGGAATTGCAATACCGGCATCATCCAGGGTCAAAAGACCATTAAAATCAGGATTGTCCACCTCTCCCGTAATATTGACCCTGCCGGACAGGTCTCCTCGAATATTATCTATAACACCTTCTCCCAAAGGGCTAAAAGGTTCTAAATCAAAATCATTGAAATTAGCGACCAAATTAGCCGTTGGCATTTTATTCGTATTATCCAACTTACCTACTACGGCAAATTTTTCGACCCCGTTATCTGAAAGTTGAGAATTTACCTGAAACTCCGTTAAATCTCTATTACCCACAATACTAATAGCCAAATCTCCCAAGCTCATTCCGTTGATTCCAAAGCCTTCAATATTAAGATTGGAAGAAGGTAAATAAATACCGTCCTTTTGCAGCACGTTGAGATTTCCGTTGACCTCGCCTTGCAGTTTAAGGCTGTCTATGACCGGGGTTATTTTATTCAGGGAAACTATCTTAAACTGCAATTGCAAATCTTTATAGGTAGAATCGGCCAATTGTCCTCTTAACCGTATCTGTTCTCGTTGCTCATTGTTCATTACGATTTCTTGTATGGTAATGCTATCCAATGAGCGGTTTAAAATAACCTTGTTCTTGGAATCCCCGTCCTTATTAAGGACCCAAGTATTCCCCTTAAAGCTTACATCCGAGGTCTTTAGACCTATGACGGACTTGTTTTCTTTATTAAAAGTGTGATAAAAGTTTAGATTGTAACTATCATTGAACTCGCTTCCTCCTTTAAATTCTGATCTAAAGAATAAGGTATCCTTTAGGGTGGTATTGATGAGATTAAAATCCTTTAAATTATAATACGGTGTATTTAGGTCACTTACTGTAACATAGGTATTGAACAACGGATTCTTATTATCAATTTTAACTTCAATATTATCCGCACTGTTCCCGAATGCCTGTATACTCGGGGACTCAAAATTAAGTTTAAAATCTCCCTCATCCGCAACTATTTTACCTTTAATAAAAGTATTAGGGTCAAACTTTACTTCCGGAAAAAAAACATCGACTATTTTGTTATATATTTTAAAATTGAAGGTGAGGTTCTGTCCATCCGATATTTGAAAAGGTCTATAATTGGTATAGATACTACCCAAGGAATTCTGCACCAATTTCCCTAGCTCTTTTACTCTAAAATCGCCTTTCATAAACCCGGTTATGATATCGGGGGAATTAATTTTTATGATGCGGGTATTTGGGTTCTCAAAAGAGGAGGTCACCGAAAAATCATCAAAATAATAGGTGTCGTTGGCATTCTGATAGTTGGTCTTACTGAAGTTGATATCTCCCACGATATTGTCTAAAGTGGTTCCATTGATGTTCATGTCCACATTACCTTTAAATATGGAAACACTATCGTTGATAAAGTTCAATTTCTTAAAATCAGCATAGGCTACTGCCGCTTTGAAATTAAAGTTATTCCTAGTTTCACCAAAGTCTGCCAACCCTTTAAAATCGAACTTAATGTTCTCATCATTACTACTCAAAGACCCATCGAACAACTGTTCTTTTAGAATACCGGAGACTTTTAAATCTTTATAATTGTATCGGTTAAATTCAATGCTATATATCTGTCCTATAACCTCGGTGTTCAGTTTTTCTTTTACAAAACCTTTACCCTCAACATTAAAATCAAGGCTGGTTTTTCCTAGACTTTTACTGTCCACGAAATCACCAAGGTCAAAATCTATCAAAGAAACAAAGCCTTTGTAGGCCGCATTATCTATGTTATTGAAATCGGTTATCACCATATCGGCATAACTACTACCAACGGCGGTATTGAGATTTACTTTAGCATCGATGGATGAATCTGTTATCAATGCATTTCCTCTAATGGTGAACTGTCCCAATTTACTAAACGTAGAAGGCAAAGAATTACCTATTAAATTAGGTAACAATGCATTTAATTGATAGTAACTACTGGTTACGTTCTTCATCTTAGCATCTAGTATGAAGCTTTTCTGTTTGTTAAAGAGATTTTTGAAATTAAAATCCCCGCGGATGCCCGTATTATCCGAAAACAAGAATAGATCGTCCGTATTGAGGTCATTGAGAACGCCGTTGACATTAGTTGTTAATGTGGCTATTTTGCCTTTACCAAACTCGTTATAAATTAAATTTATTTCATCAAAAGCAACTACCGATTCTTGAAAAACTGCCTCTACGTTGACCTTATTTAGGAAATCCTTGAAATCTTCTCGATTATAGTTAAATATTAAGTTGCCTTCCAGGTTAGACAAGGGCGTTTTTATATGTAAAGAATCAAAACGCATTTGTTGCTTGGTATATTTAAAATCTGTCTTTAGCCGCTCTACCTGTAGCCCCCGTTTACTGTAAAAAGACATTTCGTCTATATCTGCAGAAACTTCTGGACCCAGTATTTGAAAGTCGTTTGCCTGTATGTTTAATTTCTTGAACAACAGTACCTCGGCATTCTCAAGATTATCGTCTATATATTGAAATTTACTACGCTTTATATCTACGAAAGAAGAAGAGAAGAAAAACGGCGGAGTTCCTGGATTCCTGGGTTTGCCATCGTCCAATTTATCTATAAATACTTCCAAATTGGTATTACGTTCGCCGTAGTAACTTTTGAGTTTAAAGTGAAGGTCATCAACATCGATATCTCCAAATTCCAATTTTCCTTTGGCAAGGTTGCCAACACTGAGAATTGATGTTTTAAGTTCGCTAACGTAAAAAAGTGTGTCTTTTTGATAGTCTTCGATATACACACCTCTTAAAGCGGTATCCCATGTAATTAGCGATACTCTTAACTTTTCAATATTAATATTGGTGCCAAATTCTTTGTTTATAGTAGTGGTAGCATAGTTTGCCAATCTGGTCTGCACCACTTCAAGGGAAAGTATTATGGT